>DASRWN010000136.1:0-8040 GCA_035654595.1 Gallionella sp. | reverse complement strand
CTACGTTATTCGGCGCGTGATGTAGCAATTTTTCGCGCCAGGCAGCTTGGTATTCGCATCGTGCTGGGCTCGGCGACGCCGTCACTGGAAAGCTATTACAACGCCCAAAACGGACGATATCAATTGCTCAAGCTCAGCAAGCGTGCACAAGCCGAAGCGCGCCTGCCCGCAGTGCGTTGTGTCAATATCAAGCAAACGGTCATGCACCACGGCGTCAGTGAAAATCTGCTGCGTGAAATCGAACAACGCATCAAGCGCAAAGAGCAAAGCCTGTTGTTTATCAACCGCCGTGGTTATGCGCCGGTATTGATGTGCACGGGATGCGGCTGGTTGTCCGACTGCAAACATTGCGCGGGCAAGCTGGTATTGCACCTTGATGAAAAACGCTTGCGCTGTCACCATTGCGGTTATCAGATACGGGTGCCAGCCGCTTGTCCGGGTTGCGGCAGTGCGGATTTAATTCCGCTGGGTAGCGGCACGCAGCGTGTGGAAAGCGTGTTGCAGGAACGTTTCCCCGAAGCACGCATTTTGCGTATAGATCGTGACAGCACGCGCAACAAGCGCGCCTGGCAAGTCATGCGCGAGCAGATACACGCTAATCAGGTGGACATTCTGGTCGGGACGCAAATGTTGGCGAAAGGACATGATTTTCCTGCGCTGACTCTGGTTGGGGTAATCAATCCGGATAGTGCGCTATACAGCAGTGATTTCCGTGCAGCGGAAAAACTTTTTGCGCAACTGGTACAAGTGGCTGGCCGTGCTGGGCGTTCCGACAAAGCGGGGGAAGTATTGATTCAGACTGCATTTCCGGACCATCCGTTATTTTGCGCTTTGCAGGCGCATGATTTCGCGAGCTGGGCTGATGCTCAGCTTGCCGAGCGACGTTTGGCGGGTTTTCCGCCGTTAACGTTTCAGGCGATGCTGCGTGCCGAAGGCAAGCATGAGGCTGACGTTTATCAATTTCTGAATCAAGCGCGCAGCGTTGCGCTGGCGTTGCAACATGAGGTGGAAATTCTGGGCGTGGTTCCGGCAGCCCTGCCGCGCCGCGCCAATCATATTCGTGCGCAACTGCTGGTTCAGGCAAGTTCACGAAAAGCGATGCAACATTTCCTGCGCGCCTGGCAACCGCAATTATTTATGAATGCAACAAGGAAATTGCGTTACTCGTTGGATATAGACCCGCTGGAGTTCTGATTGTCGCGGCGTTTACGTCGCTGGCATTTAATGAGCCGGTGAGTGAAAATGACCGCGTTGCGTTCATATCCATTTCAGTGTCATCGAAGGATGAATACAATGAGAACGAACCCGGAATTTACCTGGTTGGTGATAGTCGGCGGATTAGGTTACAGTCTGGCTGCGATGATCATGATTTTTACCATGTTGTATCAAATGTGGGTATTGCCGTTTAGACAGACAATATGAATTAATCAAGTTGTTTAACTTAAAAGGAGCGTGTCATGGAAAAGCAATCAGTTGCAATAATCGGTCTTGGTAGAGTGGGTTCTCGATTTTTAGAAATATTGCTTGGTTCGTCCAGCAAAGGCATAGCAATCTCCGCTGTCGTGGAAAATGGCAGTACCCCGGGCCGGGCTGCCGCTCAAGCTCACGGGATCAAGATTATCAGCATTGATGAACTGGTTGCCAAGGGAGATGCTGTGGATATCATTTTCGACCTGACCGGTGTGGCTACGGTACGCAAGGAATTGAGAGAAAAATTGTTTGCCGCCGCTAACCGGCATACGGTCATCGCCACAGAGAGTGTTGCACGCCTGATTTGGGCGCTGATTACTGACGGTAGTGATTTGCCCAGTGTGCATCATAAAACCGGATATTAAGTTTTTAAATTTTGCGCCGGCGTGGATGGAAAACGCCATTGACATTCAGTTTACCGGTATGAATGGCTCCCAAAGATTTTATGGCTGAAGGTTTGATCAAGTTTTTTTCTGACGTGATTGGAGGCGCTTTTGTTTTAACCGGTGAGGCGGCCCAGCCATACTGCAGCGATTGGCGCGGTCGTTATTCGGGTCAGGCATTGGCGGTATTGTTCCCATCCGACACGCAACAAGTTGCCGCATTGGTCGAGCGGTGTGCTGCACAAGGTGTGGCAGTCGTACCGCAAGGCGGCAATACCGGCTTGTGTGGTGCGGGCGTGCCGCTGGCGCAGGGCGCTCAGGTGGTCATAAACATGTCACGCATGAATCGTATCCGCGAGATAGATGCGGTGAATTACACCATGACAGCGGAATCGGGCTGCACTTTATCCGAAGTTCGCAACGCTGCAGAAAAAAATCATCGTTTGTTTCCGCTGGCACTGACAGCGGTAGCCGAACATTGCCAAATTGGCGGCAATCTGTCGACCAATGCCGGTGGTATCGGTGTGTTGCGTTATGGCAATGCGCGTGATTTGGTGCTGGGGTTGGAAGTGGTATTGCCTGATGGACGTGTCTGGAACGGTTTGCGCAGTCTGCGCAAGGACAATACCGGTTACGATTTAAAGCACCTTTTCATTGGCGCGGAAGGCACGCTGGGCATTATTACGGCAGCGGTACTGAAACTGTTTCCGCGTCCGCGAACCAGCGTTACCGCCTGCATTGCGATTGCCGACCCGGATGCGGCGGTGCGTTTGCTGGCGCATATCCGCGCTGATTGTGGCGATACATTGAGCGGTTTTGAAATCATCTCGCGCAGTTGTCTGGAGCTGGTGTTCAAACATATACCCGATACCGCAGAGCCATTCGAGCGGCGCTATGCCTGGTATTTGCTCGTGCAACTCGGCGACGTGCTGGATAGCCCGCTGGAAAACGCACTGCGCAGCTCGTTGCAAAATTTTGCGGCGAACATTCTGGAGTTTGTCACAACCAGCGATATTGATGCGGCGGAGCGTTACTGGAAGCTGCGTAAAAATATCAGCGCGGCACAAAAAAGTGAAGGTGTCAGCATCAAACATGACGTATCTGTCCCGGTCAGTCGCGTGGCGGAATTTATCACCCGCGCCGATGCCCTTCTGAACAGGGCCTTTCCCGGCATACGTATCGCGGCGTTCGGGCATATGGGCGATGGTAATATCCATTACAACTGTGCCATGCCGGATCCTGCGCAAAACAGAATTTTCATTGATCGGCACGAAGCGGCGGTCAATGAATTGGTTTATCAAGTGGTCGATGAGCTTGCCGGCAGCATCAGCGCCGAACATGGTTTGGGGCAGCTTAAACGTGAAACTATCCGCGCTCACAAAACCCCTCTCGAACTGGAGTTGATGCTTGGCATCAAACGTGTCCTTGATCCCGGAGGATTGATGAATCCGGGTAAAGTGTTGTAACTGCCCACCGGCGTTTCCGTGTGCTCACCGTGCGGGGGTGAATTGACTCGCTGGGTTAATGGTGGCGGATGTTATAATTCGCGCCTCGTTTTTGCAGGTGTGCCATGAGCGTTACCCCTTCCGTTAATTTCAAATCCCATCTGACTGATCTGTTCGCGCAAGCATTACGCATAGTCGCACCCGATGTGGTGGTGAACGGGGCTGGGCAAGTTGACATCATCATCGAACGTCCCAAGCAGGTAACCCACGGTGACTACGCGTGTGGCTTGGCAATGCAGTTGGCCAAAACATTACGCAAATCGCCGCGCGATATTGCGCAAGCCTTGGTTGCTGCATTGCCGGTTTCTGCGCTGGTCGAAAAAGTGGAAATTGCCGGTGCGGGTTTCATCAATGTGTTTATCACTGTGGTTGCCAAACAGGCAGTAGTCAAAGCCGTGCTACAAAGCGGTGAGACTTATGGGCGAGGCACGTTGGGTGCGGGACGCAAAGTGCAAATTGAATTTGTCTCCGCCAATCCAACCGGCCCGCTGCATGTCGGACACGGACGCGGTGCCGCCTATGGCGCGAGTTTGGCGAATGTGCTGGATGCGTCTGGCTATATCGTATCGCGTGAGTATTATGTCAACGACGCCGGTCGACAAATGGATATTCTCGCCTTGTCTACCTGGCTGCGTTATCTTGAGTTGCATGGCGTGGTTCTCGATTTTCCGGGCAATGCTTATCAGGGTGAGTACGTGCGCAACATGGCGCAGCAAATCAACGCTGCACAGGGCGCAAAATTGGTGCATGCCGGTGCCGATGTGTTTGCTTGTGTCCCCGATTTTACAGAGCAACCGGACGAATATCTGGATACTTTGATTGCCAATGCAAAACGCCTGCTGGGCGAGCACTACAGTTATATCCAGCAATACGCGCTGAATCAGCAACTGGATGATTGTCGCGCTGATCTGCAAGAATTTGGCGTCGAGATGGAGGTGTGGTTCTCCGAGCAATCGTTGTTCGATAATGGGTCGGTAGCGCGTGTTGTGGCAGAACTGAAAGCGCGCGGTCACCTGTATCAACAGGATGGTGCGTGGTGGTTCCGCTCAACCGGATTTGGTGATGAAAAGGACCGGGTAGTGCAGCGCGACAACGGTCTTTATACTTATTTTGCTTCGGATATTGCCTATCATTTGAATAAGTTTGAGCGCGGCTTTGATTGGGTGATCGACGTGTGGGGTGCCGATCATCATGGTTATATAGCGCGTATCAATGGCGCCTTGACCGCACTGGGCATGGACAATAAAAAACTCACCGTCGCACTGGTGCAGTTTGCGGTGCTATATCGTGACGGCCAAAAGGCTGCGATGTCCACCCGCAGTGGCGAATTTGTGACGCTGCGCGATTTGCGTCGAGAAGTGGGTAATGATGCGACACGTTTTTTTTATGTCATGCGCAAAAGCGACCAACATCTGGATTTCGATCTGGATCTGGCAAAATCCCAGAGTAACGATAATCCGGTCTATTATGTGCAATATGCGCATGCGCGTATACGTAGTGTGCTGACACAATGGGGCGGTGCGCTCGCAACACTGGGTGACATGGAACTGGGCGTACTGGATAGCGATTATGAACTGGCCTTACTGCAAAGGTTGATTGATTATTCGCAAGTGGTTGAAGCCGCTGCGCATGACCTTGCTCCACATTCAATCGCTTTTTACCTGAAAGAGTTGGCGGCTGATTTCCATAGTTATTACAATGCGTCACGCTTTTTGGTCGAAGACGAAACGGTTAAATGCGCGCGTTTGGCGTTGATTACTGCTACGGCGCAGGTAATGCGTAACGGCATGGCATTATTGGGTGTCAGCGCACCGGAAAAAATGTAAAGAATCTTTAGTGGTTGTTGTCGTTATCTATAAAGTTTTTAGGGACTTCCCTAATCATTAAAATTGAACAGGTAAAACATGAGCAGAAACATAAGTAATAAATCCGCAGTTAGAGGCAAAGGCAGCCCATTGCTGATTGGCATTTTGGTTGGCATATTAATCGGTGCTGCGCTGGCCGCCAGTCTGGCTTGGTATATTCTTAAATCACCGAACCCGTTTTTGCCCAAAGCGCAGGTTGACATCCAGAAGCCGTTGCCGGAAACGCCTAAACCGGGCCCGGCAACTTCGACAGGGCCGGGTGCCAGCAGTGACGGTAAACCGCGTTTCGAATTCTACAAAGTGCTCACCGACAAGCAAGATGCAACCTTGCCCGCAGCGGGTAAATCCGGGGATCAGTCAAAGGGCGGCGAAACGAGTCAGGCTGTTCCGGGAACGGCCGACAAAGAAATTTATTATCTGCAAGCCGGGTCATTCTCGAATGAAGATGATGCGGAAAAACTCAAAGCCAAATTGGCCTTGCTTGGTATGGAGGCCAATATCCAGACGGTAACCATTCCTGACAAGGGGGTGTGGCATCGAGTGCGCACCGGTCCTTATCAGAACAGTAAAGAAATGAATGATGCGCGTGCCGCTTTGAAACAAAATGGCATGGATGTGACTCCAATGCGCGCGCAGTGAGTGTTTCCCGTCTTGTTGAACAATTTAAGGAGCGAGCATGAAAATTATTATTGGTAGTGTGTTGTTTGTGGCGACAATGATCATGAGCGGGCTTGTGTCTGCCGAAGCGCAACCGGGCAGGGACTATACCTTGTTGAACGAGCCGCAGCCCACTACTGGCACAAAAATCGAAGTACTGGAATTTTTCTTTTATGAGTGCCCACATTGTTTTCATTTACACCCGCTATTGGCTGCATGGGAGAAAAACATTCCCAAGGATGTGGCGCTATCCTTTGTGCCTACCATCTTCCGTGAATCTACCGAGCCGCTGGCACGCACTTATTATTCGTTGGAAAGCATGGGTAAGATCAAGCAGCTGGATGATGAGATTTATCAGGCGATACACGTTAAGAATATTGATCTGCATGATGCCAGCGCGATTGCTGATTTCGTCGCGCAGCATGGCGTGGATAAGGCAAAATTTTCTGATGCGTACGGTTCTTTTGCAGTGCAAAGTAAAGTTGCGCGTGCAAAACAAATGATCCGCAGCTATGCCATTGCAGGGACGCCCACGCTGGTAGTGGACGGAAAATATGTGATTACCGGAATGGGACCGAAAGACCTCATCCGCGCGCTGGATGAGGTAGTTGCCAAAGTACGCAAAGAGCGTTCGGGCAAATCTGCTGATGCCCAATCTATCAAGCCGACTGCCAAACCTGCTTAAAATGCAGCCACGCAGGTCAGCTTTGCATGGCCTTGGTTAAGCCATCAAAAACGATGCCCAAGTCACTGGTTATCAGCGGGGCGTCGAGCGGGCTGGGTCTGGCGCTTGCGCGCCATTACCTCAAGCAAGGCGCAATCGTTGCTGTTTTCGCCAGACGAGGTGAATTGCTGAAACCCTTGAGCAATGAATTTCCCGGTAAAGTCTATTGTTATGCACTTGACGTGCGAGACGCGGCGGCAATACAGCATGCCGTCAGCGATTTCATGCAGCAGGTCGGTTGCCCTGATGTGGTGATCGCCAACGCCGGAGTCAGTATCGGTACGCTGACCGAGTATGCCGAAGACGTGGATGCTTTCCAGCAAGTGATGGATATTAACGTGTTGGGGATGGTGAAAACCTTTCAACCATTTGTGACGGCGATGCGCGCGGCGCGGCGCGGGACACTGGTAGGTATTGCCAGCGTGGCTGGATTTCGCGGCTTGCCCGGTGCAGGCGCATATTCGGCCTCCAAAGCTGCCGCGATTGCCTATCTGGAATCGTTGCGCGTCGAGTTGCGTGGTAGCGGCATTAAAGTTGTGACGATATGTCCGGGCTATATTAAAACTCCGATGACCAAAATCAATCCGTATCCCATGCCGTTCATACTGGAAGCGGACGAGGCGGCAAAACGTATGGTTTACGCCATCGAGCGACAAGTTGCCTGCACTGTGATTCCTTGGCAGATGGGCGTGATTGGGCATATGCTCAAGCTACTGCCGAACTGGTTGTACGACCGATTGTTCGCTAATGCACCACGTAAGCCGCGCAGCCTTAAATTTGACCGGTTCTGATTCGATTAATGCGGTTAATTTATTTCGCGTACGAATTCTTCGCTGTAATCTTCCCGCCGATGCTGATTTTCCGCCGCTGGCGGATAGGGCGAAATATAATTTCGCCCTATTGAATTTACAGGGGGTTTGCCATGGGGTATTTTGACAAGCATGTTTTTTTCTGTGTCAACCAGCGCGAACCGGGCGCAGGCTGTTGCAATAATCATGGCGCACAGAAGTTGCGCGATTATGCCAAAAACAAGGTCAAGCTACTGGGCCTGGACCGTGCCACAAATCGCATTCGCATCAACACAGCCGGCTGTCTGGATCGTTGCGATGAAGGGCCGGTCATCGTGATCTATCCGGAAGGAACCTGGTATACCTATGTGGATGAAAACGATATTGACGAAATTATCACCGAGCATTTGCAGCATGGGCGCGTGGTCAAGAGGCTGAAAATCTGATGGCTGCGCAGCAAGCAGTGACATTCAACGGGATGGCGGGTCAACTCGAAGGCGTGCTCCATGTACCTGACCGTCCGGCCCAAGCGATAGCGGTGGTAGCGCATCCCCTGCCCACCATGGGCGGCACGATGGATAACAAAGTGGTTACCACCCTGACGCGGGCTTTTGTGGAAGCAGGTTGTGCGGCATTGCGCTTCAATTT
>DASRWN010000135.1:0-11126 GCA_035654595.1 Gallionella sp. | reverse complement strand
AACCGACGAATAATATCGTAATCAACGTCAGCATCGCGTACCAATCCCTGCGTACCGGGCTTTGCGGCAAGCGTGAAATCAATCGTCGGGTGGGTATCAGAGAACCGATGAGAATCAGTCCGCCTGCAAATACAAGTAACTTCGCTAACAAAGAAATCATATTCAGTGACCTCTTGCCAGCTGCGCAAACTCGGAATCGCGCAATTCATACGAACCACATGAGTGACCAGCTAAATCATTTAATATCACGGCACACCAAATTACTGCTCATAAAATTATCCTTATCAATAATGCGACCTGCAGCTCGAAGCTAACTGCCGATTATATGACAGGCATGAATTTAAAGACAGACCCATAAACTATGGGGGGTGTACTTTCGATATATCAAAACCCGCCTAATGTGACCACCATGTGCCTTGCCAACGTTCTTTCCGGCCCGTCCGATCAATACTTGTCCATCTTGGATCAATTAGGTTCATGGCTCACAACCTTTAGGCGCCATTGTTGCTGGCCGCCTGTCGGCAGGATTGGCGGCCGGATCGGCAAACAGGCGAACGCCATGGTAGACCAGCCACGCGCGCAGCGGCCACATGCCATCCTCAATACATATTTTCTGTAGCGTGCGATCAGCGCGTTCTCTGTACACGTTATGATCCAGATGACCTTCACGCATTAACTGATACAACGCATCGTGCACTAAAGAGCCGCGCATGAAAGTCAGCGTATCAATCGTTGGCCCAGACGGGCCATCCCACGCGTAGCCCTCGACTATGGTGAGGCGGCCTGCGCTATCCAGCTTGATAAACTCCGTGTCGATAGGAACCGGCGGCTGTATGTCGATTGCGACAGTGTATGTCACCCCGAGTTGATACTTGTATCCGCCGTTGTAGACAATGCATTTCATGGCGTTCCCTCCGGTACTATTTCAATGCCCGGACCCTTGTACCGCCCGCTGCGGAAAAATAATAATGCAGGCAAGGATAAATATTAGCAGCACAACGGATGCAGAATAACGGCTCAATTCGAGGCCGCCTGCGCTGAGTGGCTTGTCCAGAAAGTCGCCAACAACTGCACCCAGCGGTCGGGTAAGAATAAAGGCGACCCAGAACAGCACGGTTCGAGATAGGTCTGTCCAGTAATATGCTGCCACCACCAATCCCAATAATGCGCTGAACACCATCGCTCCGCCCACATAGCCAAGCCCTGCCGTGTCAGCCGTCCAATCACCCAGCGCGGTACCCAGAGTTTGAGAAAACATGATCGTGACCCAATAAAAAATTTCGACCTTTGGATTGTTCACCGTAGCGATGGAAACGGAACCAAGTGTCCAGTACCAGATTGCCAGAGAAGTGATCAGCAACGAGAACAGCAGCAACGTTCCGCCCAGGTAACCGATACCCAACGAGCGATCAGCAAAATCGGCCAAGGTCGTACCAACCGTTGTGGTTGCGACGATGGTTGCCCAGTATACAAATGGGTGAAACTGCTTTGCCGACATTTGTGCTGCTACCGCGATAAAAAAAATTACGGCGAAAATGGCAGTGCCGACCAGATAGCCCAGGTTCATTGACATGGACACCGCATCCCCACCGGTTTCTCCTAATGTGGTAGCCGCGATCTTGATGATCCAGAAAATTAAAGTAACCTCTGGAACCCTGCTTAAAGATTTTTTAATGCCGTCGTTCATTTTGACTTGGCCCTAAATTTTATTGGCGCGCTGTCATTTTGGGCGGCTCACGATTACACTCGCAACCTCCATCATGACAGCCCCACGCTGTAAGTCGATCACTCAACCGTGACCGACTTGGCCAGATTCCTCGGTTTGTCAACGTCGGTACCCTTTTGCAAGGCAACGTAATAGGCCAGCAATTGCAACGGAATGGTATGCAAAATGGGGCTTAAATATCCGGCATGTTCCGGCATTTGCATGATGTGCATGCCTTCGCTGGCACGGATGTGTGTATCGGCATCCGCAAATACGTACAGCTCGCCGCCGCGCGCGCGTACTTCTTGCAGATTCGATTTCAATTTTTCCAGCAGCGCATCATTTGGCGCGACCGAGATCACCGGCATATCTTTATCCACCAAGGCCAATGGGCCATGCTTCAACTCGCCAGCCGGATAAGCTTCGGCATGGATGTAGGAGATTTCCTTGAGTTTAAGCGCGCCTTCCAGGGCAATCGGATAATGGAGTCCGCGCCCCAAAAATAGCGCGTTATGCTTGTTGGCAAAACGCTCGGCGAGCAAGGCAATTTCGGGTTCCAGTTGCAGTACCTTTTGTACCGCGCTGGGCAGGTGGCGCAAATCGTCCAGATGTTGCTGCTCTTGTTGCACAGACAAACGATTACGCTGCTTGGCCAGTATCAGGGTCAATAAAAACAGCGCGGCAAGTTGCGTGGTAAACGCTTTGGTCGAGGCGACGCCGATTTCCGGTCCGGCACGGGTGAGCAAACGCAATTTGCATAACCTCACCAGCGCGCTTTCCGGCACGTTGCAAATTGCCAAGGTATGTGTGTGGCCCAATGATTTGGCATGATTCAGGGCGGCCTGGGTATCAGCGGTTTCACCCGATTGCGAAATAACCACCACCAACGCTTTTGGATTGGGCACGCTGGTGCGATAACGATATTCGCTCGCCACTTCTACGTTACACGCAATACCCGCAATCTCTTCCAGCCAATGGCGCGCCACCAATCCGGCGTGGTAGCTGGTGCCGCAGGCGAGGATGAGGATGCTGTTGATATCGGCAAAGGTCGCCGTTGCTTCCGCGCCGAATATGCCTGGCACCAGCGACTGACTGTTGCACACCGATTCGAGCGTGTCCGCCAATGCCTGCGGTTGTTCGTGAATTTCTTTTTGCATGTAGTGCTGATAGTCACCCAATTGCACGCTCTCGTTACTCAACGCGCTAATTTGCACAGCGCGTTCCACACTGACGCCGCGCGCGTCAAAAATCCGGTAGCTGTGACGTTCCAGCTCGACCACATCACCTTCTTCGAGATGCACCACCCTGCGCGTGGCGGGCAACAGCGCGGAAACATCCGAAGCAATAAAGTGCTCTTCGATGCCAATACCCAGCAACAGCGGGCTGCCGCGTCGCGCACCGATCAGCTGGTCGGGATTGTCCGCCGCGACGACGCCAATCGCATACGCGCCAACCAGTTCAGCCAATGCAGCCTGTGTCGCCGCCAGCAACGAAGTGCCGTGCACGTAGTGGCTATTGATCAAATGCGCAATCACCTCGGTGTCGGTGTCCGAGCTGAACTCATAACCGGCGGCAATCAGCCGGGCACGCAGCAGCTCATAATTTTCGATGATGCCGTTATGCACTACGGCGATACGGTTGTCGCTCAGGTGCGGGTGTGCATTGCGAATACTGGGCACGCCGTGTGTCGCCCAGCGGGTATGTGCGATACCAATATCGCCTTGGGTAGCGGCGCTCTTTGCCGACAGATCGACCACCCGCCCGATGCTGCGCACCCGCTCCAACCGGGCGTCGCGCACCACCACCAGACCTGCCGAGTCATAGCCGCGATATTCCAAACGTTGCAAACCTTCCAGCAGGATCGGCATAACATTGCGCTGCGC
Organism: Gallionella sp.; assembly: GCA_035654595.1. Lineage (GTDB taxonomy): Bacteria > Pseudomonadota > Gammaproteobacteria > Burkholderiales > Gallionellaceae > Gallionella. Next base: position 7,538 of record DASRWN010000135.1, on the reverse strand, counting down.
CACTGCCCCCACGATTCCGCACATGATTTATCCTCGGGTTATTTTTTCTTGATGGGCCGTTTCCATCCGCTGATGGTGATCTGCTTGCCGCGCGAAACGGTGAGCTGATCTGCCGGCGCATCGCGCGTGATGGTTGACCCAGCGCCGATGGTCGCCCCTGCGCCCAATGTTACCGGCGCAACCAATTGCGTTGCAGAGCCAACAAAAACATCGTCTTTAATCACGGTACGATGTTTGTTCGCGCCGTCATAATTGCATGTGATGGTACCTGCGCCGATGTTTACCCGACTGCCGACTGTGCTATCGCCGATATAGCTCAAATGATTGGCTTTGCTATGGGCGGCGATGTCGCTGTTTTTGATTTCCACGAAATTACCGATATGCACGTGATCATGCAATTCGCTGCCGGGACGCAGACGTGCGTAAGGCCCAATCTGACAATCAGCCCCCACCTCGCTGCCATCAATATGGCTGTACGGCGCGATCTGTGTGCCGCTGGCAATGCTGGAATTTTTGATCATGCTGTAAGCGCCTACATGTACGCCATCACCCAGGCTGACATCGCCGCTAAAAATGCAGCCAACATCAATCTCTACGTCGCTGCCACACACCAATTTGCCGCGCACATCTATACGCGTCGCATCAATCAACGTGACGCCCTGCTCCAGCAAGCTGGCCGCCTCAACCTGCTGCCAGGTACGCTCCAGTACGGCAAGTTGCAACTTGCTGTTGATGCCCTGCACTTCCCATACGTGACCGGGTTGCACGGTGTGCACCGCAACGCCTTGCTGCACCGCCATGCCAACAATATCGGTCAAATAATACTCGGCTTGAGCGTTGTTGTTGCGCAACTTTGCCAGCCAGCCGCGCAACAATTTGGTCGGCGCGAGCAGAATGCCAGTGTTGACCTCGCGGATTTCGAGTTGCTGCGGAGTGGCATCTTTTTCCTCAATGATGCGTAACACCTCACCCTTGCTGTTGCGCACGATGCGCCCGTAGCCGGCAGGATTTTCCAGGCTGACAGTCAGCAACACCAAGGCATCGTTCGTCTGCCGCATATTTTGCAACGTGGCCTGCTGGATCAATGGCACATCGCCGTACAATACTAAAGTTGTACCATCATCGGATAACTGCGGCATCACCTGTTGCACCGCGTGACCCGTACCAAATTGCGGTTCTTGTTTGACGAATTGCGCAGCAAAATGCCGCATCGCTTCGGGTACTGCTTCGCCGCCATGCCCATACACCACGTATATTTGCTCTGGTTTGAGCGCCGTCGCGCATTCCAGCACATGCTGCAGCAACGGCCTGCCCGCCAGGTTATGCAGCACCTTGGCTTGCTCGGAGTGCATGCGCGTACCTTTACCGGCAGCAAGAATCACGATGTTGAACGGGCTCATATTTCGGCTTTCCAAAGGTAGCCAAGTATAAACAAAAGTGCTTGTTCGAGGGTATTCAGATATACCCGCCGGGAATGGCTCGGTGCCCGGGCAAGACAATTTTGGTAGGCGGTATTGGACTCGAACCAACGACCTCGTCCATGTCAAGGACGCGCTCTAACCAGCTGAGCTAACCGCCTGTTGGCAGAGCGGCATTATAAATCATGCCGTGAAATTCAGAATTAAAATTTCCATGTCATGTCCCGCTGCACAGCAGAATATCCGTTTACGGTTTGCCCGCCCGGGCGATTGACAGCTTTAAGCAAAACGCGGAGACTGCGCGGCAGTGCCGATTTGAAATCAGCTTGCGGGCACGAAAGGAATGATTGAACAACTACCGCTGTTTAACCATTCCTGTATTTCCAGCTAAAGCGAATCAACCCGATCCGCGCCAGCTGAACGGGTTTTGTTTTTTTGGGTAACACAGAAACGAGGATTGAGTGACGACGAAGTTGCGGCGGAGACCAACTTTTAGGTTACGTCGTAACCAACACACAACAAAGTGATTCGTCCGCAAGAATTTTATGAGTGACTCTGTAGGCATTGTCAGCGCGCAGCGCGCCACATTCGACACACCGCTGGTTTTCCGCAGCGGTGCGTCGCTGCCGCGCTATGAGTTGGTCTATGAGACCTATGGAAAATTGAATGCTGCGAAATCCAATGCGATCCTGATTTGCCATGCCTTGTCCGGTCATCACCATGTTGCCGGCTATTATCAGGATGACCCTAAAAATATCGGCTGGTGGGACAACATGGTGGGTCCGGGCAAACCAATCGACACCAACAAATTTTTTGTCCTCGGCGTGAACAATCTCGGCGGTTGCCACGGCTCGACCGGACCATCATCAATCAACCCGGAAACGGGCCAGCCGTATGGCGCAAATTTTCCGCTGATCACCGTGGAAGACTGGGTGGAATCTCAGGCGCGGCTTGCGGACAGGCTCGGCATCCGGCAATTCGCCGCGATTGTCGGCGGGAGTCTGGGCGGGATGCAGGCCATGCAATGGTCGTTGATTTATCCTGATCGTGTTCGTCATGTATTTGCCATCGCCGCCGCGCCTAACCTCACCGCGCAAAACATCGCGTTCAATGATGTGGCGCGCAACGCGATCCTGACCGACCCGGATTTTCACGGCGGCAATTATTACCAGCACAAGGTGGTGCCGACGCGCGGCTTGCGACTGGCACGTATGTTGGGACACATCACCTATTTGTCTGATGATGCGATGGCCAACAAATTCGGACGCGGGCTGCGTTCCGGGCAATTCAATTACAGCTACGAGATCGAATTCGAAATCGAGTCTTATCTGCGCTATCAAGGCGACAAATTTGCTTCTTACTTCGATGCAAACACCTATCTGCTGATGACCAAGGCGCTGGATTATTTTGACCCCGCGCATGATTTTGACGGCGATTTGAACCAGGCATTTTCCCGCGCCGAGGCAAACTTTCTGGTGATTTCATTTACCACCGACTGGCGTTTTTCGCCGCAACGTTCGCACGAGATCGTGCAGCCCCTGTTGCATAACCGGCGCAATGTCAGTTATGCGGAAATTGATTCGACGCACGGACATGATTCTTTTCTCACCCAGCATGCGCAGTATTTTGCCGTGATGCGCGCCTATCTTGATAACGTCAGCCGCGAGTGTGCTGCATGAACAACGACGCTACTTCGTTGGGCATTGAGCGCCCGGATTTTGCTGCGATCGCGGCCTGGATACCAACCGGTGCGTCGGTGCTCGACCTCGGTTGCGGCGACGGAAGCCTGTTGCGCTATCTGAAAGAAAAGCGTGCCGTGCGCGGCTACGGTGTCGAAATCAATGATCGCGATATCGTGTCCTGCATCGTCAATGGCGTGAGCGTGATTCAGAATAACCTTGACTCAGGACTGTCCGATTTTGAAGACAACGCATTCGATTTTGTGATTCTGTCGCAGACACTGCAAGCCACACGGCACACCGAAGCGTTAATGCAGGAGATGTTGCGGGTCGGACGTGAGGGCATTGTCAGCTTCCCCAATTTCGGCCACTGGCGCAATCGCTTGAGCATCATGCTCGGCAACATGCCGGTTTCTCGTGTGCTGCCCTATCAATGGTACGACACCCCTAACGTACATCTGTGCACGCTGGATGATTTCGAAGATTTTTGTGGCGCACATCGCGTCACCGTGCTGGAACGCCGCGTGATGAGCGGGAAACGGGAAGTTCGGGCGCTGCCGAATCTGCTCGGCAGCACGGCGGTGTACCGGTTTGAGCGCGCGGTATAGGCTTGGCTGGCGTGATAATGCTTCACGCAACCTCACAAAGGCAGTCATTGTGAGGAGGACTGCATGAGCATCTGGCGACAACTCTTCACTCGCCGTATGTTGATTTGCGTGTTCACCGGATTCGCCTCCGGCCTGCCCCTATACCTGCTGCTTAATCTTGTTCCTGCATGGCTGCGTACTGAACACATTGATCTCAAAGTCATCGGCGTGTTCGCGCTGATCCAGTTTCCCTACACCTGGAAATTCCTTTGGGCGCCGTTGCTGGACCGTTACGCCCTGCCAATGCTGGGACGGCGGCGCGGTTGGATGTTGCTCACCCAAACCGGGTTGCTGTTGGTGATCGCATCACTGGGCGGTTTTTCTCCGCAAAATGATTTGTCCATCATCGTGCTGCTGGCGACGTTGCTCGCCGTCCTGAGCGCCACGCAGGACATCGTGCTGGATGCCTATCGTCGCGAATTGCTGCCGGATAATGAATTGGGTTTGGGCAATGCCATACACGTCAATGCCTATCGCATTGCCGGGCTGATTCCCGGCTCGCTGTCTTTGATACTCGCCGATCATCTGCCGTGGAATATGGTATTCATCATTACCGCATTATTTGTGTTGCCGGGCATGGTGATGACGCTGCTGGTGAGCGAGCCGCATCGCGCCATTCTGCCCAAGACACTGCGCGATGCAGTGGTCGAACCGTTCCGCGAATTCATCACCCGCCGGGGTTGGCAAAGTGCGTTGCTGATACTGGCATTTCTGTTTTTCTACAAGCTCGGCGACAGCTTGTGTACTGCGCTGGCGACACCGTTTTATCTCGACATGGGTTTCACCAAATCGCAGATCGGCCTGATCGCCAAGAACGCCGGGCTTTGGCCGGCAGTGATTGGCGCATTGCTGGGTGGAATCTGGATGTTAAAAATTGGCATCAACCGCGCACTGTGGCTGTTTGGCGTGGTGCAAGTGGTAAGCATTTTCGGCTTTTACTGGCTGGCCTTACAGGGCGCGCAGCCGGAAATCAACGCATTGAATTTGACGCAACTCGGATTTGTCATCGGCCTGGAAGCATTCGGCGTCGGTCTGGGCACAGCGGCTTTTGTCGCCTACATCGCGCACACCACTCACCCTGCTTATACCGCGACACAATTTGCACTGTTCAGCAGTCTTGCCGCCGTGCCGCGCACCTTCGTCAATGCTTCGGCTGGCTGGCTGGTCGAGCGGCTCGGCTGGAACAGTTTCTTTTTGCTGTGCGCGGCATTGGCCGTGCCGGGGATGCTGTTGCTGTTGAAGGTTGCGCCGTGGGGTGATGAAACGAAATTAAAATCGTAGGGTAATAATGGCTAATGTTTGAATTGAGCGGCCTGCGCGGCTTTTTGCGCAGGTCCGCTCGAATGAAGGGTTGGGCCACTAGCGGCAACCATCTGCTCAAAGACCCGCTTGCGCGATGATACTTAGCGCCATATGCGAATTGTTAGCGTCGAAGTTTGTGGTTGCGTATACCTGCGGAATGAAATGAACCACATACGGCGGAGACAAAGAATGAACCCAGTTCACAGTCATCCCGCTTGTTCTTGTAGCGCAGATGATGATGGTGCAGTTGGCGTTAGCAAAGTCTTGAAGGCTCTGCTGTAGACGGGAACCTGGATCGCCTTGGCTCTCGATTCCAACCTTATGTCCTTTGACGTTCGTGAGAATTGCCTTGATGTCACGAGTACCTGACGATAATCGTTGGACTGAAGCAGACGGATACTTGCGCACAAGTTCAGCGAAAATTATCTTGATGGTATCGGACTTGCCGGAGTCTCCCCTTCCTTGTAATGTGTAGATGTCGCTCATCTATTTCCTCCCTGGGATATTACTGGCCCAACGTGTTGTTCTGCGGCGGGCAATGACGACGGTTAATCTTGTACGACGCTGGCGGCCCGTCCGCAGCAACAAATGGTTGGGCATCTCGCTGCTATACCCGGGGAAGGAATGGGCATTTAGGCGGTTGCCCGATCCGGTCACTATCTTCGTACTTCTTGGCTTTGGCGTAATGCTCTGCAACTTGAGTGAAACTGAGAATCTCCAGTTTGATTTTTGGCGGTGCTCCTTTGGCACTCTTGGAGAAATAACGGACAACGGACTTGAGATTCTGGAAACAGCCATTGGCGAACTCGATCTTCTTGTCCGGCACAACGAGGTACGCCATGACTTTGGGGTTTTTGAGAGAGGTAAGTAGGCTGAGAAGTGATTTATAAATCGTATTGTTCGTCACCGTAGCTTCAACTTCAAACACGCGTTTTGTCTTTCCCTTGTGCGGCTGCGCCACAATATCGGGCAAAAACTTCTTTTCCAGCGGCGAGGTCTTTCGGTCTTGCTTTCGCGTTTGCACACGGTAACCATGCGTTTGCGCGATAAACTCAATGCACCTGATCGCCGACGGTTGCTTTCTTGGACCTGGTTTCGACAAGATCATGCTCCCTCAATCAAAGATGCCCAACGTAAAGTAGACGGCAAAAACACCATATATTCCGGAGCGGTTCGCCGTATAAGCTGGGGTGATAAACTCATTTCATTGATTGGTTGACACTTTGAAAATATAAGCACGGCACAGTCTCCTTGAAAAACGGCATAGATTTCAAATCTTCCTGACAAACACTTTCGATTTGCGCTGAAAGTTATACAACGTTTTTTTCTGCGCGGGCAGCGCGGAAACATCGCTCTCGACAAAGCCGCGTTCGATAAACCAATGCGCGGTGCGGGTGGTGAGCACAAATAATTTTTTCAGCCGCTGCGTCTTTGCGATGCCCAGCATATGGTTCAAGAGCGCTTCGCCATAGCCGCGATCACGATATGCGCTATCCACTGCCAGACAGGCAAGCTCGGCTGCTGCCTCATCGGGGAAGGGATAGAGCGCCGCACAACCGATGATGCGGTGATCGTGCTCCAAAACCACAAAACGATCGATTTCCTGTTCCAGTAATTCACGGTTGCGCCGCACCAAAATTCCTTCTGCCTCCAGCGGGCGCAGCAATTGCAAAATGCCGCCGACGTCTTCGATGTTCGCAGCGCGCAAAGTGTTGAGTGTGCTTTCCACCACCATGCTGCCGATGCCGTCATCGCTGAACAACTCTTGCAGCAGCGCGCCATCGACGTGACGGCTGATCAGGTGGGTGCGTGCCACGCCCGCTTCACACGCGTGTACCGCGCAAGGCAGAAACAACGCGACATCCCCAGGCAATTTGCGTTTGTTGTTCAGTACCGCCTGCGCATCGGCAACGGTCAACTCTTTGAGCAGTATGCCCTGCTTGCCTTGTACGCCATCGGTATCCATCAGAAATACCAGTTTGTCGGCATCCAGTGCAATAGCTGTCGCTGTGGCGACATCTTCCAACGTGAGGTTGAATACCTCGCCGGTGGGCGAATAGCCGAGCGGTGAAAGCAGCACCACTTCGTTGCAGGCCAACCGTTGCTGTATCGCGGCAACGTCGATCTTGCGCACACTGCCGGTGTGTACCATATCCACGCCATTGATGATGCCGATGGGCTGCGCGGTGATGAAATTGCCGCCTGCCACACGGATGTCGGCGTTTGCCATGGGTGAGTTCGCCAAGCCCATCGACAGCAGCGCCTCGACTTCGACGCGCACCCTGCCGACCGCTTCTTTCACACACTGCATGGTTTGCGCATCGGTCAGGCGGATATTGTGGTGATAGACATCGGTAATATTGTTGTGTGCCAAATGCTGCTCGATCTGCGGACGCGCGCCATGCACCAGCACCAGACGTATGCCGAGGCTGTTGAGCAGGTTGAAATCATGCGCAAGTTCGACGAATTTGCCGTCGGTTATGACCTCGCCG
>DASRWN010000134.1:0-2617 GCA_035654595.1 Gallionella sp. | reverse complement strand
ATCAGCAACGATAGCGATCGTGAGCGTCCGTACCGGATGTTATTGCTGTGCCAGTCGCGCGATGGATATTTGTTGTTGTGCCGGTTACTGAGTCGTGCGCACATAGAGAACCAATACCGTGGCCGTGCTGAATTACGCCGCGAGTGGTTGCTGCAGGGCGCTGATGGTTTGATTGCATTGTCCGGCGGGCAGCAGGGCGATGTTGGTCATGCGTTATTGTCGGGCAACACCGCCCAGGCCAGGCAATATGCCCAGCAATGGGCTGCGTTGTTCGATAACCGTTATTACCTCGAAGTGCAGCGTGCCGGATTTACTGATGAAGAGCATTACATCCGCGCGGCGACCCAGCTTGCCGCCGAACTAAACCTGCCAGTGGTTGCCACCCACCCGGTGCAATTTCTTGAAGCTTCCGATTTCAAGGCGCACGAAGTGCGGGTGTGCATCGCCGAAGGTTATGTGCTCAACGACAAGCGGCGCATAAAGGCATTTACCGCGCAGCAATATTTCAAGACGCAGGCAGAGATGGCGGCGTTATTTGCCGATTTGCCCGAAGCATTGCAAAACAGCGTGGAGATTGCGCGCCGTTGCAATACCACCCTGCCATTGGGTAAGCCGCGTTTGCCGGATTTTCCTACTCCGGACGGACAAGGCCTGGACGATTATCTGCGCGAACAATCCAGGCTCGGCTTGCAAAACCGCATGACGCTGCTTTACCCAGACGAAGCCCAGCGTCTTGCCAAAGCGGCGGAATATCAAGGTCGGCTTGATTTTGAAATTGAAACCATCGTCAGCATGGGTTTCCCCGGCTACTTCCTGATCGTTGCTGATTTTATCCGTTGGGCAAAAGATAATGGCGTGCCAGTCGGCCCCGGACGCGGCTCCGGCGCGGGTTCGCTGGTGGCGTATAGCCTTGGCATTACCGATCTTGATCCGTTGCGCTATGAGCTGTTGTTCGAGCGTTTCCTGAATCCCGAGCGCGTATCCATGCCGGACTTCGACGTGGACTTTTGCCAGGATGGACGCGAGCGTGTCATCGAATATGTAAAACAAAGATACGGCACGCAGTGCGTGTCGCAGATCGTCACCTTTGGCACCTTGGCTTCCAAAGCCGTGATCCGCGACGTCGGGCGGGTGATGGATTTTCCTTACGGCTTGTGCGACCGTTTGTCCAAAGCCATTCCGATAGAAGGAATGAAGCCGGTGTCGCTGAAAAAAGCGAGACAGATCGAGCCGGAAATAAATGCAATTGCTGAGAGTGAAGAAGGTGTGCCGGAGCTGTTGGAACTGGCTGCACGACTGGAAGATTTAACGCGTAACGTCGGTATGCACGCCGGTGGTGTGTTGATCGCGCCCGGTCAACTCACTGATTTTTGCCCGCTGTACTGCGCTGATAACCACGCCAGCGTGGTCAGTCAATTCGATAAGGACGATGTTGAAGCAATCGGCTTGGTGAAGTTCGATTTTCTGGGGTTGCGCACGCTGACCATTCTCGACTGGACGATGAAATATGTGGCGCGTCTTCGGGAACAAGGCGCAGTTTTGACACAGCCCTTTTCTTTGGAGACCATCCCGCTTGATGATCGCGCCACTTATGATTTATTGAAAGCATGCAATACCACCGCGGTCTTCCAGCTGGAATCGCGCGGCATCAAGGATTTGATCCGGCGTTTGCAGCCGGACACCTTCGAAGACGTCGTGGCGCTGGTCGCATTGTTCCGCCCCGGGCCTCTGGAATCAGGCATGGTGGAAGATTTCATCAACCGCAAGCACGGTCGCGCCAAGGCGGATTATTTTCATCCCGAGCTGGAAGTCTCGCTCAAGCCGACTTACGGTGTGATCGTGTATCAAGAACAGGTCATGCAAATCGCGCAGATTATCGGCGGCTACTCGTTGGGTGGCGCAGACATCATGCGGCGTGCGATGGGCAAAAAAGACGCTGAAGAAATGGCCGAGCAACGCGATATTTTTGTGAACGGGGCAATCAAGCGCGACATCAAGAAAAGTCTCGCCACGCACTTGTTCGATTTGATGGAGAAGTTTGCCGGCTACGGTTTCAACAAGTCGCACTCAGCCGCATATGCGCTGTTGGCTTATCAGACTGCCTACCTTAAGGCACACCATCCGTCTGCCTTCATGGCAGCCACCCTGTCGGGCGATCTGGACAACACCGACAAGGTGCGCACCTTTTATCTCGACACCTTGCAACAGAAAATCCGCGTGTTGCTGCCGGATGTGAACAGCTCCGGCTATGCGTTTGAGCCAGTGGATGAGGCCACCATTGCTTATGGTCTGGGTGCGATCAAAGGCACGGGTGAAGCTGCCATCGCCAGCATCGTCAAGGCACGCGAGCAGGGCGCGTTCAAAGATTTGTTCGATTTTTGTCGCCGTGTGGACAAGCGCATTGTCAATCGGCGCACCGTGGAAGCGTTGATACGTGCCGGTGCGTTCGATGGCCTCAATGACCATCGCGCCAGTTTGATGGCCAGTGTGGACGGTGCGCTGGCAAGTGCCGATCAACAGGCGCGCGCCGCCAACCAGAACAGTTTATTTGGTCACGAGGAGGCAGATGCGGAGCTGATCGTGAAAATGGCCGATGTGCCGCGTTGGTCGTTGCGAG
>DASRWN010000133.1:0-3638 GCA_035654595.1 Gallionella sp. | reverse complement strand
GTAATCTGGATTTCAGTTTCAGCGGACTGAAAACATCTGTTCTCAATCTGGTTAAACAGAATGGCGATGATGCGCAAACTCGCGCTGACATAGCCTACGCAGTTCAAGAGGCGATCATTGACGTGTTGGCACACAAGGCATGTACCGCACTGGCGCAAACTGGCCTTAATCAATTGGTAGTGGTAGGCGGAGTCGGTGCAAATCAATTACTGCGCAGCAAATTAAATACAGAGATGGGTAAGCGCGGTGGTACCGTGTTTTATCCCGATTTGGAGTTTTGTACCGACAACGGCGCGATGATTGCCTTTGCCGGTGCGTTGCGTTTTGCCCAACAACAAGGCAGCAAAAACTACCGCTTCAATGTAAAACCACGCTGGAATCTGGCGGAAATTGCTTACTGAGTCACTTTAATTTTTACCGATTTTTGCTTCTTTACCGGCAAGCAAATTTTGAATATTGCTCTTGTGCCGCCAAATTAGCAGCAGCGACATAATGCCGGATGTCAGCACCCACTCTGGCGGCATGCCAAACAAAAACGCGTAGAACGGCGTGGCAGCAGCAGCAACCAAGGCGGACAAGGAAGAAAAACGAAACACCAGTACCATAAGCAACCAAGTTGCCAGCCCACTCAAACCCACCCAAACATTCAGCGCCAACAACACACCCAACGCCGTCGCTACACCCTTACCACCTTTGAAGCGCAGGAAGATCGGGAACAAGTGTCCAATGAATACAGCCAGCGCCACTACCGCAACCAGCGTGGTGTATTGCACATCGGGAGGAGAGAAATGTATCGCCAGAAACACCGCTAACCAACCTTTAGCTGCATCGCCTAACAACGTTAATGCGGCAGCCAGTTTTTTGCCGCTGCGCAACACATTGGTCGCACCTGGATTGCCCGAGCCATAAGTGCGCGGATCAGGCAGGGCGAATAGCTTGCTCATTACCACGGCGAATGAGATTGAGCCCAACAGATAGGCAGCAATGACAAAAACTAGGGACAACATCAGGAATACCTTAGAATGCGGAAGGACAGATTTTACGCCAACGAACAGCTCGCAGGTTACTTAAGCATGGACATCATTTTTTTGCGCGAACTAAGAGTTACCACTCTAATCGGCATCTACGAACGGGAAAAACTGGTGCCGCAAACCTTACAGCTTGATCTGGACATTGCGTTACCCAATAGCCGCGCCTGCCTTAGTGATGACATCAACGATGCGCTGGATTACGCGCAAGTAGCACAGCACATCCAGACGGTATTGAATGAAGGACATTTTTCTCTACTAGAGACGTTAGCAGAGCACATCGCGCAAATCATTCTCAAAGATTTCAACGCGCCGTGGGTCAAGGTCAGCGTCGCAAAATTACAAGCCATACGCAACTGCAAGATGGTAGGAATCTGTATCGAACGCAAGCAAGAGAAATAGTTTACATGGAATCCCCCGTCTCGCTGGAACTCGCCAAGCATACGCTGCTGGTATTCGGCATCATCCTTGCAATCGGGACATTCTCCGGCTTGTTGGCACGCCTGCTTAAAATACCGGATGTAGTCATCTTTTTGTTGATTGGCCTGTTGCTTGGGCCCGAAGCACTTGGCTGGGTGGATATCAAGGCAGGTTCTGCCACCAATCAATTGATCATGATTTTTGGTTCCAGTTATATTTTATTTGACGGTGGCGCAACGATAAAACTTAAAGTACTTAAGGAAGTATGGATTACGGTTGTTGTAATTGCCACTATTGGATTGTTGATTACGGCCACCATTACCAGTGTGGCAGCCTACTACATCCTCGGCGTTCCTTTCATTGTCGCCCTGTTGCTCGGAGCGGTAATCGCCTCAACCGACCCCGCAACGCTGATTCCGGTGTTTAAACAAATTCGTATCAAAGAGCGTGTCGCGCAAACCGTGCTGAGCGAATCTGCATTCAATGACGCGATGGGCGCAATCCTCACTCTCACGGTGCTTGGTGTGGCATTGGGCGCAGGCGAATTTTCTGTCGGTAATGCGGTTCTCGACTTGCTCAAGCAATCGTTATTTGGCATTGTCATCGGCGGCGCGCTGGGCTATCTGGCAGCGTTGTTCATTTCGCATGAGAAACTGGGATTGCTCGCCGAGTACGTACCTGTCGTTACCCTGATGGCCGTTATTGGCGCCTATCTTGGCGCAGACGGATTGCACTCAAGCGGTTTTATGGCCGTGTTTGTGTTTGGCATCATGCTCGGCAATCAATCCTTGCTTGGTTTCAGGCAAACCAGACAAGCAGAAAAACAACTGGAAGAGTTTGTGATGACCACCTCACTGATCATGCGCATGTTCATTTTTATACTGCTTGGTACACAAGTGAGCTTTAGTTTGATTAATCAATATCTGCTTTCCGGAATCGCGGTAGTGATCATCTTCATGCTGATAGCACGCCCTCTAACTGTATTACTGTGCGCACTGCCCGACCGCCGCGCGAAATGGCGCGTAAACGAGCTGTTGTTCATGTGTTGGACACGCGAAACCGGAGTTATTCCGGGCGCACTGGCCGGAATCCTGCTCGGCATGAAAGCGCCGGGCGCCGAGATTATCGCGTCCGTCACTTTCATCGCCATCCTGATGACGATTCTGATTCAGGCTACCAGCGCTAAATGGCTGGCCAAAAAGCTCGATCTGCTCGTAGACAAATAACAGGACACCACGCCAGATCATGACGACCAAAAACAAAACGGGCATCCGAAGATGCCCGCTTTATTTATCGTCTTACAACAAGCAGAATCCCGGGACGGCAGACTCAGCTTGCGCTTTTTACGTCAACCTCAAAACGCGTGATTCATACCGAATGAAAGTCCACTGACTTTTGCACCAAAGCCGGATGGCGCACTGGCGCCCGTGCCGTTGGCGAATGTCAGAGGATAGGCGATACCACTGCCGTTTTTCAACGCGCCATAAGCGGCATACAAAGTGGTACGCTTGCTCAAGTTGTGGTCATAGCCGATGGAATACAGCTTGGCCTCGCTATTAGCAATTGAACCGACCTGACCTGCCTTGGTGTAAGCCACTCTCAGTGCATCGGTGCCAAAAGTGTATTTGCCAGACAGATAATAGGAATTGTGCCCAAATCGGTCTGCACCACCAGCCGCTTCGTCATCGCTGGTTTTTTCATAGGCAAAGCCAAAATTAAAAGCGTCTATGTCATAGCCCAACCCCACCTTGGTGGCTTTTTCGCTACTACCGGATGGAGCGCCGCTCTGCGCCCCAAAACTGCCTGTACTTACGGTGCCAAAATTGTGCTCTTGATAGGCCAAAGTGGCGTAGAACGGCGAAACGTCATACGTACCGGCAATCGACCACAACTTACCTTTGGTCTGCGCGGAGGTAGTCAACCCTTCTGCTTCCGCGGCATAGGCAGCATTAACAGTAAAGCCATTAAAAGAAGGGCTGAGGTAATTCACGGTATTAGTCGGGCGACCATCAAACGCCACGGCGGAAGAAAAGCCGGCAGCGCCGCCAGTTAAGGCGCGAGTATCAAACAGGGTATCGCCAAACAAGTCGAACTTGCGGGTCGAGACTTTGTAAGGTGTGTCGTAACGACCCAAACGGATCGTACCAAAATGATCGCTGGTCAGGACGCCGTAAGTGTTGCGCGTTCCTA
>DASRWN010000132.1:0-2665 GCA_035654595.1 Gallionella sp. | reverse complement strand
TTCCGCCAACAACAGAATACGTTTTTCCGGCTTGCCGTTCATCGCCGGGAAAATCACATGGTCGACCTGTGGTTTGATATTTTCCCACCGATATTGCTTGAGCGAAGCAACGTCGATCTCATTATCAAAATGGCCGATGTTGCACACGATGGCCTGGTTCTTCATTTGCTGCATGTGCTTATGCGTGATCACATGATAGTTACCGGTCGCGGTAACAAAAATATCGGCATGCTCACAGGCATAATCCATCGTCACGACACGATAACCTTCCATCGCGGCCTGCAACGCACAGATCGGATCGATTTCCGTCACCCACACTTGTGCAGACAATGCCCGCAGCGCCTGGGCAGAGCCTTTACCCACGTCGCCATAGCCCGCAACCAGCGCAATTTTACCGGCCACCATCACGTCGGTGGCACGCTTGATGGCATCGACCAGAGATTCACGGCAACCATATAAGTTGTCGAATTTCGATTTGGTTACTGAGTCATTCACGTTAATCGCGGGAAATTTCAGCTCACCGCGTGCATGCATTTGATACAAACGATGCACGCCGGTAGTGGTTTCTTCAGTCACACCCTGAATTGCGACCAGCCGTTTGGAATACCAGTCCGCTTGTTTTTCCAGCTTGGCCTTGATCGAGGCGAACAAACAAATTTCTTCTTCGGAACCCGGATGATCCAACACCGACAAATCTTTTTCAGCGCGGGCGCCCAAGTGCAGTAGCAGCGTGGCATCGCCGCCATCATCCAGAATCATGTTGGATAAGCCGCCGTCCGACCATTCGAAAATACGGTGTGTGTAGTCCCAATATTCGGTCAGCGATTCACCCTTGTAGGCAAATACCGGCGTGTCAGTGGCGGCGATTGCCGCTGCCGCATGATCCTGCGTCGAATAGATATTGCAGGATGCCCAGCGCACTTGCGCGCCAAGCGTTTTGAGCGTCTCGATCAACACGGCAGTTTGAATTGTCATGTGCAGCGAACCGGTGATCCGCGCGCCACGTAACGGTTGTGAGGCAGTATATTCCTTGCGGATTGCCATCAGGCCGGGCATTTCAGTTTCGGCAATGGCGATTTCCTTGCGCCCCCATGTAGCGAGAGACATATCGGCAACTTTGTAATCGGTAAATCCGTTGTTTACTGTGGTGTTTCCACTTTTAGCAGAGTTCATAAGACGCTCCATTCATCAAATTCAAATGAATGGGTGCGGTTGGAACCGGGACATCTCTACCACGCACCGCAATGGCTACGTTATCGGAAATACCCTTGATTACATTCCCGAGCCTGACGGGGGACTGGTTGTGCCCAGCCCCGCTGCAGCACCCCTCGGAGGACACAGATTATAAACATAAAATAGCTCTTTTGCTAAGACTAGCGACCAACTCAGACGCGACTCTGTGGCAAACCACTAACATGACAGAAGTGGTTTATGTCACTCAAATCATCGAATACCGCCGCGGCACCGGAAAAATTTTGTGCGCTGGTATAGCGATTGGTGGTTATAAAAGTTTTAATCCCTGCCGCAAGACTGGAGCGCAAGCCATTTTCGGAATCTTCCAGCGCAATGCAATCCGTCGCTGGCAAGCCCATTTTTTCCAATACCCAAAAATAAATGTCTGGGGCTGGTTTTTTGTGCGGCACGATGTCCCCTGACCCGATGACTTCGAAAATATTTTCTCCGTTTATGCCAAAACCCTGCCGCAAAAGTGCGGTAACATTTTCCGGGGTGGTAGTGGTGGCGATAGCAAGACGTATCCCGTTACGTTGTGCATCATCAATCAATTGCCTAATGCCGGGGCGCAGAGGGATATCGCCCTTGCCCAGCATATCGGTGTAATGCAGCGTTTTTAGCGCGTGCAATTTTTTCACAAAACCGTCGTAATCTGCCGGCATGTTAAAATCAGGTTGACAGGTTTTTACAAAGTGTTTGATGCGCTCTTTTCCCCCGGTTACTTTGAGCAATTTGTCGTACAAGGGTACGTCCCAATTCCAGTTCAGTCCACTTTCAGCAAAAGCCTTGTTGAATGATTTGCGGTGTCCGTCTTCGGTATCGGCAAGTGTGCCGTCCACATCGAAAATAATGGCTTTGATAATCACGATATATTAATTGAAAAAGTGAAAATTAACGCAGGCCGGGCAGTTTGCCCGCCATGCCGCGCATCATTTTACTCATGCCGCCCTTACTGAACAATTTCATCATTTTCTGGGTTTGTTCAAACTGGTTCAGCAGTTGGTTGACATGCATCACTTGCACGCCCGCGCCCATCGCAATACGCCGTTTGCGTGAGGCCTTGATTAGTTCCGGTTTGCTGCGCTCTTCCAATGTCATCGAATTGATGATGCCTTCCAGTCGATCAATAGATTTATCGTCTACTGTTGCACCTGTGGCGGCCTGACTGAGTTGTGCAGGTAGTTTATCCATCAACGCGGACATACCCCCCATTTTGCGCATCTGCGCCATCTGCATCTTGAAATCATTGAGATCAAAACCTTTTCCGCCTTTGATTTTTTTCGCCAGTTTTTCGGCTGCCGTGTGATCCACTTCACGCTGCGCTTCTTCGATCAACGACAACACGTCACCCATGCCCAGTATGCGCGTTGCCATACGCTCTGGATGGAACGCTTCCAGACCATTCGGCTTTTCGCTCACACCCAAAAACTTG
>DASRWN010000131.1:0-8075 GCA_035654595.1 Gallionella sp. | reverse complement strand
TACCACACTGATTTTATCAGGCATTCCGATGGTGGGGTGTCGGAACCGTGCAGGCTGACTAGCCCGTACCACACTGATTTTATCAGGCATTCCGATGGTGGGGTGTCGGAACAGACGTACGCGGCGGTGAAGATGCGGCCGCATTTTATCAGGCATTCCGATGGTGGGGTGTCGGAACGTACTCCAGTATTTGCATAGGCGGGCGCGCATTTTATCAGGCATTCCGATGGTGGGGTGTCGGAACTATATGGAGTAGGCGTTGATCGGGAGTTGGATTTTATCAGGCATTCCGATGGTGGGGTGTCGGAACGTGGTAGTCATTCCAGTGGCCGGAGCCGAGATTTTATCAGGCATTCCGATGGTGGGGTGTCGGAACTGAGATCAGATTCAAAATACCGTCCGTGATATTTTATCAGGCATTCCGATGGTGGGGTGTCGGAACATAACGCTGAAGTGATGCTTCTGAGACGTGGCTACGACCAGCTTAATAAGTGGTGAAAAGCATGATGCCTAAATTGCTTGGAAACTGCATGAATGGTGCCCGGAACCGGAATCGAACCGGTACGCTCGTTTTACCGTAGCGACGGATTTTAAGTCCGTTGTGTCTACCAATTTCACCACCCGGGCGGGTATCTGGAGGCGAGACCCAGAATCGAACTGGGATAGGCGGATTTGCAATCCGCTGCATAACCATTTTGCTATCTCGCCGTATTGCAACACAGCTGGTTAAAATGATTAAGGGAAAGCATGTTGCTTTCCCCCAAATTTGGAGCGGGAGAAGAGTCTCGAACTCTCGACCTCAACCTTGGCAAGGTTGCGCTCTACCAACTGAGCTACTCCCGCAAAACGAGTGGCGCATTATAGGGATATTCGAATTTCTGTCAATAATTCTGCCGAAAAATCCTTATCAAACAAGGCCTACAATTTAAACAATCGCATGAAATTCTCGGTGGTACGCAGCCCGATTTCATCTACGTTGACGCCACGCAATGCGGCGATTTCTTCGGCCACATATTTCACATATCCGGGCTGATTGAGCTTGCCGCGATGCGGCACCGGGGCAAGATAGGGCGAGTCGGTTTCGATCAACATGCGCTCCAGCGGCACACGCTGCGCGACTTCTTTAAGCTGCTTGGCATTTTTGAACGTGACAATGCCGGAAAACGAGATGTAAAAACCCATCGCAATGGCTGCCTCGGCCACTTCCCAGCTTTCGGTAAAACAGTGCATCACGCCGCTTGCTTCGACAGCTTTTTCTTCAGCCATAATGCGCAGGGTGTCTGCTGCCGCTTCGCGGGTGTGGATAATGAGCGGCTTGTCGCACTCGCGCGCCGCACGGATATGGGTGCGAAAGCGTGCGCGCTGCCATTCCAGCTCGCCAGTCAGACGATAATAATCCAGGCCGGTTTCGCCGATGCCGATAATTTTGGGATGTTGTGCCAGCTCTACCAGACGGGCGACGCTGGGTTCTTCGACATCTTCATAATCGGGATGCACGCCCACCGTGGCATAGATGTGTGGGTATTGCTCGGCCAGACTTAACACCTGCGGGAAATCAGCTAGGTTGACCGAAATACATAGGGCATTGACCACTTCGTTTTCACGCATCCGTGCCAACACAGCGTCGATATCTGCGACCAGCTCGGGAAAATTGATATGGCAGTGAGAATCAACAAAGGGCATGGTTATTCAAGCATCAGTTGACGATAGATCAATAGCAACGATTCAAAAAACAATTTTGCATTGAGGGTATGTTGCGCTTCGCGTTTTGCGGTCAACAAATACTTTTGCAGACGTGCCAGACTCAGCGCCTCAATCGGCTCGACCAGTTTTTTGATGAGCGCTTCTTCGTTCATGTGATAGCGCAATTTGCCTGCCAGCTTCATCGAATTAAGGTCGTAACACCATTGCTGCAGCCACTGCACCACCAACACTTGCTCGGTTTTCTGCAACAACTCAGCAAGTGCAAACACGTCTAATGCGGCAGGTTGCCGCACCGCACGCAGCAGCTTGTCACGCTCTTCTGCACCTGTTCCCGGTTCCGCTTGTGCAGCTTGCAACGGCGAAAACCCGGATGCCGCCAACACCGCCGCAGGGTGGGCCACCCCCTGCTCCGCCAGCCAATGTGTTGCGATTGCCGTTTCAGGTGGAGCCAGTGAAACAGCCAGGCAACGACTCAGAATGGTCGGCAACAGTTGTTGCGGCTTGTGTGCCACCAAGATGAATAACAAACCGGCGGGCGGCTCTTCCAGATTTTTCAGCAGGGCATTGGCAGCGTTGGTGTTCATCGCCTCGGCGGGATGAATCACGATCACGCGTCGGCCACCTTGATGCGCCGACATGCCAAAAAAATCGGCCAACCCGCGTATTTGATCGACCGAGATTTGTTTGCTGGGTTTTTTACCGGATTCGGTTTCTTCAGCATCCGGGTTGAGTGACTCCGGTTGCAGTAAACGAAAATCGGGGTGTGAGCCTTGCTCAAACCAGTGACAGGCGGGACATTCCATACAGGCAAAACCTGCTGCATCCGGATGCTCGCATAATAATGATGCGGCGAAACTCAGCGCCAAATCGAGCTTGCCGATTCCCTTGGTTCCCTTGAGCAAGAGGCCGTGTGGCGGACGTTTGCGCAGCGCTTGCAAGCGCGCCCAATCATTTTTTTGCCAGGGATAAATTTTTTTCATGGTGAGATGGACGTAATAATTCCGGCAAGTTGCTGTTGCACAGCCGCCAAAGGCCCTGCTGCATCAATCACCGCGTATCGCTGCGGATTTTCCGCTACGCGCCGGTGATATGCGGCACGCACGCGCTCGAAAAAATCATCCTGTTCCTGCTCAAAACGATCCAGAGAAACATTGTTTTTCAGGCGTTGCCTGGCCACCTCAACCGGCACATCAAACAACAAAGTCAAGTCAGGTTGCAGATCAGGGTGTACCCATTGCTCAAGCTGCTTCAGTTTTTCCCAATCCATGCCTCTGCCGCCACCCTGATAAGCAAAACTGGCATCGCTGAAACGATCTGAAACAACCCATTTACCGGCACGCAATGCCGGTTTGATTACTTGCTCGACATGCTCCAGACGTGCCGCGAACATGAGCATTGCCTCAGTGCCAGTCGTCATTTTTTGCTGAAGCAGCATTTCGCGTAATTGCTCACCCAACGCTGTGCCGCCCGGTTCACGTGTGACAACCACCTCTGCACCACGCTGGCGCAAAGCTGCGGCAAACCAGGCCAGATGAGTGCTTTTGCCTGCACCATCCACGCCTTCAAAGGTAATGAACTTGGTCATGGTAAGTTATTTTTGATACTTATTTACTGCGCGGTTGTGTTCAACCAGCGTGCTGGAAAATTGCGAACTGCCGTCACCGCGCGCCACAAAATACAGCGCATCGGTGCGCGCCGGATGGAGGGCTGCCTGCAGTGAGGCCAAACCCGGCAAGGCAATTGGCGTGGTCGGCAATCCGGCACGGGTATAGGTGTTGTAGGCGGTGTCGGTAGACAGGTCGCGTTTGCGCAGATTGCCATCAAATTTATCACCCATGCCGTAGATCACAGTGGGATCAGTTTGCAGCAACATTCCCTTGCGCAGCCGATTCACAAACACCCCGGCGATCATGTCTCGATCGCCGGGTGCACCGGTTTCTTTCTCGACGATGGAGGCCAAAATTAGTGCCTGATAGGGAGTTTGCAACGGTAGATCAGGCGCGCGCGTCAGCCATGCTGCCTGCAAATTTTTCTGCATGGTTTGATAAGCACGTTTGAAGATTAGCAGCTCACTGCTGCCCGCAGCAAAGTAGTAGGTGTCCGGGAAGAACAATCCCTCCGGATAATTTTCTGTCGCGCCGATGCGCTGCAAAATCAACGCGTCAGTCAAATTTTCCGTGTCGTGCGTCACGTCCGCACTGGCATTGATCTCGTCACGCAATTGTTTGAATGTCCAGCCCTCGATTATGCTGACCTGGCTTTGACTGACATCGCCTTTGGTGACAATTTGCAATAGCCCAAACAACGAAACTGGCCGCTCCAGCAGATAGTCGCCCGGCTTGATTTGTCCGGCTTTTCCCAGCAACCGTCCCAGCCACACAAATGCGCCGGGATACTCCAACAACTGTGTTTGCTGAATTTGCTGCGCGGCGCTCTTGAGGCTGCTGCCCGGTTTGATGGAAAACTCGAACGGGGTAACCGGCAGGGGTAAGGGTTGCTCGGCGTAGTAGCCGATGCCCGCAATGGCAAGGAGCAAGAAAGCAACCAGCAGCAGCTTCATGTTTATTCCTCTAAAAGTGCTTGCCGTATCTGTGTGGCAACAGGAAAGGCGGCCCAGCGCCGTTGTTCGAGTTCGCGTATCGGCCACAAACTGATAATGCTGTTCAACAGAAACAATTCGTCGGCATGCATCACTTCTTCCAGTTTAACCTCACGAACCTGCACCGGCCTGTTCTGCCTTGAGGCCCAGGTCATGACCCGATCTCGCTGCACACCTGCCACACCGCAGTTCGATAAATCCGGTGTAACCAGCTCGCCTTGTGACACCAAAAACAAATTACTGCGCGTGCCTTCGATGACATTGTTTTGCGTATCCAGCAATAATCCTTCCGCCATCCCCGCATCATTGCATTCTGCTGCTGCCAGCACGTTTTCCAGACGATTGAGGTGCTTGATTCCGGCCAATCTCGGCTGTTGGCCGAGGCGCAACCGGCATACCTGTACTTTGATCCCACATGCGGCGTAATCATCCGGATAATCAGGCAAAGGCGCAATATCCCAGAGATGGGTGGGTGGCGCAGACCTGGTCGGCGCGTAACCGCGCGCGCCCTCGCCCCTGGTGACGATGAGTTTCATCACAGCCGCAGGATGCTGGCCAAGCAAACTGTCCAACTCGCCGCTCAGCAATGTGAAATCAGGACACGTTATGCCCAATGCAGTGCAGTCGTGGTGAAGTTTTTGATAATGCAGCGGCCAGAGTTGTGCACGATGCTCGAACACCCGCAGGGTGCGAAATACTCCATCGCCGTAAAGCAGGCCGCGATCACGGATGCTGATCGAATTGCTACGCTTGCCATTGACCAGCATCGTGGCGAAGGAACTAGACTTTGCGGAACACTAAAGTACCGTTCGTTCCGCCGAAACCAAAGTTATTGTTCAACGCGATATCAATCTTCATGTCACGCGCAACATTGGCGCAGTAATCCAGATCGCACTCTGAATCTTGCTCGAAAATATTGGTGGTGGGCGGTGAGATTTGATGGTGTATCGCCAGCGAGCAAAAGATTGACTCTATCCCGCCTGCACCGCCCAGCAAGTGGCCGGTCATGGATTTGGTGGAATTCACCACCAGCTTGGCAGCATGATCGCCAAATGCCAGTTTGATGGCATCCGTTTCATTTTTGTCGCCCAGCGGGGTGGAAGTGCCGTGCGCATTGACGTATTGCACATCGTGCGGATTCAGCCCTGCATTGCGCAACGCATTCAACATGCTGCGCTTTGGACCATCGCTATTCGGCGAGGTAATGTGATAAGCGTCACCGCTCATGCCATATCCAACCAGCTCTGCATATATTTTCGCGCCGCGCGCCTTGGCATGCTGGTATTCTTCCAGCACCAGTACTCCTGAACCCTCGCCGATTACAAAGCCATCCCGGTCTTTATCCCACGGGCGGCTGGCGGTGGCAGGATCGTCATTGCGCGTGCTGAGTGCCCGGGCTGCGGCGAAGCCGCCTACCGCTAACGGACTGACGGTCGCTTCGGAGCCGCCCGCCAGCATCACATCTGCATCACCATACTCGATAATGCGCGCCGACTCTCCAATGCAATGCGTGCCGGTAGTACAAGCGGATACCATGGCCAGATTGGGGCCCTTCAAGCCATACATGACGGAAAGATTGCCGGAAATCATGTTGATGATCGTGCCCGGAATAAAGAACGGCGATATCCGGCGATGGCCGGCGGCCAGATACTCACCATGCGTTGTTTCAATCATTGGCAGCCCGCCGATGCCAGACCCAATATTGACGCCGATACGTTCGGCGTTCTGTTCGGATATCTGCAAGCCGGAATCCTTAAAGGCCTCAATGCCAGCTACCAAACCAAAATGGATGAATCTATCCATACGGCGTGCATCCTTGGCGGGCAGATACTGAGTGGCCTCAAAATTCTTTACTTCTCCGGCAATCTGGCAGGCCATTTGGCTCGCATCGAAATGAGTAATTTTGCCTATCCCGGATTGACCTGCAATGAGATTTTTCCAGGTAGCGGAAACCCCTATCCCGATTGGGGAGACGATCCCCAGTCCGGTGATGACGACTCTGCGTTTAGACAAACTGACTCCGTTTTAAAAACAGAATGATGAAAAGAGTTACTTTTGATGAGCCAGGACGTAGTCAATGGCTTGTTGTACTGAAGTGATTTTTTCTGCGTCTTCGTCAGGTATTTCACATTCAAATTCTTCTTCCAATGCCATAACCAGCTCAACGGTATCCAGAGAATCGGCACCCAGATCATTAACAAAGGAGGATTCGTTTTTGACTTCTGATTCATTTACACCCAATTGCTCAGCAACGATTTTCTTGACGCGTTGTTCAATGGACATCTTTATCTCCCACCCTGTTAGTTTCAAAAAAGCTGCGGCATTGTATCAAACTTGCCCAAAATGCCAAACAACAACATCCGCTTGACCAAAACAAGTGCATAGTCATGCCGTTATGGATTAGCCGGCGATTAGATCATCATCCCGGCGGCAACGGTATTGTTGCTTGCCTCATCAATCACGATAAAGCTGCCGCTGGCGCGATTGCGCGCATAGGAATCATATACCAGCGGTTGTTGCACCTTCATTGCAACACGGGCAATGTCATTCATGTTGAGCGCAGTGGTTTGATGCTGTTCCAGGGTGTTCACATCAACACGAAAATCAAGCCGCGAAAACGCGCATTTCACTACGCGCGTAGTATGCTTGACGACGTATTTTCGATTCTTGTCGAGGGGCGTTTCCGACAGCCAGCACAACATTGCCTCGAATTCTCTGGCGACGGTCGGCATGGTTTCTGATTTGACAAACATATCGCCACGCGAAACGTCAATCTCGTCAGTCAGTGTGATCGTGACAGATTGCTGCGCATAAGCGCGTTGCAAGTTGCCTTCATAAGTGACAATTTCTTTGACACGGGTCGTGCGCCCGCCGGGTAACACGGTGATTTCGTCGTTGACTGCTATCTCACCCGTTTCAATACGTCCCATGAAACCACGAAAGTCATGATATTCCTGGGTTTGCGGGCGACACACCCACTGCACCGGGTAACGAAAATCTGTAGTGTTCACATCACGATCAATTACGATACTTTCCAGTAAGTCCATCAGTGTCGTGCCTTGATACCAGTTCAAATTGTCGCCGCGATCCACCAGCATATCGCCCATCAAAGCGGACAGCGGAATGCAAACCACATTGTGTAACCCGAGTTGCGCAGCAAATTTCAGATACTCCGCGCAAATCTCGCTATAGCGCGCTTCCGAGTAATCCACCATATCCATTTTATTCACCGCCAATACGATGTGCGGAATGCCTACCAGACTAGCCAAATAGGTATGCCGACGGGTTTGCGTCAATACGCCCTTGCGCGCATCCACCAATATCACCGCCAGATTGGCGGTGCTGGCGGCAGTTACCATATTGCGTGTGTATTGCTCATGTCCGGGTGTGTCGGCGATGATGAATTTACGCTTGGGTGTGGCGAAGTAACGATATGCCACATCAATGGTGATGCCCTGCTCACGCTCGGCTTGAAGCCCGTCGGTGAGCAAAGACAGGTCGACTGTCGCCATGCCACGCTTGGTGCTGGTTTTGGTAATCGCCGAAAGTTGATCTTCAAAAATCGACTTGGAGTCGTGCAACAAACGGCCGATCAGCGTGCTCTTGCCATCATCTACACTGCCAGCCGTGATGAAACGGAGTAGTTGTGTTGCGCTACTCATTATGTGGATACCGTAAAATGCATGGATGCCTCTAAAAATTCAAATTTCTAAGCCAGACGCGGCGCACGAGAAAAATCGCAGCGCCGCATAGGCAGAACTATGTAAGTAAG
>DASRWN010000130.1:0-3867 GCA_035654595.1 Gallionella sp. | reverse complement strand
ATTGAGGCACGGCGATTTTTAACCACAATCTCGACCGCCTGGTCATACAACGGGTCGGCTTCCGTATCCAGCAGCATACCTTCAGCGCCATCTCCAGCCTCTTCCGGCGAATTGAGCACACCATCAATGTACTGCGGTTCACCCTGCGCCTTGAGATATTCGGCGACACGGTGCACCTCCTGATCGGACACAAATGCGCCGTGCACGCGCTGCGGGAAGCCGCTGCCGGGCGGTAAATACAACATGTCACCCTGACCCAACAACGCCTCCGCCCCCATCTGATCGAGAATGGTACGCGAATCGATTTTGCTCGACACCTGAAACGCGATACGGGTCGGCACATTGGCTTTTATCAGACCGGTAATCACGTCCACCGAGGGGCGTTGCGTTGCAAGCACCAGATGAATGCCGGATGCGCGCGCCTTTTGCGCCAAACGTGCAATCAACTCTTCGATCTTTTTACCCACCACCATCATCAGGTCGGCGAGCTCATCAATGAACACCACAATCAACGGCAAATCTTCCAGCGCTTCCGGATTGTCCGGTGTCAAGGTATATGGGTTGGTCAGCGGCTGTTTGGCTTTGATCGCATCGCGTACTTTCTGGTTATAACCGGCAATGTTACGCACGCCCAGCGCAGACATTAACCGGTAGCGTCGGTCCATTTCTTTCACACACCAGCTCAGGCCGGATGCCGCTTGACGCATATCGGTGACCACCGGTGCGAGCAAATGCGGAATGCCTTCATATACCGACAACTCCAGCATCTTCGGATCGATCAACAGCAAGCGCACATGCTGCGGCGTCGCTTTGTAAAGCAGGCTCAGAATCATTGCGTTGATTGCCACCGACTTACCTGAACCAGTCGTGCCGGCCACCAAGACGTGCGGCATTTTTGCCAGATCTGCGACCACCGGTTTTCCGGAAATATCTTTGCCCATCGCGATGGTCAAATCGGAATTCATCTCAGCATAGGCCTGCGAACTGAGGATTTCGGACAGCTGCACCATCTGCCGTTTGGGATTTGGCAATTCCAGCGCCATATAGGCTTTGCCGGGTATGGTTTCAAC
Organism: Gallionella sp.; assembly: GCA_035654595.1. Lineage (GTDB taxonomy): Bacteria > Pseudomonadota > Gammaproteobacteria > Burkholderiales > Gallionellaceae > Gallionella. The sequence goes on along the minus strand of DASRWN010000130.1, from coordinate 2,797 downwards.
CAGACGAATGCTGACCACCGACAGGGCGCGCGCCAGGTCTTTTACCAGATTGGTAATCTGGCTGCCCTTCACGCCCACTGCCGGGTCGATTTCGTAGCGTGTAATCACCGGCCCCGGATAGGCTGCAACAACCCTGACTTCGATACCGAAATCTTTGAGCTTGTGCTCAATCAAGCGTGAAGTGAAGGCCAGTGTTTCGGCCGGAACCATTTCAACATTCTGGTCGGCTGCATCGAGCAAATGCAGGGGAGGAAAAGGTGAATCGGGCATATCGGCGAATAACGGAGCTTGTTTTTCTGCACTGACACGCCGCGATTGGGGCACGTCGAGAATCGGCATTTCGATGTATATCGGCTGATAATCTTCGACACGCCGCTTCTCTTCCTCTACTAAAGCGTTGCGTTGACTCATGGCCTGTGTGCCGATGCGTTTATCCTGCCAAGTTTGCCAAATGCGCGCCAGCCACTGCCAGGTGGACTCAATGATTGTCCCCAGCCAGTCCATCAAACGCAACCAGGACAACCCGCTGAATACACTGAAGCTGGCCGCGAGCACTGCCAGCAGCACCAGCGTTGCGCCGATAAAACCGAACAAGCGTTCCAGTGCGTCACCCAACACCATACCGAGCATCCCGCCGGGGGCCAACGGCAAGGCTATTTTCAGCGTGTGCAGGCGTATCGCTTCCAGTGCGCTGCTGGACAGCAGCAGCACGACGAAGCCAATCATTGCAATCCACACCGCGCGTTTATTGAAAACACTGTTCGCACCAAGATGGTGGTACCCGGTCCATACTTGTTGCAGCAGCAGTAGCACAACCCACCAGGCAGAAAAGCCAAACAAATAAAACAACAGATCGGAAACATATGCGCCGAGCACGCCAGCCGGATTGCCGGTGATGCCGGCAACACTGTGCGACCAGGCCGGATCGGTAGGCTGATAACCATACAAAGCCACCGCAAGATACAGCCCGCCGGCGATCAACAGCAGCCAGCGTGACTCGCGCAGCAAGACCAATAATTTGCTTTCGGACTGATCATGGCTTGCCTCAGCCATAACGTGCTCCGTCCCGATTTGCAGCGCCGCCAACCCATCCTGTTGTTACATAAAATCCCATGATTATTTTTCCTGTTTTCAGCAACACAAGCTCTGTTGTTTATCATGCCAATCATAACACCAGGGCGGGCCGTCCCTGACCGCTTTGCCCGCTTTTAATGCAGCGCCAGCAGTGCTCGAATGTCCTGCGCCAGCAAATCGGCAGGCTGCCGGTCACCTGCCATCAAGCGCACCTTGCCTTGCGTATCAATCAGGTAGGTGAACGTCGAGTGATCCAGCGTATAGCCGGATGAAGTCGGATTTTTGCTGTAATCGACCCGAAATTTTTGCGCCACACTGGCGGTTTCCTGCACGTCGCCATACAGTCCCAGGAACACAGGAGAGAACGAAGGAACAAATTTCGCCAACAGTTCGCGTGTGTCGCGCTCTGGGTCGAGTGTGATGAACAACACCTGCACCTTATCTGCATCGTTACCCAACAACCGCATGGTTTGCGCCAGATCGGCCAGCTTGGTCGGACAAACGTCCGGGCAATGGGTATAACCAAAAAACAGCACGACTACCTTGCCGCGGAAATCTGCCAATGTGCGCGGCTTTCCGTTGTGATCGGTCAAGTGAAAATCAGCTTGTACGAATCTGTTGCCCACATCGCTGGCATGAAACACGGAGGATGATTGATGCCCATTGCAAGCCATCAGCAACAGCGTGGGCATCAACAGCAATAATTTCAGATGTTTAATTTTATGACTCCAATAATTTCAAATTGAGCCGTGATGAAATTTCACCCGCATCAGGCCGTGACTGAAATGGCACAATCCCCAATAAGGGGGCGGCAATACGCTGTTGCAGCGCAGCGATATTTTCCGTCTGGTGGGACATACTCACTGCGATTCCGTTCGCCACCCAGCCGGCAAGCCGGACGCCCCGCGCGGCGATTGCTTCACAGGTGAGCAAGGCATGATTCAAACAGCCGAGGCGTAATCCCACTACTAATATGACTGGTATGCCCAGCTGCCGGACCAGCTCGGCGCTATCCTGTTCCGCATTCAATGGCACACGAAAACCGCCTGCACCTTCCACAATGACCACATCTGCCAAGCTCTGCAGCGCACGGAACGATTTTACAATGCGCGCAAGATCAATGCTGACACCTGCCTGTTGCGCGGCAATGTGCGGCGCAATCGCTTGGGCAAAACAATACGGGTTCACCTGATTTTCATCCGCCAGCACATTACTCGCGGCGCGTAACTGCTTGACGTCTTCGTGCATATCGTTGCCGACACGACCTGCGGCGACCGGTTTCATACCGACCACACGCTTGCCCTGCGCCGCGAAACCATGCAGCAGCGCGCAACTGACCAGCGTCTTGCCAACGCCGGTGTCGGTGCCGGTGACAAAATAGCTCATCTCAGCAACTGCGAGCCGCGCGGCGCGGCAATAATTTTTTCATAATTTGAAATCCGTCCTGACAATGGCTCGTCCGTCTGCTGTTTGCTTCGGCTGGGGCTTCCACGCGTGTCCGTAGACTACTTCAAACGTGGCGGGCAATCTGCCGTCATGGCGCAACTGCTCATAATTTTCCACCAGACGAGTCCACGCCTGTTTGCCCATCAAGCCTTGTCCACGGCCAGCCGTGGCGTTATGCGCGCCAATCGCCTTGAGGTCATACAACACGGCACGCACATCCGCATAAGTCAGCGTCAGATATTCCATGTCCATCACCGGCTCGGCAAAACCGCTGTGC
>DASRWN010000129.1:0-7042 GCA_035654595.1 Gallionella sp. | reverse complement strand
GGCTGGTACAGAAGGTATCCAAGGGTGGTACAGGCAACTGGGGAACCGCAGCCATGATTGCGAATGACCCGAAAGGCACCAAGCAAGCTGACATCAAGGAACTGGTCGAGTTTGTGCTGGGCCTGGCTAAAAAATAAGTTTGGTTACTCACAGTTGTTTGTTAGACTGGATACGTCGTTCTGGGCTGAGGGGGCGGAATGCGGTTGGGCACAAGCACTAGCGTTAGAAGTGCCACTTCTCAGAAAAAATAATACGCAAAACCGGGCAAAGATACATTAGGGTTTGCATTTTTAATGATGTGTTAGACCACCAACGGGGGAAACATGAAATCGATAATCTTAAGCACGACCATAGCGGCAGGATTGATGATTACTGGCAGCGTAATGGCAATTGACATGCCGCCTTTGGCCAAGAAGAATAACTGCGTTGCCTGTCACGCAGTTGACCACAAAGTAGTTGGTCCGGCTTGGCAAGATGTTGGCAAAAAATATAAAGATGCTACCGAGTTTGAATACAACGGCAAAAAATATCCGTTATTGGAAGGCTTGGTCATGAAGGTATCCAAGGGTGGTTCTGGACACTGGGGTAGCATGCCGATGCCCGCAAATGACCCAACTGGTAAAAAGCAGGACGAGATCAAACAGTTGGTGCAATTTGAACTGAGTCTAGCCAAGTAAACTTAATTGCGGCAGCTAAAAAAGTCGGCGCAAGTCGGCTTTTTTATTTGACAACGATTGCTTGCGCAGCCCCCGGTTTTTATGGATAATGCGCGCCCTTATGTAATATCCCGAGTGCGTACACAAGCCGCACAAAATTACTCGCAAGGAAAATTCATGAAAGCAGATATTCATCCAAGTTACCAGGAAATCACCGTGACGTGCAGTTGCGGTAACAGCTTCAAGACCAAATCAGCCATTACCAAACCTGCCCTGAGCGTTGAAGTTTGTTCTGAATGCCATCCGTTCTATACAGGTACGCAAAAAATTGTGGACACTGCTGGTCGTATTGATAAATTCCGTCAGAAATACGGCAAGACCGCTGCTTAATAACCGGTGATTTTGGCAGTCGCTGTTTTGGGCGGTTGCTGTATCTTTAATAAAAGGTGGCGTTTGCTGCCTTTTTTATTTGCGGCGACAATGACGCCTTAGCCGATAAAGCAGGAACTCCGATGCGCATTGTTCTAGCATGTTTGTTTCTACTTGACATATCCGGTTGCGCTAAAAACCCTGTATCCGGCCAGAGTGATTTTGTGCTGATGTCTGAGAGTCAGGAGATAGCCATTGGTCGCCAATCAGATTTGCAAGTCAAAAAACAATACAAGGTTTACGAATCAGAAGCGTTGCAGGATTATGTGGACGGTGTCGGGCAAAAGCTTGCGCATAAAAGTCATCGTCCTAACTTGCAATACCACTTCACAGTATTAGATTCGCCGGAAATCAATGCTTTTGCTTTGCCTGGTGGCTATGTGTATATCACGCGCGGCATTATGGCCTATCTCAATAGTGAGGCAGAGCTTGCTGCTGTATTAGGCCATGAAATTGGTCATATCACGGCGCGCCATGGCGTGCGCCAGCAAAGCACCGCACAAGCGGCGAGTATCGGGCTGGATATCGCCGCTATTTTCGTACCGCAAATCAATTCAGTGGGCGCGCAAAATTTGACCAATGTGGTCACTGGCGCAATGCTATCCGGCTATGGGCGTGAACATGAGCTGGAGGCAGATCACCTTGGCGCAATTTATCTGGCGCGCAGTGAGTATGATCCGCAGGCCATGATTAAAGTCATCAGTGCGCTGAAAAACCAGGAGTTGCAAGATGCCGAATTGGCGAAGCAGGAAGGTCGTGACCCGCGTCACTACCACGGTTTGTTCGCAACTCATCCTGACAATGACACGCGCCTACAGCAACTAGTGGGAGAGGCAGGCAGGCAGGCGGTAGACAATCCGCTTGTAGGGCGCAGCGAGTTTCTGCAGGCTACCGATGGTTTGGTGTTCAACGATAATAGTGAACAAGGCGTGGTACGCAATAACCGCTTCTATCACGGCGAACTGGGTATCGCCATTCAATTCCCTGCTGTATGGCAGGTGCATAATCTGCCGAGCACTTTGGTGGCTGTTAGTCCGCAAGGTGAAGTTCAATTACAATTACACGTGGACAAAAAACCGACCGGCTCTCCGACGGAGTATGCTCAACGTCTGGCAGGTAACGACGCACGTATCGAAGCAGTGGATATCGATAATCTGCCTGCTGTATTGATTGATGCGCCGGATGTGGTTGGTGGCGTCATCTATCTGAACGGGCAAACTTTTGTCTTGCAGGGTAAAGCTAAATCGCGGCAAAATCTGGCTACCTATCGCGAAGAAATAATCAATTCGGTACGCAGCTTCCACGCGCTCACCGCAGCAGAACGCAAGCTGGTCAAACCACTCAGCATTCGCGTGATTGCTGTGCAGCGGAACGACACGTTTGCCAGTCTGGCTCAGCGTTCACCACTTGGTAAATCAGCAGAAAGTTACTTGCGCTTGATCAATGCTCAATACCCCAGCGGTGAGCCGCAAGCCGGACAGCGCATCAAAATTGTGGAATAAATAGCCCGTATGTATTTCATCAAACCGACCGACCCAAACCCGATTACTCCTGCCAAGGCATTGCCGATTGGCTTGCTATGTCTGATCTGGCTAGCTACCGGACTAATCGGACACGACCCATGGAAGCCGGATGAGACATACAGCTTTGGGGTGATTTATTCCATGCTGCAGAACGGTAATTGGTTGGTACCCACCTTGGCGGGCGAACCTTATATGGATAAGCCGCCGTTGTTTTACTGGACGGCAGCTTTATTCGCCAAACTGCTTTCTACGCTGTTGCCGTTACACGACGGGGCGCGCCTCGCCAGCGGTTTTTACACCGCACTCACCTTGCTATTCATTGGCCTTACTGGCCGTAATCTGTATGGTGAAAATCGAGGTTGGGCTGCAGTTGTCATCCTGATTGGTTGTCTTGGCATGTTGGCGCGTGCTCACCTGATGATTACCGATCTCGCCTTGCTCGCCGGTTGCGCAATGTTGTTGTACGGTTTCAGCCATAGCCAGACACACGCATTGCGCGCCGGATTCTGGATTGGTATGGGCATGGGGATCGGTTTCATGTCCAAAGGCTTCATTGCGCCGATATGGTTCATACTCATTGCCGCGCTGCTGCCGGCGACATTTCAGAACTGGCGTACGCGCAAATATCTTTCCAGTCTGGGCATTGCTGTGTTGTTTGCCTTGCCGTGGCTATCTATCTGGCCATTTTTGTTATACCGGCACTCACCACAATTGTTTACGGAATGGGCATGGTTACACAACATCGGCAACTGGCTGGATTATGCGAAAAGTGGGCCGGGTAAAGACTCGTTTTATTACCTGAAAAATTTGCCTTGGCTGGCGTGGCCTGCCTTGCCATTGGCTATTTGGGTGGTGTGGCAATCACGCAAACGTTTGGCGCAGCGCGATGATTTGCAATTGCCATTAGTTATTTTTCTGGTGATGTTCGTCACCCTCAGTCTGGTTCCCGATATCAGGGAAGTATTTGCCTTGCCAATGTTGTTGCCGATCGCATTACTGGCGACCGCCTCGCTATCCATGCTGAGACGCGGCGCAGCTAATGCCCTGGACTGGTTCGGGCTGATGACTTTCGCGTTGATCGCCATTCTGATGTGGTGGGGTTGGGCGGGTTTGCTGCTGGATAATCATGCCAAAATTACGCAGTGGTTAAAAGATTACCAACCCGGGTTTGAGCCGGAACTACACACCACGTCATTCGTCGTGGCCATTATTGCCACCGTGCTGTGGTTGCTGTTGGTGTGGCGTGTCGGCCGGTCGATGCGTCGCTCGGTAATTAATTGGGCGGCAGGCGTCACGCTGATCTGGATACTCGCCATGACACTATGGCTACCCTGGCTGGATAGCGGCAAAAGTTATCGCAACATGGTGGTCTCATTGAAACATGCGCTACCGAAACAATATCAATGTATCGGGCGTGATCGTCTGGGCGATGCGCAACGCGCCATGCTGGATTACTTCGGCAAAGTCAGCACCCGATCTGATCCAAAACAACGCTGTGATTTGAGGCTGATTCAGGGCGATAAATTGTCCAAGCCCTTGCTGGATGAAACCCGCTGGGAAAAAATATGGGAAGGCAGTCGCAAAGGAGACAAAAATGAACATTACCGGCTGTATCGGCGGATGGGAAAATGAAAAAACAGAAAATGGATTCGTTGGTGGTTGCGGCCATCTATAAATTTGTGCAGCTCAATGATTGTGCCGCGCTACGCGAACCCCTGCTGGCGCAGTGCAACGCGTCAGGCGTTATGGGAACATTGCTGCTTGCAGAAGAGGGTATCAACGGTACGATTGCAGGGACACGATCAGGCATCGATCAGGTTTTGGCATATTTGCGCAGCGATGCGCGCTTGTCCGACCTGGAACATAAAGAATCGTGTGCCGATTACCCACCGTTCTATCGTATGAAGGTCAAGCTGAAAAAAGAGATCGTGACGATGGGGGTGCCGGGGATTAACCCCACAGAACAGGTCGGGCAATACGTTAAGCCACAGGACTGGAACGCGCTAATCAGCGATCCGGATGTGTTGCTGATAGACACACGCAATGACTACGAAGTCGATGTGGGCACCTTCAAGGGTGCGGTTGATCCGCGCATCACCACCTTCCGCGATTTTCCGGAATACGTTAAAAATAACCTTGATCCGAAAAAACAACCACGCGTTGCGATGTTTTGTACCGGTGGCATACGTTGTGAAAAAGCCTCGGCGTACATGATGCAACAGGGGTTCTCCGAGGTTTACCACCTGCAAGGCGGGATCCTTAAATATCTGGAAAACATTCCGGCGCAGGAAAGCCTGTGGCAAGGCGAGTGCTTTGTGTTTGACCAACGCGTTGCGGTTGGCCAAGGCCTGACGCCGGGACATTACGAATTATGTTATGGCTGTTCGCGCCCGATTAGTGCGGCAGAAAAAGCCTCGCCAAAATTCACCGCCGGGATTTCCTGTCCGCACTGCTATGACACGCTTAGCATAGAAAAACGTAGCGCCGCGGCCGAGCGGCAAAAACAAGTCGCGCTGGCAAGCGCGCGTGGCGAAAACCACATCGGCACACGACGCAATAAAACCAAAGAGGCTGCCTGAGTAATCAAGAACAACCCGTACGAAGGTTCTCAGGTTGCATGTCATGCAGCTATAAAATCTGTACTGCTTCTTCAAATGCCAGACGCGGGCTGCGCGGGAACAGTTTGCTGGGGTCGCCGTAACCCAGATTGATCAGAAAGTTGGATTTGACTTTGCCGTCAGGGAAAAATGCCTGGTCCACTTTTTCATTATCGAAGCCTGACATCGGCCCCGCATCCAATCCGAGCGCGCGCGCAGCGAGAATAAGATAGGCACCCTGCAGTGTGCCGTTGCGGAATGCGGTGCTGTCTATCAACGCCTGATTACCAATAAACCAGGAACGTGCATCTGCAGGTGGGAACAGTACCGGCAATTTCTCGTAAAATTCCAGGTCGTATGCAACGATGGCAGTTACCGGCGCAGTACGGGTTTTTTCCACGTTACCGGATGCCATGGCGGGCAGCAATTTTTGTTTTGCTGCTGCGCTGCGCACAAACACGATACGTGCCGGGCTACAGTTGGCGCTGGTTGGCGGCCACTTCATCAAGTCATAGATTTGTACTAATTGTGCGTCACTGACCGGTTTATCCAGCCATACACTGTGGGTGTGTGCTGCGCGGAACATTGTATCCAGGCTTTGATTGTCGAGCTGCATGGTTATTCTCCTTTTTGATTTTTTGCAGAGGGAAAAATTGGTGAAACATAACCGGGCAAATAGTCCGCATGGTCTATGGTTTTTTGCGCACACTACCCGAAATTTTCGGCGTGGTACAGACCACATCCGCATTCTGCGCGCGATGACGCAGCGCGTGATCCATTAACACCAGCGCCAACATCGCTTCGGCGATGGGTGTGGCACGGATGCCTACACACGGATCATGGCGACCGTGGGTTTCCACAATTGTCGCCTCGCCTTGCAGGTTGATTGAACGGCGTGGCAGGCGGATGCTGGAAGTGGGCTTGATCGCGACCTGCGCGATAATGTCCTGCCCGGTGGAAATGCCGCCAAGAATGCCGCCGGCATTATTTGATAAAAAACCTTGCGGCGTCATTTCGTCGCCGTGTTCGGTGCCACGTTGCGTGACACTTCTAAAACCCGCACCGATTTCCACCCCTTTCGCCGCGTTGATACCCATCAGTGCGTAAGCGATCTCGGCATCGAGACGGTCATACACCGGCTCGCCCAAACCGACCGGCACATTTTCTGCCACCACGGTAAGCTGTGCGCCTATTGAGTCGCCGGATTTACGCAACGCATCCACATAATTTTCCAGTTGCGCAACCAGACTGGGGTCAGCTGAAAAAAATGGATTGTCATTCACGCCATCCCAACTTTTGAACGGCATGGCCACTTCCCCGAGCTGCGAGACAAAACCGCGCACCACCACGCCATAACGTTCGTTCAGCCATTTTTTGGCGACTGCGCCCGCCGCTACCCGCACTGCTGTCTCGCGTGCAGAAGAGCGTCCGCCGCCGCGATAATCGCGGAAGCCGTATTTCTGCGTGTAGGTGTAATCCGCATGGCCGGGGCGGAAAGTGTTGGCGATGTTGCTATAGTCTTTGCTGCGCTGATCTTCGTTGCGAATCAGTAATGCGATGGGTGTTCCGGTGGTCCTGCCCTCGAACACGCCGGAGAGGATTTCCACTGTGTCTGATTCGTGCCGTTGCGTGACATGGCGCGATGTGCCCGGCTTGCGCCTGTCCAGATCATGCTGGAGATCAGCTTCGCACAATGCCAGTCCCGGCGGACACCCGTCCACTACGCAGCCGATTGCCGCGCCGTGCGACTCGCCGAATGAAGTCACCGTGAACAAGGTACCAAAGGTATTTCCAGACATACTGTATATCCCAATAACTGACTGTGTTGTTGTCAATT
>DASRWN010000128.1:0-11503 GCA_035654595.1 Gallionella sp. | reverse complement strand
CCAAGCAAGCCTGGGCATATCGTCAGATTTCTTTGTTGTTGCGCCGCCCGCCCGGTCGTGAGGCGTACCCCGGCGATGTGTTCTATTTGCACTCGCGCCTGTTGGAGCGAGCCGCTCGCGTCAATGCCGAATATGTAGAGGCTTTCACCAAAGGCGCAGTGAAGGGTAAGACAGGTTCCTTGACTGCATTGCCGGTGATCGAAACGCAGGCAGGCGACGTCTCGGCTTTCGTTCCGACCAACGTGATTTCCATCACGGACGGCCAGATATTTCTGGAAAGTGATTTGTTTAACGCGGGCATCCGCCCTGCGATCAATGCCGGTATTTCAGTGTCTCGCGTCGGCGGCGCGGCGCAAACCAAAGTCATCAAAAAGCTGGGTGGTGGCGTGCGCCTGGCGCTGGCGCAATATCGCGAGTTGGCAGCGTTCGCACAGTTTGCCTCTGATCTGGACGAGGCAACGCGCAAACAACTTGAGCGCGGCAAGATTGTGACCGAGCTGATGAAGCAATTGCAATATGCGCCTTTGTCTGTCTCAAAGATGGCCGCGACGCTGTTTGCGGTCAACAAAGGCTACTTGGACGACATTGCCGTGCCTAAGGCACTGGCTTTCGAAGCCGCGCTGCACGCTTATCTGGGCTCGAAGAACAAGACGCTGATGGATGCTATCGAGTCCAGCAAGGACCTGTCCGCTGACAATGAAAAATTGTTGGTGGACGCCATTGAGTCGTTCAAAGCAAGTGCAGTCTATTGACAAAGCATTAGCCATCCCATCAGGCAACCAGATCGGTTGCCAAGCGGTTGGTTATAAGACGAGGTAATTTATGGCCGGTAGTAAAGAGATTCGCACCAAGATCAAGAGCGTAGAAAACACGCGCAAGATCACTCGTGCGATGGAGATGGTGGCAGCGGCGAAGATGCGCAAAGCACAGGAGCGTATGCGCGCCGCGCGCCCTTATGCCGAAAAGATGCGCAACGTTGCCGCGCACTTGTCACGCGCCAATCCGGAATATAAACATGCATTTCTGGTTAAACGAGAAAGCGTCAGGAACATCGGTCTGATCATCGTTACCTCGGATAAAGGCTTGTGCGGTGGTTTGAACACCAACCTGCTGCGCCTGGCCGTGAATGAGATGAAAACCTGGGAAAGCGAAGGCAAGGGACTGCTGATTTGCCCTATCGGCAACAAAGGTTTTGGTTTTATGAATCGCATTGGCGCGAACGTCAAGTCGCACCTGACGGGTTTAGGCGACACCCCGCATGTGGAAAAGCTGATTGGCGCAGTGAAAGTAATGCTGGATGCATACGTCGCCGGTGAGATTGATGCCATTTATTTGGGCTACAACCAGTTCGTCAACACCATGCGTCAAGAGCCACGTGTTGAGCAGCTGTTACCGTTGACGGGAGAAAAAACAGGAACCAGTCCCGCGACCTGGGACTACATCTACGAGCCGGATGCCAAAAAAGTGATCGACGAGCTGTTGCTGCGCTACATCGAATCGTTGGTGTATCAAGCCGTGGTTGAAAACATAGCTTCCGAACAAAGTTCGCGCATGGTGGCGATGAAGGCTGCTTCCGACAATGCGAAGAGCGTGATTGGCGAGCTTAAATTGGTCTACAACAAGGCACGGCAAGCGGCGATCACCAAGGAAATCTCGGAGATTGTTGGCGGCGCCGCCGCTATTAGTTAATCGTAATAATTCGGCAAAATATTCAGAATTAATTTAGACGGGGAATCATTAAAAATGAGTCAAGGAAAGATTGTTCAGTGTATCGGCGCGGTGGTTGACATCGAATTTCCGCGCGACAAAATGCCCAAGATATACGAAGCGCTGACATTGGCGGATGCGGGTAACTCTACCGCTGAAGCGGGTCTGACGTTTGAAGTCGAGCAGCAACTGGGTGACGGCATCGTACGCACTATTGCCATGGGTTCTTCCGATGGTCTGCGTCGCGGTATGGCCGTTAACGCAAGCGGTAATGCGATTCAGGTGCCGGTTGGCACGGGTACGTTGGGCCGCATCATGGATGTGCTGGGCCGCCCCATCGACGAAGCGGGTGAAATCAAATGCACCGAAAAACGCTCAATTCACCAAACGGCGCCGAAGTTCGACGAACTGTCTCCTTCCGTTGATTTGCTGGAAACGGGCATCAAGGTGATAGATCTGGTTTGTCCGTTCGCCAAGGGCGGCAAGGTCGGTTTGTTCGGTGGCGCTGGTGTGGGCAAAACGGTCAACATGCTGGAACTCATCAACAACATCGCCAAACAGCATAGCGGTTTGTCTGTGTTTGCCGGTGTGGGCGAACGTACCCGTGAAGGTAACGACTTCTATCACGAGATGACAGAAGCCGGCGTTATTGACACAGAAGACTTCACCAAATCCAAAGTGGCGATGGTGTTCGGCCAGATGAACGAACCACCGGGCAACCGTCTGCGCGTTGCTTTGTCGGGCTTGACCATGGCCGAGAAATTCCGTGATGAAGGTCGCGACATCCTGTTTTTCGTTGACAACATCTACCGCTACACATTGGCCGGTACCGAAGTGTCCGCGTTGCTGGGCCGTATGCCCTCTGCTGTGGGGTATCAGCCAACGCTGGCGGAAGAAATGGGTCGCTTGCAAGAACGCATCACTTCCACCAAGGTGGGCTCGATCACTTCCATTCAGGCTGTGTATGTGCCGGCGGATGACTTGACCGACCCTTCCCCTGCGACTACTTTCTTGCATCTTGATTCCACCGTTGTGTTGTCCCGTGATATCGCTTCGCTGGGTATCTACCCAGCCGTTGATCCGCTGGATTCGACTTCGCGCCAGCTGGATCCGCTGGTGGTGGGTGAAGAACATTACACGGTGGCGCGCCGTGTGCAGCAAACTTTGCAGCGTTATAAAGAATTGCGCGACATCATCGCAATTTTGGGTATGGATGAATTGGCGCCGGAAGACAAATTGGCCGTGGCGCGTGCGCGTAAAATCCAGCGCTTCCTGTCACAGCCGTTCCACGTTGCCGAACAATTTACCGGCGCCCCGGGTAAATACGTCACGCTGAAAGAAACCATCAAAGGGTTCAAAGCCATTGTCGACGGTGAATACGACCACCTGCCGGAACAGGCGTTTTATATGGTTGGCGGTATTGAAGAAGCCATTGAAAAAGCCAAGACACTTTAACCAAGAAGAACCTTATGCCGATGACAATGCATGTTGATGTGGTCAGTGCCGAAGAATTGATCTTCTCCGGCTTGGCAGAAATAATCGTGGTGCCGGGCGAGATGGGTGAGCTGGGCATTTATCCACGGCATACTGCACTGCTGACACGCATCAAACCTGGTTCGATCAGAATCAAACTACCAAACCGGGAACAGGAAGAGCTCATTTATGTTTCCGGCGGTATGCTCGAAGTGCAACCGGATGTTGTGACCATACTCGCCGATACGGCGATACGTGGTGCCGATCTGGATGAAGCGCGTGCATTAGAAGTAAAACAGGCGGCAGAAGAGGCGATGAAAAACCGCGCTTCGGATATCGATTATGCTCAAGCTCAAGCAGAGCTTGCCGAGGCAATCGCTCAATTGCGTGCCATCCAGCAGCTACGCAAGCACACCACACATTAATTATCTGCGCGGTACATCTTGAGAAAAGTGGCTTCGGCCGCTTTTTGTTTGTAGCGGGAATATTGCCCAAATTGTGCAGTCAGCCTTAGACGGTTACAATGTCAGCATGTCTGATTTCAATTTAACCCATCATTTCCTGATTGCCATGCCTGCCATGCAAGAGGGTTTTTTTGCGGGCACACTGACATATATCTGCGAACACAATGAGAACGGCGCGCTGGGGATAGTGATTAATCGTCCGATCAGCATCACGCTTGGCGAGATGTTCGATCAGATCAAAATCCCCATGCACCAGCCCGCTTTGGAAAAAATGCCGGTTCATTTTGGTGGACCGGTGGAAACCGAGCGCGGTTTTGTGCTGCACGACACGCAGGGCAGTTGGCAATCCACGCTACGCATCAACGACAAATTGGCGCTGACCACCTCGAAAGATATTCTGGAAGCGCTGGGTGAAGGCAACGGCCCGCGCAATCTGTTGGTCACGCTCGGCTACGCGGGCTGGGATCAGGGACAGCTGGAGCATGAGATGGCCGAGAATACCTGGCTGACAGTACCGGCTTCGGAACATATTTTGTTTGATCTGCCGCCAGAAGAACGCCTGCCTGCTGCGATGGCATTATTGGGAGTGGATTATGCGTCGTTAGTGGAGGATGCCGGACATGCCTGACATCGAAAGACAGAAAAAACCACGTAGCGACAACGCTCAATTTTCTGGAACGCTCCTCGCATTCGATTTTGGCACTAAACGCATCGGCATTGCCAAGGGCAATACACTATTACGGCAGGCTCATCCGTTGACCACGATAAATGACGAAAAAACTGCGTTGCGCTTTGCCAAAATCGAAGCGTTGATCAATGAATGGCAGCCGAGCGCTTTGCTGGTTGGATTGCCGACTAACGACGATGACTCGCCACACGAGATGACCGCACTGAGCCGTCGTTTTGCCAACCGCCTTAAAGGGCGGTTTAATTTGCCGACGATTTTGCTCGATGAGCGTTATACCTCGCTCGCTGCAAGCGCACAGCTGAGCGAACAAGGCATCCGCGGCAGAAAACAAAAAGAGCTGATCGACCAATACGCCGCACAACAAATTTTGCAGGCCTATTTTGATGAACCGCAGGCGGGAATGATTGCATGAACAATCCGCAGTTGAATAAGCATGGCGAACTCCAGCACTTATTGACTACCGAGGGATTACCAGTTGGTATTGTGCGCGATATTCTCGACAGAGCGGCAACTTTTCTGGACGGTTCGGAAGGTCACGAAATCAAAAAAGTCCCACTGCTGCATGGCAAATCGGTGTTCAACTTGTTTTTCGAAAACAGCACCCGTACCCGCACCACTTTTGAAATCGCGGCAAAGCGTCTCTCGGCCGACGTGGTCAATCTCAGTATTGGCTCCTCATCTGCCAGTAAGGGCGAGACCCTGCTGGATACCGTAGATAATCTGTGTGCCATGCATGCTGACATGTTTGTGGTGCGCCATGCACAAAGCGGCGCGGCACACTTCATCGCGCAACATGTTGCGCCCGACGTGCATGTCATCAATGCCGGTGACGGTCGTCACGCGCATCCCACGCAAGCATTGCTGGACATGTTCACCATACGCCACCATAAAAAAGAATTTCACAATCTGCGCATCGCAATCGTCGGTGACGTGCTGCATTCACGTGTTGCCCGTTCGCAAATTCACGCGCTGACCACACTGGGCGTGCCCGAGGTGCGTGTTGTTGCGCCCAAGACCCTGTTGCCGACGCTGGTGGAAAATCTCGGTGTGCAGGTTTATCACGATATGGTACAGGGCTTACGCGACGTGGATGTGGTACTGATGCTGCGCTTGCAGAACGAGCGCATGCAAGGTGCGGCCCTGCCCTCTGCGCAGGAATACTTCAAATATTATGGTCTCACCGAAGAGAAATTGGCGCGCGCCAAACCAGATGTAATCGTGATGCACCCGGGTCCGATGAATCGCGGCGTGGAAATTGATTCCAGCGTGGCCGATGGCCCGCACTCGGTGATCTTGTCACAAGTGACGTTCGGTATTGCGGTGCGCATGGCCGTGATGAGTATGTTGGCGGGGACGGCATGAAAAACCTACTGCGCGACTTGATTGCTGCGTTGCGTGGTACGCGCCTCTTCGCCTATCCGTTAGATATGTCTCGTCGCTCCGTGCCGTGCGCCTTGTACTCAAGCCACTCGCTACGGTTTTCGGGGATATTCAAATGAATATTTATATTAAGAATGGCACGCTGATAGACCCGAAAAACCATATTGACGCGAAGCGTGATGTGTTCATCGCCGCAGGCAAGATTGCGGCGATAGGCAACGCACCCAGCGGATTTGTGGCGGATCAGGTGATTGATGCCGGCGGCTTGGTCGTCGCGCCGGGTTTAATCGACTTGGCGGCGCGTTTGCGTGAACCGGGTTATGAATACATGGCGACGCTGGAGACCGAGATGGAAGCGGCCGTGGCGGGCGGCATTACCAGCTTGGCCTGTCCGCCTGATACCGACCCGCCGCTGGATGAGCCGGGTTTGGTAGAAATGCTCAAGCATCGTGCGCGCAATCTGAATCAGGCGCGTGTCTATCCGGTTGCCGCGCTGACCACCGGGCTGCAAGGGCAGGAGCTGACCGAAATGACCGAGTTGGTGGATGCCGGTTGTGTGGCATTCAGTCAGGCCGATGCTCCGCTTACCGATACGCGCGTGCTGATGCGTGCGATGCAATATGCGGCCACCTTCGGTTTCAGTGTGTGGCTGCGCCCGCAGGACAGTTTTCTCGCCAAGGACGGCGTCGCGCACGATGGAGAGGTGGCGACCCGCTGTGGTTTGCCGGTCATCCCGGTGCTTGCTGAAACGATCGCGCTTTCAACCATGCTGGCGCTGGCCAGCGAGACCGGAGTGAAGCTGCATGTCTGCCGCATCTCCAGCGCAGCGGGGGTAGAGATGATACGTGCAGCCAAACAACGGGGGCTGCCGGTTACCTGCGATGTTTCCATAAATCATGTGCACCTGTCCGAAATGGATATCGGTTTCTTTGATGCGAATTGTCACTTGATGCCGCCGCTGCGCAGTCTGCGTGATCGTACTGCGCTGCGTGCTGGGTTGTTGGATGGCACGATAGACGCGATTTGTTCTAATCATGCGCCGGTGGATGAAGACGCCAAGCAGCTACCGTTTGCCGAGGCGGAAGCGGGCGCAACCGGATTGGAATTATTGCTGCCACTGGCGCTGAAATGGGCGCAGCAGGACAAACTCAAACTGTCTGATGCGCTTGCCAAAGTCACGCTGCACTCCGCGTATATATTGGGTTTGGATGCAGGCCATTTAAGTGTAGGTGCGGCTGCCGATGTGTGCATATTCAACCCGGACACGTATTGGAAAGTTGAGTCCGGCGCACTGAAGAGTCAGGGCAAAAACACCCCGTTCAATGGCCATGAACTACAAGGTAAAGTGCGCTTTACTTTGATAGACGGTAAAATCGTCTACCAGGCTTAGAACCTTTATACACGCCGACCCCTCCTACGGGGCACACAGTTTTAATTCTCAGAGCAAACCATGAACCCGTTATTGGACACTTCCGGATTACCGCATTTCCCCGAGATTCGTCCAGAGCACATTGCCCCTGCCATAGAGCAGCTACTGGCGGAAAATCGTGCGCTGATCACGCAGTTGCTGAATGACAGCACGCCGCCGACTTGGCAAAATTTTGTTGCCCCGATGGAAGATGCCAATGAACGTATATCGCGCGTATGGGGCCCGGCCGGACATTTGAATGCTGTGCTGAACAGCGCCGAGTTGCGCGAGGCATACAACAACACTTTGCCCAAGGTTACCCAGTATTACGCCGAGCTTGGCCAGAATCTTGCCTTGTTCGAAAAATTCAAAGCGTTGCGCAATAGTCCGGCATTCGCCGCTTTAAGCGCAGCCCGAAAAAAAATCATTGAAAATGAATTACGTGATTTTCGTCTTGGTGGCGCAGAGTTGCCGGACGCACAGAAGGCACGCTATCTGGAAATTCAGGAACGCATGGCGATTTTGTCGGCGCGTTTTTCCGACAATCTGCTGGATGCAACCAATGACTACGCACTGCATATCGAAAACAAGGAAGAGCTGAGCGGATTGCCGGATGACGTGCTGCAGGCGGCGCAACAAGCGGCGAGCGAAGCGGGTAAAAGCGGCTGGTTGTTCGGGTTGAAGGCACCCTCGTATATGCCGGTCATGCAATACGCCGACGATCGTGCGTTGCGTGAAAAAATCTATCAGGCCTATAGTACGCGTGCCAGCGAATTGGGCAATGCGGAGCACGACAACTCAGCGCTGATGGATGAAATTGTGCAGTTGCGTGCCGAAGAAGCGCGGTTGCTTGGCTTTGCCAGCTTTGGCGAATTGTCGCTGGTGAGCAAGATGGCTGATTCTCCGCAGCAAGTCATTCAGTTCTTGCGCGAGCTCGCGCAGCGTGCGCGGCCTTTTGCCGAAAGAGACTTGCAGGAATTGCGTGAATTTGCCAAGACAGAATTGGGCTTGGCTGAATTGCAATCCTGGGATGTGAGCTATGCCAGCGAAAAATTGCGTGAGCGGCGCTATGCTTTTTCCGAACAGGAAGTGAAACAGTATTTCCCTGAAGATGCGGTTTTGCCCGGCATGTTCAAATTAGTCGAAACCATCTATGGCTTGCAAATCAAGCCGTCCAGCGCGCCGGTCTGGCATGAAGATGTGCGCTTTTTTGATATTTATAATCAACATGGACATTTGGTCGGGCAGTTCTATCTGGATCTTTATGCGCGCAACAGCAAGCGTGGCGGAGCGTGGATGGACGATGCAATCACCCGACGTCGTCTAGGTTCGGGTATTCAAACCCCGGTAGCGTATTTGACTTGCAACTTTTCTGCGCCAGTCGGAAATAAACCCGCGCTGTTCAGCCATGATGAGGTGATTACTTTATTCCACGAGTTTGGTCACGGCTTACATCATTTATTGACCGAGGTGGAAGATCCGGGCGTGTCGGGCATCAATGGCGTGGAATGGGATGCGGTGGAATTGCCCAGCCAGTTCATGGAAAATTTCTGTTGGGAATGGGACGTGGTGCGCGGCATGACACGTCACTGTGATACGGGTGCGACCTTGCCGCGCGAGTTGTTCGATAAAATGCTGGCGGCAAAGAATTTTCAAAGCGGCTTGCAAATATTACGTCAGATCGAATTTTCATTGTTTGATATGTTGCTGCACAGCAGCTTCGAGGGTAGTGGCAAGACAATACTGCAATTACTCGATGAGGTGCGTGCCGAAGTGGCGGTGCTGATACCACCTGCATTTAATCGTTTCCCGCATAGTTTTTCGCACATCTTTGCCGGTGGCTACGCGGCTGGCTATTACAGCTACAAGTGGGCGGAAGTTTTGTCTGCGGATGCGTATAGCTTGTTTGAAGAAAACGGAGTGTTGAATCCGGATGTCGGCGCGCGCTTCCGCAGCGAAATACTGGCAGTGGGTGGCAGCCGTACGGCGGCGCAATCGTTCAGCGCATTTCGCGGCCGCGAACCCAATCTGGACGCGTTGTTGCGCCACAATGGTCTGCTCGAAACGGCGTGACGTGCCAAGTTCTAGGCAAGCGGTAAATACATGAAACTGGCAACGTGGAATGTAAATTCGTTGAAAGTGCGTCTGCCGCATGTGCTGGATTGGCTGGCCACAAATCCGGTGGATGTGTTGTGCTTGCAGGAAACCAAGCAACAGGATGTTGATTTTCCGCAAGCCGAATTACAGGCAGCGGGTTATCACAACGTATTCAGCGGGCAAAAAACCTATAACGGAGTGGCCATCCTGAGCCGTGAACCGGCCAGTGATGTGCAGGCAGGCATTCCGAATTTCGCCGACGAACAAAAGCGCGTTATCGCTGCCACCTTTGGCGACATCCGTGTGGTGTGTGTTTACGTACCGAACGGACAGAGCGTCGATTCCGACAAGTATTACTATAAGCTCGGCTGGTTGTCGGCGTTGCACAACTGGCTTGAACAGGAACTGACGCGCTACCCGAAACTGGTATTGTTGGGCGATTACAACATCGCGCCGGAAGACCGTGACGTGCATGATCCGGTGCTATGGCAGGGCAATGTGTTGGTCAGCGAAGCGGAGCGTATCCAGTTTCAGAAGTTAATCAAATTGGGGCTGCATGACAGCTTTCGGTTGTTCGAGCAAACTGAAAAATCTTTCACCTGGTGGGATTACCGCATGATGGCGTTTCGCCGCAATCATGGTTTGCGCATTGACCACATCCTGATCAGCAAAGCGCTGGTCGCGCAATGTAAAAACTGCGTAATAGACCGGACGCCACGCAAATTGGAGCGGCCTTCAGACCACGTTCCGGTGGTGGTCGAGCTGGCATAAAATACGCCATTGTTCCGTTGGATCGCCCATGACCATTAACTTGCTTGAAGAACTGAGCTTGACCAGTTGGACGCCGGATGTTGATACGGCTACACAGGCTCGCACCACTGACGCACTTGAGTCGGGCCGCATACTGTATTTGCCGGCACTGCCATTTATCCTGGCAGCGCACGAGCAACGTTTTTTATCGGCGATCTGGTCGAACGGTAACTCAAAAAATATTTACCTGCGCGGTAGCGAGCGCGGGTTACGCGGCGCGCAAGGTAATACGGAAGACCTGGCGGCGTTACAGGCGATGATTGAGCGTTATGCCCGTTACTGCCAGACGCTGATTGCGGCGTTATTGCCGTACTATGCCGCACACCTCAAACTGGCCAATACTTCTTTTCGTCCGTGTGAAATCTCCGGTCGAGCCAGCTCTTACCGCAAGGACGACACGCGTTTGCACGCCGATGCTTTTCCGTCCAACCCGACTGGCGGCACGCGTATTTTGCGCGTCTTCACCAATGTTAATCCGTACGGCAAACCGCGCAGTTGGCGGGTGGGAGAGCCGTTTGCCGAGATGGCAAAAAAATTTCTGCCGCGCGCGCGCCGTGTCTGGCCTGGTGAAGCAAGCCTGCTGCACGCGCTGCACATCACCAAGCGCCGCCGCACGGTCTATGATCATTTGATGCTGGAGCTACACGATAAAGTCAAAGCCGATCTCGACTATCAACAAAACGCAGCGCAACAGCACATTGATTTTCCGCCGGGGGCAAGTTGGATTGTGTTTTCGGATCAAGTGCTACATGCTGCGATGAGCGGTCAATTCATGATGGAACAGACGTTGATGTTGCCAGTCAATAATTTGCGCAATCCGGAAAGTTCACCATTGCGGATGCTGGAAAAAATAATAGGGCATATATTGGTTTGACGGGTATTAGCCATTCACGCCAAACATCATGCGTTTGGCGATAAATTTCTTTGCAAATGGCAGACAATCAACCGCAGTAAGCGCGGCGGCACGCCCTGCGCTGACCAGCGGTAGATCGTTGGAGAACAGCCTCACCAAACCATCCGTAAAGCGAATACCTGCTTCGCGATCCATGCGACGCTGTGCCCGGTAAATGCCCAGCATGGCCTGCGTGCCAATTGATTCGGGTGCGCCATCCAAAATAAGTTGGGCCAGCTCCCACGCATCGCGTAGTCCCAGATTAAACCCTTGCCCTGCCACCGGGTGCAGTGTCTGTGCGGCATTGCCGAGTAGCACAGTGTGCGGCAAAGGAGTTTGTCGTGCCGCACGTTTCAAGCCCAGGGCAAAGCAGCCACGTTTGCCGATAGTCAAGAATTTGCCAACCCGATCGCCGAAGTGTTGCTGCAACTCAAGCAAAAATTTTGCTGTATCCCATAACAACATTTGTTGCGCGGCTTGATGAGTTGCCGTCCACACCAGCTCATAACCATTTTTGAATGGCAGCAATGCCAGCGGACCCTGCGGGGTGAAGCGTTCGAAAGCGGTATCGTGTTGCGGGGCAG
>DASRWN010000127.1:0-6130 GCA_035654595.1 Gallionella sp. | reverse complement strand
GCCCAATAACAAGGCGAAACATCTGGAAGGTTTTATTTCACAGCATGCCAACATAAGGTGTGAAGAAACTCAGCGAACCAATATAGCGATGGCGAGCAACAAAATTAACACCACAACGACAATCAAAATGAAGTTGCCGCGACTGTTTGCCGGTGGGTCAGGCGGCTGAGGTAACGTAGCAGGTCGAAGTATGGGGGAAATAAGAAGCTGATTTGCGGGTTTTGGCGCTGCCATTTTAATCTCTTCGGCGCTCGGGCGCGGCATGCTGAAAGTTTTGGACAACTCGTCGACATCTGCGCTGGTAGCAGTTAACGCCGCTAAACGCATCGTCGCGGCCATTGAGTCAAACACTACGGATAGGCCCGTTACCGAGGCTGTTTTTGCCTCTTCCTGGTCAGCCCTCCAGTGTCCGGAACTGCTGGACACTGAAACAACTTCCGGTGGCTTTCTTTCGCCACCGGCGGGTGGCGCAACATCCAGTTGATTACCCGAACGTGGCATGGTATCGCGACAGGCACGCAAGTCTGTAGCAAAATCCCTGGCGTCAAAATACCGGTCATCCAGTCCTTTCGCCAATGCTTTCGCCACAATGAAATTCATCATTTCCGGTACCTTGGCATTGACCGAATTGGGTGGCGGGGGCACGGCATTCAGAGTTTGGTACATGATGGCATTGACGTTCTCGCCATTGAACGGGGCAATACCGGTGAGCATCTCATACAGCATCACACCCAACGAAAAAATATCGGAGCGTTGATCTATCGTTTTGCCCATCACCTGTTCAGGCGACATATATTTTGGCGAACCCAGCACCATCCCAGTTTGCGTATGCACCCCTGCTGACGCCATGCGCGCGATGCCGAAATCAGTGATCTTGATATGCCCATCCCGTATCACCATAATGTTGGACGGCTTTACATCTCGGTGCACAATGTCATGTTCATGCGCGTAGGCCAAACCTGAGGCAACTTGCGCGACGATATCCAATACCTGGTCGACTGCCAGCAGCCCCTCCGAGTTCATGATGTCACGTAACTCCCGGCCATGTAAAAATTCCATGGCAATGTATGCGACGTCCCCACTCTTGCCAACATCGTAAATTGTCACAATATTGGGATGGCTTAGTCGTCCCGCTGCTTTGGCTTCCTGATAAAACCGTTGTTCGTATTCATCTTTGCCCTCCTGGGCAAGACCCAGACTAATGGTCTTGATCGCAACGACACGGTCGATCAGCGGGTCCTTGGCTCTATAGACGATACCCATCGCGCCCTGGCCCAGCTCGCCTATTACCTCGTAACGCCCCAGATGGCTAATCATCTTGCCTGCCCATGTTGGTTTTTGATACGCCTGATCACCAAAGATGACCCTTCATAAGCGGTCTTCATTTCTCGCAAAAATCCGTTTTCAACTGTAAGGTTTTATCCCTCTCAGTCACCACAATTTTCTCCGCACTACCCCATTTTGGGTGGTTCACCCTAACACTGTGCCTACCCGTGTAAACCTTCAGATTTAATGGCCACGCTGCTACTTTTCCTTTTGCCACGTTATCAATAAACACCTCCGTCCCCTCCGCACAATTGATGGAAATATACGAGGGTTGGCTGGTCTTTTCCAGAGTAACGGCGGGTTTTTTATCCGCAACTGCCCGGTTATTTGAAGCAGTGATTCGATCCGGAATGGCATGTGAATTTTGTTCCGGTTGATTGTCAGCGACTTGATGGGTTGATCCGGATGAGTTTACGTTATCGCCTGACTTTGTCTTTGGCTGCGACGCTGGACGCGGCAGCCCGATTTCGGATTGAAGCCGGGCGTTGGCGGTTTTGGCATTCAACCGCTTATCGGCATTTTTATGCTCAATGTCGGCTGGCCGACTGGAGATGGAATTCTGCGCAGCCGTGTTGCCGGGAGCAGATGCAGATGGGGCGACACTAGCCATGAGCAGTTTATCTGTGCCATCTGGCACAATGGTAGTGTCGTGATGCCACGCCTGTTTTGAAATCAACACAATAAGCACACCTGCTGAGACCGTGGCAACAACAGCAAGGTAAATAGCGCGCTGCCGCCCTCCTGCCTGTCTGAAATGCAGAACGCTCTGTCCGATCAGGTCATCCAATTTGGCAGCTGCATTATTCCAGGTCGTCTGAATCATACCCGACATCTGGCGCGTCCTTGACTCCTGATTTGCCATTGCGTCAGCAGCCATGGATTCTGTGGTTTTTTCTCCGGGATAGCCTATCGCATATACCTCATGCGCACGCACATGCTTGTCGGTACGCGAGCCTTGATAGTCAAACATCCCGGCATATTCCGGAGCAAGTCGTGCCGCGCCATCATAGTAAGAACGTGACACAAGAATTTGACCAGAACGGGCAAACCCCATTACGCGCTGCGCCACGTTGATACCGTCGCCGACAATATTCGGCTGGCCATTCAGATCCCTGACCAGCCGTACCGGCCCGAGATTAATGCCTATTCTGACTCGCAGTGGGGGATCCAGATCGGGGGTTTCACTGACAATGCCTGCACGTAAACTGATCGCAGCCTTCAGTGCGTCTTCGACGTCACCCATAAAGTTGATTGCTGCGCCATCGCCAGTGTCCAGTATGATTCTGTCGGAGAGCGGCACTTCAGAAATGGCATCGGAAAGATAGCGGTTGAACCTATCTTTTAGTGAAATCTGCCCGGCAACCGACTTCTTGGAATATTCAATAATATCCACGAATAGCACGCTGCACATGATGGTTTTGCTACCGCCTTGTTCCATTCAAATATCCAAATATTTTGTGATTATTTTCATATCAACATCAATAGCTCCAGTGACCGGTGAAAATCATCAAGCGATGATTTCACTGACGGTCAATGTTAGCCCGTTTTTCTACGCCGCTGCACGCCGTTTTTCCGATCTGCTTGCCGCGCCATTTTTAACACCCTTTCAGCAGGACGCGGCACTTTGCTTGGCGGAGTTTGCCCATATTGTACAGTTGTCAGGGCTTCATTTTGCAACTCTACCTGTTCCGGTGTCAGCCCCACCCAGTCCAATACTTGTGTAACCTCTGCCGTGCCCAATTCAGCAGTCATGCCACGTTTCAAACGTGGCGGCAAGTGGATGATACCGAAGCGTGTGCGTATCAGGCGGCTGACTGGCAACTGGAGCGCATCAAAAGTGCGCCGCACAACGCGATTTCGTCCCTCTTGCAACATCACTTTATACCAGTGATTAAAGCCTTCCCCGCCCTGATCTTCAAGCTTTTCAAATTTAACCAGGCCATCCTCTAATTCAACACCCTGTTTGAGCACCAAATCCATCTGCTTTTCAGTCATTCTTCCCTGAACACGTACTGCATATTCCCGTTCCACCTTAAAGCGCGGATGCATCAAACGATTTGCCAACTCTCCGGAAGTGGTGAAAATCAACAATCCGCTGGTATTAAAATCAAGTCGGCCAATGGCGATCCACTTCTGACCGCGCAGTTTGGGTAGTTTATCAAAAACATTGGCACGCTGTTCCGGGTCTTCACGGCTGACAATTTCACCTTCCGGCTTGTGGTATAGCAACACCCGCACGGCAGGATTTTTTTCGCCCACCCGAATGGTGCGGCGCTCAGCGCGCACCAAATCTCCTTCTACCACACGCATTCCCAGCTTAGCCGGCTCGCCATTTACACTGACGCGCCCCGCCACTATCCATTCTTCCATGGTGCGGCGCGAACCCAGCCCCGCCTGCGCCAGTATTTTTTGCAGTTTCTCACCCGGCTCTATCATAACGGTGATCCTGTTTCAATATCATGAACACCCAATAGCGCCGCATCAGCGCACCGGTTTTTCATATCATGACCTCACGCCGATCTAACATGGCTTGTGCCAGAGTCCCTGCATCCACTTGCTCCAGCTCACCGCCGACCGGCAATCCGCGCGCAATGCGCAATACTCTAATGCCCTGCGCCTGAAGCAGGCTTGCCAGATAATGCGCAGTGGCATCACCTTCCACGGTAAAATTTGTTGCCAGAATCACTTCACAAGGCTGTTCTCGCACACGCTTGAGCAGACGCTCCAAATGCAATTCTTTTGCGCCGATACCGTCCAGCGGCGACAAGCGTCCCATCAACACGAAGTACATGCCGTGGTAACACTGCGTTTGTTCCATCATCAGCAAATCGGCCGGCATTTCAACGACGCACAGTAATGCCGGATCTCGCTTGGCAGACGCACATAAATCGCAAACTTCCTGTTCGGAAAAATTATTGCACTTACTGCAATGCTGTATATTTTGCGTTGCCAGATTAAGTGAGCGCGCCAATTTTAATGCGCCAGGCCGGTCGCGCTGTAACAGATGATAAGCCATGCGTTGCGCAGATTTTGGTCCCACGCCGGGCAAACAACGTAACGCGCTGATCAGCTCTTCCAGATGGGAAGGAATTTTCACGGGGCTAAAATGGCAATTTCATGCCTGGCGGCAAACCCATGCCAGCGCTGAATCCATTCATACGCTGCTGGGTGATGGATTCGACCTGTTTCGTTGCGTCGTTAAATGCCAGCACGATCAAATCTTCCAGCATCTCTTTGTCATCCGCCAGCAGGCTGTCATCCAGCCGCACACGTCGCACCTCATGAGCACAAGTCATGGCTACTTTAACCATGCCGGAGCCCGCCTGCCCTTCAACTTCAACGCTGGCCAGCTCGGCTTGCGCCTTTTGCATATTTTGCTGCATCTGCTGCGCTTGTTTCATCAAGCCGCCCAATCCGCCCTTCATCACAATTTCCGTCTCCCCGTAAATATTACTGTGTCGATTTGATTGATTCCGTTATCAACTTTGCGCCCAGTTCAGCCTGAGCGGCCCGCACAAAAACGTCTTGTGCGATTGCATCGTTCGCCTGCCGCTGCTGTTCCTGCCTGACTTGCTGCTCCAACGTAGCTGGCGTGGCGGCATTGGCCTGCCCCAAAATAACTTGCAACCTGATTGGTTTGGCAAAGTAGTCACTCAAAACCGATTGTAATTTATCAAGCGCAGCTTTATTACTTTGCAAATGCTTGTGTTCCTGAGACAGGCTCAAGACCATCTTTTCGTTGGTCAGGCTTTCCAGCGCGCAGTGTTTAGCTAATTGCAATGCCATGCCTTGCACATTTAACGCAGCGACCACCGCACCCCAGTCCGGCAGCTTGCCGTTCTGTACTGTTTCATCCGGCAACGCATGATGCGTTTTGACCTGGGCAACCGCTGTTTGTGCGACGGGATGGGACACTTTGACAGGTTGCGTTGTACTTGATGTTTTTCCTGTGGCGGCTGGCACAGATAAATTTGCGCCATGCTTGCCGGGCATGAATGCCAACATGCGCAACAATGTCATGGTAAAGCCCGCGTATTCATCGGGTGCCAGATCAATTTCATCGCGCCCATGAATCGCAATCTGATAGCACAATTGCACTTCTTCCGGCGCAAATGCTTGCGCCAATTCTAATAATTGCACGCGCTCCGGATCGTCATCTTCTATCGCTTGCGGCACGGTCTGCGCAACCGCAATACGATGCAACAAAGTTGCCAACGCTTGTAGCGCGGCATCAAAGGCAATGCTCCTGCCGGCCATGTTGTCAGCCACCGCCAGCAAGGCTGCGCCATCCTGATTCCGCAATACTCGCAACAAATCGTAAAGATAACCTTGATCGATAGTACCCAGCATGTCGCGCACTACTTGCTCTGCAACGGTTGCAGCAGAAAAAGCGATTGCCTGATCCAGCAGGCTCAGCGCGTCACGCATACTGCCTTGTGCCGCCCGCGCCAGTAAATTGAGCGCGGCAGGCTCGAATATAATCTGTTCTTGCTCCAGCACATATTGCAGACGCGCAGCGATTAATGCGGGCGGCAACTGTTTCAAGTTGAACTGCAAGCAGCGCGACAACACGGTAACGGGAATTTTTTGCGGATCGGTGGTGGCAAGTATGAATTTCACATGGCCGGGCGGCTCTTCCAGCGTCTTCAACATCGCATTGAAAGCCGACTTGGACAGCATATGCACTTCATCGATAAGGTACACTTTGAAGCGAGCACTGGTGGGCGCATATAGCGCACTTTCCAGCAACTCGCGCATATTATCCACTTGGGTATTGGAAGACGCATCCAGTTCGATGAGATCG
>DASRWN010000126.1:0-6357 GCA_035654595.1 Gallionella sp. | reverse complement strand
GACGGCGATGTGATGCATTTCCGTTTCAACGTCTGAGTTCTCTGTAATGGCAAATACGTGAGCAGATGCCGAAATGATAAGTCATAAAATTACTACCATGCATAAACATCAGCTCGTCAAAAAACTGCTGAGCTTTCTTCCAAAAAATTCGGTATTGTTCAGCACGGAAGACCTCAAACCTTACGAATCGGACGGCTTGAGCGCTTATCGGCAGACGCCGTTGATCGTCGCCATTCCCAATACCGAGCAACAGGCTTGCCAGATTTTGCACATTTGCCATGCGGCGGGCTTACCGGTGGTGGCACGTGGCGCGGGCACCGGACTGTCCGGCGGCGCATTGCCATCAGGTGATGGCGTGTTGCTGTCTCTGGCAAGGTTCAAAAAGATTCTGCATATCGACCCGCTCGCACGGATTGCGCGAGTGCAATGTGGCGTGCGCAACCTGGCGATTTCCGAAGCCGTTGCCTGTCATGGGCTGTATTACGCGCCCGACCCATCCAGCCAGATTGCTTGCACCATCGGTGGCAACGTCGCAGAAAATTCGGGCGGTGTGCATTGCCTGAAGTATGGTTTGACGGTACACAATATCTTGCGCCTGCGCATGTTGACCATGACCGGTGAAGTGCTGGAGATTGGTTCCGAAGGGCTGGATAGCGCAGGATATGATTTGCTCGCGCTGCTGACCGGCAGTGAAGGCATGTTGGGCATCATCACCGAAATCACGGTCAAGTTGTTGCCCAAACCTGAGCGTGCGCAAGTTGTGCTGGCAGCATTTGATGCGGTGGAAAAAGCCGGTGCGGCAGTGGGCGACATCATCGCCGCAGGGATTATTCCCGCCGGGCTGGAAATGATGGACAAGCTGGCCATTCATGCTGCTGAAGATTTCGTGCATGCCGGTTATCCGCTGGACGCAGAAGCGATCTTGTTGTGCGAGCTGGACGGCACCAACGAAGAAGTTTCAGAACAAATCATGCGCGTACACGACATCCTGCTGGCCGGCGGCGCCACGTCGTTACGCACTGCGCAGGATGATGCCGAGCGGCACAAACTATGGGCCGGGCGCAAGGCAGCATTTCCGGCTGTTGGGCGCATTTCGCCTGACTATTACTGCATGGACGGCACGATTCCGCGTAACAAGTTGCCGCACGTGTTGACCCGCATCAGGGAGCTGTCGCGACAATACGATTTGCGTGTCGCCAATGTATTTCACGCCGGGGACGGTAATTTGCATCCGCTGATTTTGTATGATGGCAACCAGCTGGGTGAGTTGGAGCGCGCTGAAGAATTTGGTGCGCAGATTCTTGAATTATGCGTGGCAGTGGGCGGCGCCATCACCGGTGAACATGGCGTAGGCGTGGAAAAAATAAATCAGATGTGCAGCCAGTTCGGCGCCAAAGAATTGAGTGTGTTTCATGCGATTAAAAAAGCATGGGATGAGCATGGCCTGCTCAATCCCGGCAAGGCCGTGCCAACTTTGCAGCGCTGCGCAGAGTTGGGTGCCATGCACGTGCATCACGGCACAACAAAATTTCCCGATTTGCCGAGATTTTGAAATGATCAAGCGCAGCAGCATGATGGCTGCGTGACCAGATTTATTACGAGGATATATCTTATGAAGCATTCAACCATAACCATTGATGTCATCACGGACAGCAACAGCCACCCCAACTCCATCGAATGGCAAGCCACGGATTCAGGGATAGACAATGCGCAACAAGCCAAGGCCATGATGCTGGCATTTTGGGATGGCGACAAAAAATCTGCCTTGCATATCGACCTGTGGACCAAAGAAATGATGGTAGATGAGATGGCTGATTTTTATTACCAGATGCTGGTTACCATGGCCGATACCTTTAGCCGCGCCACCGCACACAGTGAATTTGTCGAGCAGATGAAAACTTCGGCCAATGATTTTTATTTGAAGTTTGGCGAATTGCGTAAAAAAGAAATGCGCGCCAGAAAATGATTTTAACCATGCCGCAGCGGTTACGCGGTAAATAAAACATGCAAAACGTCACCGGGCAATTTGCCGAAATCATCCGCCATGCCGCCGCACAGCGTCAGCCGTTGTGCATACGCGGATCGGGCAGCAAGGATTTTTATGGCGGGCAGCTATCCGGCAATGTGCTGGATACTCGGCCGTATGGCGGCATCATCTCCTACCAGCATGACGAACTGGTACTCACCGCGCGTGCCGGCACACCACTACTGGAGATCGAAAAAATATTGTCAGAACATGACCAGATGTTGCCGTTCGAGCCGCCGTATTTTGGTTCGGCTGCGACGCTGGGCGGTTGTGTCGCCGCCGGACTATCCGGCCCGCGCCGTGCCTATCAGGGTGCGGTAAGAGATTTTGTGCTGGGGGTGCGCATGTTGGACGGACGTGCCGATATATTAACTTTCGGCGGTCAGGTGATGAAAAACGTGGCTGGATATGATGTCTCGCGCTTGCTGACGGGCTCTATGGGCACGCTGGGTGTGTTGCTGAATATTTCCCTGAAGGTGTTGCCGCGTCCGGTTGCGGAGGCGACCGTGCGTTTTGATATGGGTGAAACACAGGCATTGGCCGCAATGAATCGTTGGGCCGGTCAACCACTACCCTTGTCCGCCAGTTGTTATCACGATCATGTTTTAACCCTACGTCTCTCCGGTGCGGCACGAGCCGTCCAAGCCGCGCAAGATAAATTGGGTGGGAGTATGGTTGAAGCAGGCGCCTCGTTCTGGCGCGGTGTGCGTGAACAAGAAATGGATTTTTTTAAAACCGATTTGCCTTTATGGCGACTTTCATTGCCGTCTGTGACGCCGCCAGTGAATTTGCCCGGCATACAGTTGATCGAGTGGGGCGGTGCATTACGCTGGTGGAAAACCGATGCAGATGCGCAGACCGTACGTAACGCCGCCGCGGCGGCAGGCGGACAGGCGAGCTTGTTCCGCGGTGCGGACAAATCCACAGGGGTGTTTCATCCGCTACCTGCGCCATTGCTGCAAATACAGAAAAAATTAAAGCATGCGTTCGACCCGCACGGGATATTCAATGTAGGGCGGATGTATGATTTTTAGAGGTGCACAAAATTGCAGACCAATTTAACTGATTCCATCAAGCACAGTCGTGCCGGTCAAGAGGCGGACGCCATTTTGCGCAGTTGTGTGCATTGCGGATTTTGCCTCGCTACTTGTCCCACCTATCAATTGTTGGATGACGAGCTGGACAGCCCGCGTGGGCGCATTTATCTGATCAAGCAAATGCTGGAAGGCGAACTGGTCAGCGAAAAAACCCGGTTGCATCTGGATCGCTGTCTGACCTGCCGTGCCTGTGAAACCACCTGTCCGTCCGGTGTGCAGTACGGACGTTTACTGGACATCGGGCGCGGTATGGTGGAGCAGAAAGTCGGGCGGGGCGCATTGGCCGCATTGCAGCGCACGATTTTGCGTAAAGTTTTGACTCAGCCCGCGGTGTTTGCTGCATTGTTGAAAATGGGGCAGATATTGCGTCCGTTTTTACCGCATGCCTTGCGGCAATTTGTGCCGCCCGCAACCGCTAAAACGCTTTGGCCGCAAAGCAAGCAGGCGCGCACCATGCTGCTGTTGGATGGCTGCGTGCAACCGGCATTGCAGCCGAATATCAATGCGGCAGCAGCGCGCCTGCTGGATAAACTGGGTATCACTTTGATCCGCGCACAGCAAGCCGGTTGTTGTGGCGGGATTGCTTATCACCTCAATGCGCAGCAAGATGGGCTGGATGCCATGCGCCGCAATATTGATGCATGGCTGCCGTATCTGGAACAGGGTGCGGAGGCGATTGTCATCACGGCCAGTGGCTGCGCGGTGACCGTCAAGGAATATGGACACCTGTTGCAAGACGATCCGCACTATGCGGATAAAGCCGCACGGATCTCTGCCGCAACCCGCGACATTTCCGAAATCGTGCTGCGCGAACAAACGCAGTTAGCGAATTTAATGAGTCACCATAAACTGCCGCCCACCAAGCTGGCATTCCATTCCCCCTGCACCTTGCAGCATGGGCAGCAGATCGCCAACGTGGTTGAAAATATCTTGCTTGCAGCCGGATTTGAGTTGACCGATACGCCGGACAAGCATTTATGTTGTGGCTCTGCGGGTACTTACTCAATACTGCAACAAGACCTCTCGCAGCAATTGCTCAAAAACAAAATCAGCGCGTTGGAGTCAGGTACGCCTACGGTGATTGCCAGCGCGAACATCGGCTGTTTGATGCAGCTGCAAAAAGGTACGACAACACCCGTCAGACATTGGGTGGAATTGCTCGACGAACGCCTATCCTGGGCAGCAGAAAAATAACCGTGCATGTGGGGCTGCCAGCGTCAGCGGGTGATGCGCATGGATAAATCCAGCGCGGCGATGTCCTTGGTGAGCGTGCCGATGGAAATGCGCTCTACGCCGGTCAACGCAACCTCGCGCAATGTGCCCAGCGTAATGCCGCCCGAAGCTTCCAGCTCGGCACGTTTTGCCGTGAGCCGTACCGCGTTACGCAAATCTGCCAGATCGAAGTTGTCGAGCAGAATCAGCTTGGCACCAGCCTGCAACGCCTCGTCCAGTTGCGCCAGATTTTCTACCTCGATTTGTATGCTGATGCCGGGTTTGGCCAACCGATGTGCTTGCTGTAACACCGGTTTGATGCCGCCCGCAGCGGCGATATGATTTTCCTTGATCAATATGCCGTCGAATAAACCGATGCGCTGGTTATGTCCGCCACCGATACGCACCGCATATTTCTGTGCTTGGCGCAGTCCGGGCAAGGTCTTGCGGGTATCCATGATTTTCACAGCTATGTCCGTCACGGCATCCACATATTGCCGGGTGTGCGTGGCGGTGGCGGACAAGGTTTGCAGAAAATTCAGCGCGCAGCGTTCGGCACTGAACAAGGCGCGCGCTTTGCCGCGAATTTCGCATAACACCTGACCGGGTTTTATGCGATCACCGTCTTGCGCCAGCCAATTGATTTTGCAATGCGGGTCTTGCGCGACGAAGCAGCCATCGAACCATTGTGTGCCGCATAGCACGCCGGCCTGCCGCGTGACAACTTGCGCGCCTGACATTTGTGTTTCCGGCAGCAACTGTGCGGTCAAATCGCCGCTGCCCACATCTTCATTCAGCGCGGCGGCAACATTTGCGCGGATGTGCGCGGCAAGATCGTGCTCACCAATCATGTTATGGAGGTTTTTAAAAATATGAATTTCATTCCAAGCGTCATCATAACCAATAGTCGTTGATGTATTTCTCACCCTTGTCGCAGAAAAAGGTGACGACATGTTCGACCTTGTGCCGTTCGCGCAATTCCCGCGCAGCGATCAAATGTGCGCCTGACGATGGCCCGACGAAAATGCCGTGCTCACGCGCCAGGCGGCGCATCTCCCGTACAGCTTCGGTAGATTCAACGGCAATGACTTCATCCAGAAGAGCGCGATGGCGTTGAATAATGCCGGGCACGAATCCATCGGCGATTCCTTCAATCAGATGTTTGGCGATTTCGCCACAGAGTATTGTGCATGACTCACTGGGCTCAAGTGCGACTACCTTGCAAGCTGGGTTGATTGCCTTGAACGCCTGGCCTACACCGATGATAGTGCCTCCGGTGCCTACGCCACCGATAACAAGATCAGGCAGGACACCTGCGGGCAATTGCGCCAGAATTTCCTGCGCCAGCCATTCGCGATTTTCATCCACGTTCCATTCGTTATCGAATTGTTGTGGGGCAAAATAGCCGGGCAGACTGCCCAGTCTTCTCGCTTCGGCTAGCGCATCACTGACATGAAAATCACCGATAGTGTGCACCTCGGCACCATAAGCACGCGAGATCGCGGTGCGCTCACGGCTCATGCCAGCGGGCATCAACACCAGCATCTTGTAACCTTTGACGGCAGCCACCATACTCATTGCGTTGCCGGTATTACCGCTGCTGGCTTCCACGATCGTGTCACCCGGTTTTAGCCGTCCTTCACGTTCGGCGCGCTCGATCATGTATTTTGCAATACGCGCCTTGATTGATCCCGATGGGTTCAGGAATTCCAATTTAGCCCAGATACCGTCAATCTGAATCAGTGGTGTTGAGCCAATGGCATCCAGAATCGTGTGCATAATGAATTAACTCAAAAAGTTGAGAGTGGGGGCAGTGCAATGTTGCACAGTATAAGTGAAGCGTCGCAGACTTGAAATTTATCAGACTTTCCCCATCTAACTGGCAGTCAGTCTTACTTTGAAGGTACGCCATCATGCGTTTCGATAAATTCACTACCAAGCTTCAACAAGCGTTGTCCGACGCACAGAGTCTGGCGGTCGGTGCGGATAACCAATCCATCGAGCCGCAGCATTTGTTGCTGG
>DASRWN010000125.1:0-36733 GCA_035654595.1 Gallionella sp. | reverse complement strand
TTCGGTGGAGCTGATGTAGCCATAGCGGGCGATGATGCCATGCATGGCGGCAGCGTTGGCTGCCTGCATGTCACGCAAGTCGTCGCCCAGATAGATGCAGTGTGCCGGGGCGATGTGCATTCTCGCGCTGGCTTCGAGCAGCGGGTCGGGGTGCGGTTTGGCGCGTGCACAGGTATCACCGCTGATGATGCAGGCGGTACGTTCGGCATAGCCCAGTAGTTGCATCAACGGCAGGGTGTGGCGGTGCAGTTTATTGGTGACGATACCCCATTTGATTTTGCGTTGCTCCAGTTCGCCCACCAACTGTGCGATGCCGGGGAAAAGTTGCGTATGCACACAAATGTTGCGTTCGTAATAGTCGAGAAAGATGTCGCGCAGTGCCTTGTAATCAGGCGCTTGCGGCTCGATGTCAAAGCCAGCCTTGAGCAGGCCGCGCGAGCCGTGCGAGGCCTGCAAACGCAATATACTCAGGGGAAGCGGCGGCAGTTGGCGTGTGGCGCGGGTGTGGTTGAGTGCGGCGGCGAGATCAGGTGCGGTGTCGGCGAAGGTGCCGTCCAGGTCGAACAAAACCGCTTTAATCACGACGGCAGGCGATCATGTAGTTGACGTCCGTATCGTTGCCCAGTGAATACACTTTGTTGAGCGGGTTATAGCTCATGCCAATCATGCTGTCGACATGCAAAGCCGCGTTACGGCAGGCTTGCGCGAGCTCGGATGGTTTGATGAATTTGGCATAATCATGTGTGCCGCGCGGCAGCATGTTGAGGATGTATTCGGCGCCGATTATCGCGAGCAGATAAGACTTTGGGTTGCGATTGAGGGTGGAAAAAAATACCCAGCCGCCGGGCTTGACCAGTTTTGCGCAAGCGGCAATCACGCTGTTTGGATCGGGCACGTGTTCGAGCATTTCCAGACAAGTGACGACATCGTAGTGCGCGGGTTGTTCGGCAGCCAAGTCTTCTACGGTGATGTTGCGATAGTCGACTTGCTTGCCGCTTTCCAGCAAATGCAGCTTGGCGACTTGCAGCGCTTTGTCAGAGAGATCAATGCCCGTTACTTGTGCGCTCAACCCGGCCATGCTCTCCGACAGGATGCCGCCGCCGCAGCCGACATCCAGCACGGTTTTTCCGGCCAGCGATGCCTGGCGGTCGATATAACCCAGCCGCAAGGGGTTGATGTCGTGCAGCGGCTTGAACTCGCTGTGCGGATCCCACCATTTGTGGGCAAGCTGCGAGAATTTTTCTATTTCGGTGGGATCGGCATTGCTCATCAATTTGTGCGCCTGAGTAATGAAGAGATGACTCTAGCAAAAGTGCTTGGTTTTAGCCAAACATCTTGCGCAAATCAGGCTGGATTGAAGCGCTTTAATCAGGCTGAACAGCACTATAACTAAGGGTTTGGGCTGCAAGATAAAGGGCTGCGCGGCTTGTGGGGAAGCTGTGCAGAGGTTCCTTAGAGTGGTCTCGCTGTGCTAAAATGCGCGCTTTGATTGTTGCGCTATACAGCACATCTGCCTGGGTTATTTATGGAACAACTATTCGCTAAAGAAACACTACCCGTCAGCCTGGAAGAGGAAATGCGCAAGTCCTATCTGGACTACGCAATGAGTGTCATCGTCGGACGCGCCTTGCCGGATGTGCGGGACGGTTTGAAACCGGTGCATCGTCGTGCTTTGTTTGCCATGCACGAGCTGTCCAACGACTGGAATCGTGCCTATAAAAAGTCTGCGCGTATCGTCGGTGACGTGATCGGTAAGTATCACCCGCACGGTGATACGGCGGTGTACGACACCATCGTGCGCATGGCGCAGGATTTTTCGTTGCGCTACACCCTGGTGGATGGTCAGGGCAACTTTGGTTCGGTGGATGGCGATAACGCGGCGGCGATGCGTTATACCGAAATCCGCATGGCCAAAATCGCGCATGAATTGCTTGCCGACCTGGACAAGGAAACTGTGGATTTCGGACCGAACTATGATGGTTCTGAACACGAGCCTTTGGTCTTCCCGGCGCGTTTCCCTAATTTGTTGGTGAATGGTTCATCCGGTATTGCCGTGGGTATGGCGACCAACATTCCGCCGCACAATATGGGCGAAGTGGTGAATGCCTGCCTGGCGCTGTTGAAAACCCCCGACCTGGATATCGAACGGCTCATCGAATATGTACCCGCGCCGGATTTTCCGACCGCAGGTTTTATTTACGGACTAGAGGGTGTCAAAGAAGGTTATCGCACCGGGCGTGGCCGCGTGATCATGCGCGCACGCACGCACTTTGAGGACATCGGCAAGGGCGAGCGTCAGGCAATCATCATCGACGAGTTGCCCTATCAGGTGAACAAGGCCAATCTGTTGATAAAAATCGGCGAGATGGTGCGCGAGAAACGCCTGGAAGGCATCTCTGAAATTCGTGACGAGTCCGACAAGTCCGGGATGCGTGCGGTGATTGAGTTGAAGCGCGGCGAGAACGCCGAGGTGATACTCAACAAGCTGTACAAAGATACCCCAATGCAGGACAGCTTCGGCATCAACATGGTCGCCATCGTTGATGGACAGCCCAGGTTGCTCAACCTCAAGCAGGTGATTGATGCGTTCTTGCGCCATCGCCGCGAAGTGGTGACGCGCCGCAACATTTTTGAATTGCGCAAGGCGCGTGAACGCGGTCATATTCTGGAAGGTTTGGCGGTGGCCCTGTCCAATGTGGATGAAATCATCGCGTTGATCAAAGCCGCGCCCACCCCTGCGGATGCGAAGCGTGAATTGATGGCGCGCCCGTGGCGTTCGTCGCTGGTGGAAGACATGCTCAGCCGGGTCAGCGATGCGTCGCGTCCCGAAGGTTTGCCCGCCGAATTCGGTTTGATTGGACAGGGCAAAGCGCGCGGCTATCATCTTTCTGATGCGCAAACTCAGGCAATCCTGGAACTGCGTTTGCAACGCCTGACCGGATTGGAACAAGACAAGATTGTCGGCGAGTACCGCGAGGTGATGGACAAGATCACCGACCTGCTCGACATTCTCGCCAAGCCGGAACGGGTCACACAAATCATCCACGATGAGCTGGTCGCGGTGAAAGCCCAGTTTGGTGACAAGCGCCGCAGCGAAATCATTACCCATACTCAGGACATGAGCATGGAAGACCTGATCGCGCCGGAAGACGTGGTCGTTACGCTGTCGCATGGCGGCTACATGAAGGCGCAGCGTCTGGATGAATACCGCGCGCAGAAGCGCGGCGGACGCGGCAAGCAGGCCACTGCGACCAAGGAAGACGATTTCATCGACAATTTGTTTATTGCCAACACGCACAATTACATTCTGTGCTTCTCCAATCGCGGGCGGGTGTATTGGCTCAAGGTTTATGAAGTGCCGCAAGGCAGCCGCGTTTCGCGCGGCAAACCGATCATCAATTTGTTGCCGCTGGAAGAAGGCGAGAAAATCAACGCGGTGTTGCCGGTGAGTGAGTTTGTTGAAGACAAATATGTGTTCTTCGCCACCTCCAACGGTACGGTGAAGAAGACGCCGTTGAATGATTTCTCACGACCGATGAAGCGCGGCATTATTGCCATTAATCTGGATGAAGACGACCACCTGATTGGCGTTGCCATCACTGATGGCAAGCACGATGTGATGTTGTTCTCCAACGGCGGCAAGGCGGTGCGTTTTGACGAGAACGATGTGCGTCCGACCGGGCGCGCATCGCGCGGTGTGCGCGGCATGAAGCTGGCGCCCAAGCAGCAGGTGATTTCATTGCTGGTGGCGGAGAACGAGCAGCAAAGCGTGCTGACCGCCACCGAGAACGGGTATGGCAAACGCAGTCCCATCATTGAATACACCCGCCACGGGCGGGGTACACAGGGCATGATCGCCATCAAGACTTCACCACGCAATGGCAAGGTGGTCGCTGCGACGTTGGTGAATGTTGAAGATGAGATCATGCTGATCGGTACCAGCGGCGTGCTGATCCGCACCCGCGTCAAGGAAATCCGCGAGATGGGGCGCACCGCTCAGGGCGTCACGCTGATGAATGTGGAAGAGGGTGAAAAACTGGCCGGTTTGAGCCGCATCGCTGACCCGGAAGAAGAGACAGGGCAATAAGTGAAACTGTAAACCCCTCGCACTTGAATTTTTTATTGAGAATCTGGAATCAAGACAATTATGACGATTTATAACTTCAGCGCAGGACCGGCAGTATTGCCCAAAGAGGTGTTGCAACAGGCGCAGGCGGAGATGCTTGACTGGCAGGGCAGCGGCATGTCGATTATGGAGATGTCGCATCGCGGCAAGGAATTCATGTCCGTCGCGGCGGCGGCAGAAGCGGATCTGCGTGAGTTGCTGGGTATTCCCACAAACTATAAAGTGCTGTTTCTGCAAGGCGGCGCGAGCCAGCAATTTGCCATGGTGCCGATGAATTTGCTGCGCGGTAAAACCTCGGCTGATTATGTGTTGACTGGTGAGTGGTCAAAAAAAGCAATTGCCGAAGCGAAGAAATTTTGCACGGTAAATGTGGCGGCAAGCGGCGCGGACAAAAATTTCTCAGCCGTACCTGCCTTTGCCACATGGACGTGCGACCCGCGTGCTGCCTATTTGCATTACACGCCGAATGAAACCATAGGCGGGGTGGAGTTTAACTGGCTGCCGAAAAATGGTGATGTACCGCTGGTGGCAGACATGTCTTCCTGCATCTTGTCGCGCCCGGTCGATGTGTCCAAATTCGGACTGATTTATGCCGGCGCGCAAAAGAACATCGGCCCGGCGGGACTCACTATCGTTATCGTGCGTGAAGACCTGATTGGTGCAGTTCTGCCCGGTACGCCGACCATGCTGGATTATCAGATTCATGCCGAGAATGATTCGATGTACAACACGCCGCCGACTTATGGCATCTATATCGCCGGCCTGGTGTTCCAGATGTTGAAGCGTCAGGGTGGTTTGGCGGCGATGGAAAAAACCAACATCGCCAAGGCGGCATTACTGTATACGGCGATTGACGCGAGCAACGGTTTTTACAGCTGCCCGGTAGCAGTGGCGGATCGTTCGCGCATGAACGTGCCGTTCACCCTGCACAATGCGGCGCTGGATGGCGAATTTTTGAAGCAGGCGGATGCGCAAGGCTTGTTGCAATTAAAGGGACATCGCTCGGTGGGCGGAATGCGGGCTTCGATTTATAACGCCATGCCGCTGGCGGGCGTGCAGGCATTGGTTGACTTCATGCAAGAATTTTCCAGAAAAAATGGCTGATCCATACCGCATTCTGACCCTGAACAAAATTTCACCCGAGGGGTTGAAACGCTTCCCCACGGGCGCCTATCTGGTGGGTAGCGATATTGCCGATCCGGACGTGATTCTGGTACGTTCGCAAGTTATGCATGATATGGATATTCCTGCCAGTGTGAAGGCGATTGCGCGTGCCGGAGCGGGGACCAATAATGTTCCGGTCGCCAAAATGAGCGCGCGCGGCATACCGGTATTCAATGCGGCAGGGGCAAATGCCAATGCGGTAAAAGAGCTGGTGCTGGCAGGCATGTTGCTGGCGGCGCGCAATATCGTGCCGGCACTGCAATTCACCGATGGTTTACAGGGTGATGATACCGCACTGCATAAACTGGTTGAAGACGGCAAAAAACATTTTTCCGGCATCGAATTGCGCGGACGCACGCTGGGTATCATCGGGCTGGGTGCAATTGGCCGTCTGGTGGCTGATACCGCGCTGAGTCTGGGGATGCACGTGTATGGCTATGACCCGGAAATAACGGTTGAAGGCGCGTGGAGCCTGTCTTCACAAGTAAAAAAAGCGCACAGCGTGGAAGACCTGCTGCGGCATAGCGATTTTGTCACGCTGCATGTTCCGTTGCTGGATGCGACGCGCGGCCTGATCAACGCGCAACGCGTACAGGCGATGAAGCCGGGTTGCGTGCTACTGAATTTTTCACGCGATGCAATTGTGGATAGCGATGCGATCCTGGCCGGTTTGGCCAGTGGGCATTTGCGCAGCTATGTGTGCGACTTCCCCGCGCAAAAATTACAGGGACAAGCCAATGTGGTGACGTTGCCGCATCTCGGCGCCTCCACCGAAGAAGCGGAGCAGAATTGCGCGGTGATGGTGGTGGATCAGGTGCGCGACTATCTGAAGCATGGCAACTTGACCAATACGGTGAATTTCCCGACACTGGTGATGCCGCGTGAATCATCATTCCGCTTGGCGATTGCCAATAGCAATGTGCCGAACATGCTGGGACAGATTTCCACCACACTGGCGCAGGCGGGTATCAACATTCACAACATGATGAATAAATCGCGCGGCGATATGGCTTACACATTGGTGGATACGGATAGCACAGTGCCGGATAAATTGATCGCGCAGATCGCCGCCATTCCCGGCGTGTTGATGGTGCGTGATTTGCCTTTGCCTGAGGTGGTATGAGTGACAAGCTGAAACAATGCCGCGAACAGATTGACCGCCTTGATGACGAGTTGCTTAAGCTCGTCAATCAGCGTGCTGCAGTGGCGCAGCAGATCGGTCATCTCAAAGAAAGCGGCACGGTGTTGCGCCCGGAGCGTGAAGCGCAGATATTGCAACGCCTGCAAAGCAATAACGGCGGGCCGTTGAGCAATGCCGCCGTCGCGCAGCTATTCACCGAAGTGATGTCGCAATGCCGCGCGCTGGAAGCGCCCATCACGGCAGCTTATCTCGGACCACAAGGAACATTTACCGAGGCAGCGGTGCTGAAACGTTTTGGCAGTGCCATAAAAGGGCAGCCCTGCGCCAGTATTGATGATGTGTTTCATGCCGTCGAAACGGGCGCGGTCAATTTCGGCATCGTGCCGGTGGAGAACTCCACCGAGGGCGCGGTCGGACGCACGCTGGATTTACTATTGCAAAGTCCGCTGCAAATATGCGGAGAAGTGGTGTTGGCCATTCATCAATGCCTGCTCGGACGGAGCAACGAATTGGGTGAAATCAAGACGGTTTATTCGCATCCGCAATCACTCGGTCAATGCCAGGGTTGGTTGAATATGCATCTGCCACACGCCGCGCGTATTCCGGTTGCCAGTAACGCCGAAGCGGCACGGTTGGCTGCCGAGAATCCGTATAGCGCCGCCATTGCTGGCAGCCAGGCCGCCGCGCTGTTTGGGTTGAAAGCGTGCGCAGAAAACATCGAGGATGATGCCAAAAACACGACACGTTTTTTGGTGCTGGGCGATCAGCCGGTTGCGCCTTCCGGAAACGACAAGACTTCGCTGGTGATGTCCGCCGCCAATCGTCCCGGCGCGGTGCATGATTTGCTGGTGCCATTGGCCAAACATGGCGTGAGCATGACCAAGCTGGAATCGCGTCCGGCGCGTTCCGGTTTGTGGGAATACGTATTCTATATGGACATTGAAGGTCATCAGGCCGAAGCCAACGTCGTTGCCGCACTGGCTGAACTCAAGCAAGTTGCGTCTTTCGTCAAGGTGCTGGGTTCATATCCGGTTGCCATCTAGGCGATCGTTCTTGCAAAGTTGCATCGAATCCCTGACTTGACTTGTTGATTATGAATTATTCTGAATTGGCCCCCGCCTACATCCGTGCCATCGCGCCTTATCAACCGGGCAAACCGATCCCCGAGCTTGAGCGTGAACTGGGCATTAGCGGCATCGTCAAATTGGCCTCCAACGAGAACCCGCTTGGTTGCAGCCCGCTGGCCGTGGCCGCGATGCACGAGGCGATCAAGACCATTGCGCTGTATCCGGATGGCAACGGCTTCGAGTTGAAGGAGGCGTTATCCCTTCGCTATGGCATCGAGCATGCGCGCATCGTGTTGGGCAACGGCTCCAACGATATGCTGGAGCTGGCAGCGCGCGCTTTTCTTGCGCCCGGCGACCGGGCGGTGTACTCGGCTCATGCTTTTGCGGTTTATCCGCTCGCGACGCAAGCGGTAGGGGCGACGGGCATCAGTGTGCCCGCGATCAATTTCGGCCATGACCTGAAAGCGATGCTCATGACCGCCGTGGAACAACAGGCCAAGTTGATATTCATTGCCAACCCGAATAATCCGACCGGAACGTTTTTGTCCGGAGATGCGCTGCATGCTTTCATGCGCAAAGTGCCGGTGAACATTCTGGTGGTGCTGGACGAAGCGTATAACGAATATCTGCCGGAAGAAAAGCGTTACGACAGCGTGAGTTGGCTGGGGGATTTCCCTAATCTGATTATCTCGCGCACCTTTTCCAAGGCCTATGGCCTCGCCGGTTTGCGTGTCGGTTACGCACTGGCGAATCTGCAGGTGGCCGATATGATGAACCGCGTGCGTCAGCCGTTCAATGTCAATAGCGTAGCGCAAGCCGCTGCCGTAGCGGCGTTGCGGGATGAGGCTTTCGTCAGGCAGACCCACAAATTGAATCAGCGCGGCATGAAACAGATCACGGACGGACTGTTCAAACTGGGGCTGGAATACATTCCGTCTTGCGGCAACTTCATCAGCTTCAAAATTACGCATGCGGCGCGCATCTACCGCCGCTTGCTGGAACTGGGTGTGATCGTGCGACCAATTGCCAACTACGCCATGCCTGATTATTTGCGCGTGAGTATCGGTTTGGAAACAGAGAATGAAAAGTTTTTGTCAGCATTACAACAGGCTTTAGGAGAGGCAGTATGATCATAGTGATGAACAGCGATGTAACGGATGCGCAAATCGCTACCGTAGTAAAAAAACTCAACGATGCCGGGCTGCAAGCCAATATTTCGCGCGGCATCGAGCGCACCGTAATCGGCGCGATTGGCGATGAGCGTCCATTGACCGAAGAAATGTTCACTCCCCTGCCGGGTGTGGAATCGGCAATGCACATCGCCAAGCAATACAAAATCGTATCGCGCGAATCGCATCGCGAAAATAGTGTCATCGACATTGGCGGAATCCGGCTTGGCGGCAACCAGATACAAGTGATTGGCGGGCCGTGTTCGGTGGAAACCCAGGAGCAAATGGATCTCTCGGCAAAGTTTGTCCATGAAGCGGGGTGCCGTTTGATGCGCGGCGGTGCGTTCAAGCCGCGCACCAGTCCGTATACGTTTCAGGGCAAGGGCGTGGAGGGATTGGACATGTTCCGCGCTGCGGCAAGCAAGTATAAATTGCCCATCGTCACCGAACTGATGGATATCCGTATGCTCGATACCTTCATGGAATACGACGTGGATGTGATCCAGATTGGCACACGCAACATGCAGAATTTTGATCTGCTCAAAGAAGTCGGGCGCATCAACAAGCCGGTGATACTCAAGCGCGGCATGTCGGCCACCATTTCGGAATGGCTGATGGCGGCGGAATACATTGCGGCGGGCGGCAACCACAACATCATTTTCTGTGAGCGCGGCATCCGCACTTTTGAGACTTACTATCGCAACGTGCTGGACGTGACCGCGATTCCGGTATTGAAAAAGGAAACGCACCTGCCGGTGATCGTTGACCCATCTCATGCAGGAGGCAAGGCGTGGATGGTGCCGGCGCTCTCGCAGGCCGCCATCGCCGCAGGTGCGGACGGTCTGCTGGTGGAAATGCATCCGAATCCGTGCGAGGCCTGGTGCGACGCCGATCAGGCATTGACTCCGCAGGAATTGAAGAATCTGATGGGTACGTTGGGCGGGATTGCCAAGGCGATCGGACGTACACTTTAATCCCGGCGGACTTTGTAATCTATTTCGCGGAGTGACATAAAAGTTAAGATAGCAAGTTATGACTAACCCCCAGTTTAAAAAAATTGTCATTTTCGGTGTCGGATTAGTCGGTGGCTCGTTCGCGCTTGCCCTGCGTAAGGCGAATGCTGTTGACGAGGTAGTGGGCTTCGGTCGCAGTGCAGCCACGCTTGAACAAGCCATAAAACTTCGCATTCTGGATCGCATCGGTGATGACATGGCGCGTGAGATACCAGATGCCGATCTGGTTTTGATCGCCACGCCTGTGGCACAGATGGCGGATATCTTTGCGCACATCGCGCCTCACTTGGGCGCGCAGACGCTGGTCATGGATGGCGGCAGCACCAAGGGCGATGTGGTGGCTGCGGCACGCACGCATCTGGGCGGGAAAATAGCGCAATTTGTGCCGGCCCATCCCATTGCCGGTGCGGAAAAGAGCGGCGCCGCCGCCGCGCAGGCCAATCTCTACCAAGGCAAGCGTGTGGCGTTGACCCCGCTGCCGGAAAATTCCAAAGTCGCGGTGGCGCGCGTGCGCGAGGCGTGGGAACTGTGCGGTGCCACGGTGAGCGAGATGACGCCGCAGCAACATGATGAAGTGTTCGCCGCAGTAAGCCATCTGCCGCATCTGTTGTCGTTTGCGTTGGTGCATGATCTGGCGCAGCGCGACAACCGCGATGAGCTGCTGTCTTTTGCCGCCAGTGGCTTTCGTGATTTCACCCGCATTGCGGCCAGCAGCCCGGAGATGTGGCGCGATATCAGTCTGGCCAATCGCGATGCCTTGTTGCGCGAACTGAAGCAGTATGCAGACGAGTTGTATGTTTTGTATCAGGCGCTGGAAAACAGCGATGAGACCAAGCTGGATGAAATTTTCCGCCTGGCAAGCCAGGTGCGCAGCAACTGGAAACAGCAGTAATTCACTTATTTTTACAGCATGACCCAACACGAATTTATTGATGTCCCCCCCTTGCTATCTGCACACGGCGCGGTGCGTCTGCCCGGCTCAAAAAGCATTTCCAATCGGGTATTGCTGCTCGCCGCTCTGGCCGATGGGGTGACCGAGGTGCATGACCTGCTGCGCTCGGATGACACCGAGCACATGCTGGAAGCCTTGCGCACATTGGGTGTGCAGATCGAGGCGCAAGGGGAGAACACATATCGCGTTACCGGCTGTGGCGGCGCGTTTCCGGTGAAACGGGCAAAGCTATTTTTGGGTAATGCGGGCACCGCGTTCCGGCCTTTGACCGCGGTGCTGGCAGTGATGGGCGGGGAGTATGAATTGTCCGGTGTGCCGCGCATGCACGAACGCCCAATAGGCGACCTGGTGGATGCCTTGCACCAGCTTGGCGCGGATATCCGTTATCTGGGTAATGCTGGGTTTCCTCCATTGCATATAGGTTCACCCAAGTCTTCTCCCACCCA
This sequence comes from Gallionella sp., assembly GCA_035654595.1. Lineage (GTDB taxonomy): Bacteria > Pseudomonadota > Gammaproteobacteria > Burkholderiales > Gallionellaceae > Gallionella. Next base: position 25,655 of record DASRWN010000125.1, on the reverse strand, counting down.
AGAAGAAGAGGTGAAGATAAAGGGCGATGTATCGAGTCAATTCCTGACTGCACTATTGATGGCGTTGCCGCTGACGGACAAGACAGTGAAGGTTAAGGTGGTGGGCGAGCTGATTTCCAAGCCTTATATCGAAATTACGCGGCTGATGATGGCACACTTTTTCGGCGTGAATGCATTACGTGAAGGACAAAGTGAATTTATAGTCAAGGCGGGCAGCCGTTATAAGTCGCCGGGGGTGATCCATGTCGAGGGCGATGCCTCGTCTGCATCCTATTTTCTGGCTGCCGGTGCAATCGGCGGCGGGCCAGTGCGGGTAGAGGGTGTGGGCAGTGCCGGCGTGCAGGGCGATGTGCATTTTGCCGAAGCCTTGCAGCAGATGGGTGCGCGGATTGAGAAGGGGCTGAACTGGATAGAGGCGCGCGCGCCGGAGAGCGGTCAGTTGAGGGCCATCGAACTTGATTGCAACCATATCCCTGATGCGGCGATGACGCTGGCCGTGGTGGCCTTGTTTGCAGACGGTACGACGACTTTGCGCAACATCGCGAGCTGGCGTGTCAAGGAAACGGATCGTATCGCGGCGATGGCGACTGAATTGCGCAAGGTGGGAGCGACGGTGGAAGAGGGCGCCGATTTCATCCGCATCACTCCGCCGCAGCAACTGCGCCACGCGGCGATCAATACCTACGATGACCACCGCATGGCGATGTGTTTCTCACTGGCCGCATTCGGTTGCGGCATACGTATCAACGATCCGCAGTGCGTAGCCAAAACTTTCCCCGATTATTTCGCGCGTTTCCGTGACATGGTGCAGGCCGTACCGGTGATTGCCATTGATGGCCCTTCGGCATCGGGCAAGGGCACGGTGGCGCAGCAGGTTGCGGCTAAACTCGGTTATCACTATCTCGATAGTGGCGCGCTGTATCGTTTGCTGGCGCTAGCGGCGCAGCGTGGCGGCATCGCGCTGGATGACGAAGCAGGTTTGGCATTGCTGGCCGAACGGGTGGAGATGCGTTTTGTTGGCGAACAGGTTTGGCTGGATGGCGCTCTGGTTGGCGCCGAACTGCGTGATGAACTATGCGCCGCCGCCGCTTCCAAAGTCGCTGCCTTGCCCAGAGTACGCGCCACTTTGATGAATAAGCAGCATGCTTTCCGCAGGGCGCCAGGCCTGGTGGCAGATGGGCGCGATATGGCTTCGGTGGTGTTTCCGGATGCGACATTGAAGATTTTTCTGACGGCCAGCGCCGAAGCTCGTGCCGAGCGGCGCTATAAGCAGTTGAAAGAAAAAGGGATGGATGCTAGTATAACGACCCTTTTGCAGGATATCCGCTCACGCGATGAGCGGGATGCGAGGCGCAGCGTAGCGCCACTGCAACAGGCGCCGGGCGCAAGTCTGCTGGATACCACCGCTCTGAACATTGAGCAGGTGGTACAGGAAGTGCTGACCAGATACCCGGCTGATAAGCCAAGCCCCACCTGACTCTCCGTCATTTGGGTATTTTAACTAGCCCTCTGCGCTGAAGTTTAATTTTACGCAGAATTTTTCTTAGGTGTATCCGATGAACGCAACCGCAACTGCAGCAGCCGTATTAAATCCCGATAGTTTTGCCGCAATGTTTGAAGAAAGCCTGACGCGCAAGGAAATGCGTGCCGGCGAGCTTATTACCGCGCAAGTCGTGCGGATTGACCACAACATGGTGGTAGTCAATGCCGGACTGAAGTCCGAAAGTTTGATCGCTATTGAAGAGTTCTTCGATAGCAAAGGTGAAATAGAAGTAAAGGCAGGCGATTTCGTCACTGTTGCAATCGAGTCGCTGGAAAACGGCTATGGTGAAACCAAGCTGTCACGCGAAAAAGCCAAGCGTCTTGCGGCGTGGCACGATCTGGAAATTGCCATGGAAGAAGGCAAGATTGTGGAAGGTTTTGTCAGCGGCAAAGTCAAGGGCGGCCTGACCGCGATGGTCAATGGCATCCGTGCCTTCTTGCCCGGTTCTCTGGTGGATATTCGTCCGGTCAAGGACACGACGCCTTACGAAAACAAGACCATGGAACTCAAGGTCATCAAGCTTGACCGCAAACGCAACAATGTAGTCGTTTCACGCCGTGCAGTGCTGGAAGCGACCATGGGTGCGGATCGTGAAGCGGTTATGGAAAACCTCAAAGAAGGCGCAATTGTTAAGGGCGTGGTTAAAAACATCACTGACTACGGCGCGTTTGTTGACCTAGGTGGTATCGATGGTTTGTTGCACATCACCGATCTGGCATGGCGTCGCGTGAAGCATCCTTCCGAAGTGTTGACCGTGGGCGAAGAAGTCGAAGCCAAAATCCTCAAGTTCGATCAGGAGAAAAATCGTGTATCGCTGGGCATCAAACAAATGGGCGATGATCCATGGGGTGGCTTGGCTCGCCGTTATCCGCAAAGCACACGTTTGTTTGGCAAGGTAACCAACCTGACTGACTACGGCGCCTTTGTGGAAATCGAGCAGGGTATCGAAGGTCTGGTGCACGTTTCTGAAATGGATTGGACCAACAAGAATGTCCATCCTTCCAAAGTGGTGCAACTGGGCGATGAAGTGGAAGTAATGATTCTGGAAATCGATGATCAGCGTCGTCGTATTTCTTTGGGCATGAAGCAATGCAAATCCAACCCTTGGGACGATTTTGAAATCAATCACAAGAAGGGCGATAAGGTGAAGGGGCAAATCAAGTCCATCACTGACTTCGGCGTGTTTATCGGTCTGGACGGCGGGATAGACGGGTTGGTGCATTTGTCTGATCTGTCATGGAGCCAGCCTGGCGAAGAAGTGGTGCGCAACTACAAGAAAGGCGATGAGGTCGAGGCGCTGGTATTGGCGATCGACGTGGAACGCGAACGCATCTCACTGGGTATCAAACAAATGGAAGGTGATCCGTTCGGTGGTTTTGTTTCCAGTAATGAAAAAGGCGCAGTGGTTACCGGTACGGTCAAATCGCTGGATGCCAAGGGTGCCGTGATTGCGTTGGAAGGTGATGTGGAAGCCTATCTGAAGGCATCCGAAGTTTCTCCTGACCGTGTTGAAGACATTCGCACCCATCTCAAAGAGGGCGATGCCGTCACGGCGGTCATCATCAACGTGGATCGCAAAAATCGCGGTATCAACTTGTCGATCAAGGCGCTCAACAAGGCCGAAGAATCTGCCGCGATGCAAAAATTCTCGGCGGAAAGTAATTCTGCCAACTCCAGTACGACTAATCTGGGCGCACTGCTGAAAGCCAAGATGGGCAGCGGTAAAACTGAAGATCAAGCTTGAGGTTATAAACATGACGCGTTCAGATTTGATTGCAAAACTTGCCGAGCTGCATCCGCAGCTGGTCGCTAAAGATGCCGAGCTTGCCGTAAAAGTGATTCTGGATGCATTGTCTTCCACTCTGGCACGTGGTGGACGTATTGAGATACGCGGCTTTGGCAGTTTCGAATTAAATTACCGTCCGCCGCGCCAGGGGCGCAACCCCAAAACTGGCGCACAGGTAAAAGTACCGGCTAAATATGTTCCGCACTTCAAGGCAGGCAAGGAATTGCGCGAACGGGTCTGTGAAAAGCGCGGTTGAGTGGATTTAACAGGTAATGAAATGGCGGCATATCGTGAGGTATGTCCGCCATTTTTTATGTTATCTTTACAGCACACCTTTGGCACTGCTGCGCTTGGTAATACTGCGTCGAAAAGCGGCTCAAAATCCTCATGTGCGACATACATGCTCCGGTTTTTCGCTATTTTCGCCTTGTCTGATTTGCGCTCGCAGCATGCTACAGGAGTCTTGAGGCATACTTTCAGGTGATGTTATGCGTTATTTGAGTTGGTTATTGCGCTTGCTGGTATTCATGGCATTGCTGGGTTTCGCACTAAAAAATGACCAGCCGGTGACGCTGCATTATTTCTTTGACCGTGAGTGGCAGTCCTCACTCGTGATTGTGCTGCTGTTATTTTTTGCTATGGGCGCGGCGATTGGGGTGCTGGCGATGCTGGTCAATGTGTTGCAACAGCGTCGCGAAATAGCGCGCTTGAAACGCGATATCCGCATCAAGAACAAACTTGCGGGTATCGAAGACACGCAACAAAACCCGATACAATCTTCTTGACGGCTACGGTCATGCGATATGTTTGTAAAACCGGCTTAAAGGCAACGCATGGAATTTGAGTTCTGGATGTTGCTGGTCTTTCCGTTGTTCTTTGGCCTGGGCTGGCTGGCTGGCCGCATTGACATCAAACAATTACTCTCTGAATCAAGTGCGCTGCCGCAATCGTATTTTCAAGGGTTGAACTTTCTGCTCAATGAACAGCAGGACAAGGCTATTGAGGCCTTCATCGAAGTAGTCAAGGTCGATCCTCAAACCGTCGAGCTGCACTTCGCGCTGGGCAGCCTGTTCCGCCGCAGAGGAGAGGTCGATCGCGCCTTGCGTATGCATCATAATTTACTTGATAGAGCTGACTTGGATGATGCCAAACGCCAGCATGCGATTTTTGAATTGGCGCAGGATTACCTTAAAGCCGGCATTCTGGATCGCGCCGAAAGTTTATTTGGTGAGCTGGAAGGTTCTGAATATGCCAGACCGGCATTGCAATTTTTGCTGGAGCTTTACCAAAAGGAGCATGACTGGCTCAAGGCGATTCAGGTTGTGCAGCGCTCAGGCCCGGTAACAGGGCTGCGGACTAGCCAGCTGGCCGCGTTTTTTTATTGCGAATTGGCCAGCGAAGAAATTACCCAGGGCAATTTGTTAGCGGCACACGGGCATGTTCAGCAAGCGTTGCGGGATGATCCGGATGCAGTACGTGCCAGCATGATGCTGGGTGACATGGCAGCAACTGCGGGTCGATATCAGGATGCCATTGATATCTGGAAAAACATAGAAAAACAGGATGCGCAATATTTGCCGCTGGTCGCGGAGCGCATGCTGCAAGCTTTTCGCAGCTTGAACCGTGAGCTGGAAGGAGTCGCTTTGTTGCGCGAATATTTGAATAAATATCACTCTCTGGATTTGATGAATGTGGTATTTGACGGCGTACTGAAAAATGAGGGCGCGGCTGCCGCATATCAATTGGTGCGCAGTGAGCTGGAACGCAATCCGAGTTTGCTTGGCTTGGACAAACTGCTCGAAGCACGCCTGCTGGAAATATCTATCGATAGGCGCGCAGATATCGAGCTGGTAAAAAATTTAATTCATAAACGCACCCGTAACCTCGCCATGTATCACTGCGCCCAATGCGGCTTCAAGGCGCGCCAATTTTACTGGCATTGTCCGGCATGTCAGGCTTGGGACAGTTATTCGCCGCGCCGCAGTGAGGAGACCGGAGACGCAAGATGAGCATGCCTTTAACTATTCATTACTGTGTCATGCCAATCTTATTGGCTGGAGTGCTTGATGGCTGATCCAAAAATAATCGTTGCGCTGGATTATGCTTCGGCGACGCCGGCATTGGCGCTGGTTGATAGGCTGGAACCGTCACTTTGTCGCTTGAAAGTAGGCAAGGAATTATTCACTGCCAGCGGCCCCAAGTTGCTGGAGCAATTGATGCAACGGAATTTTGAGGTTTTTCTCGATTTGAAATTTCACGATATTCCCAATACCACAGCGCAGGCCTGCAAAGTGGCGGCCAGTCTGGGCGTCTGGATGGTCAATGTACACGCACTGGGTGGACGCAAGATGCTGGAAGCTGCGGCTGAGGCAGTTATTCATAGTGCGCAGCGCCCCAAGCTGGTTGCCGTGACGATGCTGACCAGCATGGGGCAGCACGATCTCGCCGATATCGGAATCAACGCCACGCCCGCCGAGATGGTATTACGCTTGGCTACCCTGGCACGTGATAGCGGTCTGGATGGCGTGGTTTGTTCTGCGCAAGAGGCTGCGTTGTTGCGCAAAAAATGCGGCATGGGTTTTTGCCTGGTGACACCGGGTATCCGCCCTGTGCAAGTCAGCGCGGATGACCAAACGCGCATCATGACGCCGCGCGCTGCGTTACAGGCGGGCTCCAACTATCTGGTGATCGGTCGTCCTGTCACTCAGGCTGCCGATCCGCTGCAGGCGTTGCGTGACATTCATCAGGAAATAGAGGGTTGATATGAACCAGCAAGGTGGACAGGTGTGAACACGTTACCCAATTTTGAAAATGCCAAGGTATTGGTGGTTGGCGATGTGATGCTGGATCGCTACTGGTTCGGCGAAGTCGAACGCATCTCTCCCGAAGCGCCGGTGCCGGTGCTTAAAGTCGTGCGTGTGGAAGAACGTCCGGGTGGCGCAGCCAATGTGGCACGCAATATCGCGGCGCTGGGCGCGCAATGTACTTTGTTGTCGGTGGTAGGAAATGACGAAGCAGGAACGTGCCTGGAAAAATTACTGGCAGAATACGACAAGCTCACTGCGCTGCTGCATCGCGATAATAGTATTTCCACCATTATTAAATTACGTGCCATCGCCAGACATCAGCAGTTGTTGCGCATTGATTTTGAAACATCCCCCAGCCACGAAGTGTTGCATGCCGCACTGGCAGATTTTCGTGCGCAATTACCGCTGGCTGATGTGGTCATTCTGTCTGATTATGGTAAGGGTGGCTTGACACATATTGCCGAAATGATCGGTTTGGCACGCGCAGCGGGCAAGCCGGTGTTGGTTGATCCAAAAGGGGATGATTATCTGCGTTATCGCGGCGCTACACTGCTGACGCCAAACCGCAGCGAGCTTCGTGAAGTGGTGGGCAGTTGGAAGAGTGAAGCGGAACTGAATAGCAAGGCCGAAATGCTACGCATGGAATTACAGTTGGATGCCTTGCTGGTGACGCGCAGCGAAGATGGCATGAGCCTGTTTCGCGTCAACGAAGTGCTGCACGAACCTGCGTGCACCCGTGCAGTTTTCGATGTCAGCGGAGCGGGCGATACGGTGATTGCCACGCTGGCGGTAATGTTGGCAAGTAAAGCCGGTATACCGGACGCGATGCGTATTGCCAATCGCGCAGCCGGTATCGTGGTGGGGAAATTGGGAACGGCGGTAGTAAGCCGCGCAGAGATTATTCAGGATATGGGCATTTGATATTCCCTTCCCCATGTGGGGGAGGGTTAGGGAGAGGGGTTATGTACTACATCATCACCGGAGCTGCCGGTTTTATCGGCTCGAACTTGGTCAAAGCGCTCAACCAGCGCGGTGAAAGCAATATCATCGCGGTAGATAATCTCAAGCAGGCCGATAAATTCAGAAATCTGGCCGACTGTGAAATCGCAGATTATCTCGATCAGGCCGACTTCCTGAGGAAACTCCAGGAGGGTTTTTTCGACGGATTGATTAGTGCGGTGCTGCATCAAGGGGCGTGTTCTGACACCATGGAAACAGATGGTCGTTACATGATGGAGAACAATTACCAATTCACATTGGAACTGTTCAATTATTGTCAGGGCGAAGAAATACCGTTTTTGTATGCCTCATCCGCCGCCGTGTATGGCGGCAGCAGTGTGTTCAAGGAAAGCCCCGAATGCGAAGCGCCGTTGAATGTCTACGCTTATTCAAAACTCTTGTTTGATCAAATCGTGCGGCGGCGCTGGCATAAGCGCAGTGCCCAGATCGTCGGTCTGCGCTACTTCAACGTATACGGCGCGCGTGAAGCGCACAAGGGGCGCATGGCATCGGTTGCTTATCATTTTTTCAATCAATATCGTGATCAGGGCAGGGTGAAGCTGTTCGAAGGTAGCAGCGGTTATGCCGACGGCGAGCAATTGCGCGATTTTGTTTCGATAGAAGATGTGGTCAAGGTGAATATGTATTTTCTCGACAACCCGGAACAGTCGGGCATTTTCAATCTGGGTACCGGGCAAGCGCAAAGCTTCAACGCGATGGCAGCGGCAACCATTAATGCATTGCGCGGTGCCGAGAACAAACCGGCATTAACGCTTGCCGAGCTGCAAAAGCAGGGGCTGATCAGCTATATCCCCTTTCCCGAACAGTTGCACGGCAAATATCAAAGCTACACCCAAGCTGATCTGAGCGCCTTGCGTGAGACCGGTTATGCTGAACCATTTCTGACGGTAGAGCAGGGCGTGGCGCATTATATGAATCACTTATTGAATTCGCCAACCTGACCATGTCTTCTCACACAACCCCGCCCGGCGCAAGCCTGGTGGTTTTTTTGTTTTTACTATATTCAAAAAAGTTATATTAAAATATAAAAATATCATTTTACGGAATTAAATAGTTTCCTTATAGTGCACGCCGCGGTTACTCAATCGGCGAATTTTACTAAAGGAATACTCATGAAAAAAATCGTGCTGATTGGCATCGCGGCAGCCATTTCCACTCCTGCATTCGCCGAAACTGACAACGTAAAGATATATGGTGTAGCCCACGTGTCATACGACCTGGTGGACAACGGTAGCGCCGGCGCTACCCGGGGTGTCCGTGTGAATAAGGTATCAAGTAACAGCTCACGCATCGGTTTCAGGGGCGCCGAATATCTTGGCGACAATTTGCAGGCGGTGTGGCAAATCGAAAGTCTGGTCGTCCTTGATGGCAGCGCCGCAAGTACCTTGGGTACGCGCAATACCTTTGTCGGTTTGAACAGCGACACGCTGGGCAAGGTATTATTGGGACGTCACGATACGCCCTACAAACTTTCCACGCGCAGGCTGGACGTATTCGCCGATACCCTTGCCGATAGCCGAACCCTGTTGGGTGGTACAGCATTGTCTGCGACGAAGCTTGCCAGCAACACCGCCATTACAGGCGCTAACGTCGGCGCTTTGGGGTCTTCCGCCGCCGTTGCATTCGACGGGCGGCCAACCAATACACTGATCTATATCAGCCCCGCGATAAACGGCATCACCGGTGCAATATCTTATGTGGCCGGCGCAGAAGCGGTATCTCTCGATACCCAAACCAAAGGCTCGGCGTGGTCGTTGGCCAGCTGGTATGACGTCGGCCCCCTCTATGGCAGCGTCGCTTATGAAGTGCATAATTTCGGCACCTCGACTGTGCCCACCGGCACGCTCGGCCCGCTGACCGGTACTGCCTTGGGCGACTTGGCAGGCAAAAAGGAAAGCGCCTGGAAAGTGGGTGTGGGCTACAAGGCAAGTGTATTCGAAGTTAATGCGGAGTATGAAACGACCACCGACAACCTGACCAAAACCACCAATGCGGATCTGCTGGGACACAAGGCTTACTACCTGTCCGGCAAGTACAAGTTCGGCACTGACGCCGTGAAACTGGCTTATACGTATGCGGGAAAACTTGCAGGCGCGGCAGCCGGTACCGACACGCGTGCTTCGCAGATTTCACTGGGGTACGACCACAACCTTAGCAAGCGTACCACTGTGTATGCGCTTTACACCAAATTGAATAACGGTGCGAATGCCAAATATGCATTGTCCACCGCTTCCAACGCATCGGGCACCACGGCCGCGAGTGCGGTGGGTGCCGATCCATCGGCATGGTCTGTGGGTTTGAAGCACAGTTTCTAGCAAGGTACTGCGATGCCCATTTTTCAATGACGGGTCGAGATTATGATGAAACAGTTTGTCGCAATCCGCAGGGCACCGGCGCAAGATTAAATCGGGGATTCCGTAGATGGTAAGATGGCGGCCTTGATGATTCAGAGGCAGGCCAGATGTATCACACCATCGAACATTATGTGGGCAACACCCCGCTGGTGGGGCTTAAACGCATTCCCGGAGATACCAGCAATGTCTTGCTGGCCAAGCTGGAAGGCAACAATCCTGCCGGATCGGTGAAGGACAGGCCGGCATTGTCCATGGTAGTCAGAGCCGAGCAACGCGGCAAGATCAAGCCGGGTGACACATTGATCGAAGCGACCAGCGGCAATACCGGCATTGCGCTGGCGATGGCGGCAGCCATACGCGGTTACCGCATGATTTTGGTTATGCCGGAAAGTCAGAGTATAGAGCGTATACAAACCATGCGTGCTTACGGTGCGGAGCTGGTGTTGACCGCCCAGGCCGGCAGCATGGAGTTGGCGCGTGACACGGCAGAAAAGCTGCGCGATGAAGGCAAAGGCATCATCCTCGATCAATTCGCCAATCCGGATAATCCGCTGGCGCACTATGAAGGCACAGCCCCGGAAATCTGGCGCGATACCGACGGCAAGCTCACCCATTTTGTCAGCAGCATGGGGACCACTGGCACGATCATGGGTTGCTCACGATTTTTCAAGGAACACAATCCCGCCATTCAAATCATCGGTGTGCAGCCCGAAGAGGGTGCGCAGATTTCCGGCATACGTAAATGGCCGGAGGCCTACTTGCCGAAAATTTACAATGGAAAAAACGTGGACAAGCTGGAATACGTCAATCAACCGGATGCCGAACAAATGACACGGCGCATGGCGCGTGAAGAAGGAATTTTCTGCGGAGTTTCTTCGGGAGGAGCACTATGCGTGGCGCTGACTATTTCGCGGCGGGTGGAAAATGCCGTGATTGTTTTTGTTGTTTGTGATCGTGGTGATCGTTATCTTTCTACCGGAATATTCCCGGCCTGACGTGCGCTAGAATTTGGTCGCCGCGATTTTCTGCTTGGACAAAGCCGGATTTTGCGCAAAATAGCGTTTGATTCCACCCAGAATCGCATTGGCCAAATTCATTTGATAGTCCTCGTCGTTCAGGCGACGCTCTTCGCCGGGGTTGCTGATAAAGGCGGTTTCAACCAGTATCGACGGGATATCCGGCGATTTCAGCACGGCAAACCCGGCTTGTTCTACACGGCCACGATGCAAGTCGTTAATGCCGCCCAATTCAGTCAGCACATGTTTGGCCAGTTTCATGCTGTCGTTGATCGTGGCGGTCTGCGATAAATCCAGCAACGTGCGCGCCAGATAAGGATCTTGCACGGCAATATTCACTCCGCCGATCAAATCGGCTTCATTTTCGTTTTTTGCCAGCCAGCGTGCCGCAGTGCTGGTTGCGCCATGTTCCGAAAGCGCGAACACCGATGAGCCGCGCGCATCCGGTTTGATAAAAGCATCCGCATGGATGGAAACGAACAAGTCCGCATTCACTTGATGTGCCTTCACTACACGCATCCCGAGCGGGATGAAATAATCGCCGTCGCGAATCAACACGCCGCGCATATTTGGCGTGTCGTCCATCAACGCCTTCACCTTGCGCGCGATCGCCAGCGTCACGTCTTTTTCGAGTGAGCCGTTTTTGCCATGTGCACCGGGGTCTTCGCCACCATGTCCTGCATCAAGGGCGATGATCAGAGTGCGCGCGCGTACTTCCAGCGTTTTAGGTGGCGTTGCAAGGTGCTGGTCCAGTTTGCCAATATCCAGACCAGGCGTCAGCCCAAGCCTGTTTTCAACGGTTTCATCCGGCTGTTCCGGTTCGGGTGGGACGGGTACAGTTTGCGGCGCAGTGGCAAGCGCTGTGTCGGGTTTGTCCAGCTGATTGAGCAAGGCCATCAGCGGGTCAACGGGATTGGCGGGATAAACGTCCAGCACCAGACGGTAGCCGTATTCCGCAATCGGTTTCAGATCGAATAACTGTGGCTTGACCTGGGTTTTCAGGTCGAGCACCAGGCGCACTACACCCGGTTTGAACTGTCCGACGCGAATGCTTTTTATGTAAGGATCATCGTTGGAAATTTTGCCGGACAGCTCTTTCAGCGCCCCTATTTCAACATCATCCAGGTCGATCACCAGGCGATCTGGATCGGTGATTTCGAACATGTTGAAGTGAATCGCCTCTCTGGATTCCAGCGTCAATCTGGTGTAGTCCTGCGCCGGCCAGATACGGGTCGAATTGATGGAAACGGCGGCATCGGCCTGTGACAGCCAGAGCAGTAATGCGAGCGCGACAAATTTTATAGCTGCTTTATGCATGATTTTCCGGCCTCACTACAGCCTCGTATGGCGACTGAGCGCGCCTGCGCCACGATAGAGAAATCAATTTCCAGATCAGCCGGCGGAATCAAGCCCAGCGCCTGTTCTGGCCACTCGATGAAAAAAATATTGTTGCCATCAAACTCGTCGCGAAAGCCGGCCATGTCCCATTCCTCTTCGCTGTGTAGTCGATACAAATCAAAGTGGCGCAACTCTAACCCGGCTGCCTGATAAGTTTCAAGCAAGGCATAAGTGGGGCTTTTCACCCGTCCACCGTATCCCAGCGCATGCAACACGCCGCGCACCAAGGTGGTTTTACCTGCGCCCAAGTTACCACGCAGATAAATCACCATGCCCGGCTTGAGCAATGCCGCGAGACGCCGCGCCAATGACAGAGTGGCGTTTTCATCTGCGAGTTCCATGGTGATTGGGCTATCATCGGCACTATGCAAAATAGGAATCCTCAGTGGGAACAAAACGGCAACTTGCAACCGGCAGACCTTGATGCGCTCGCTGCGCAGATACGTGGATGGGCGCAACAACTGGGTTTTCAGGCAGTGGGCATCAGCGATACCGATCTTTCAACAGCAGAATCAAGACTGCTGGAATGGCTGGCGCAGGGTCTGCATGGTGAACTGGATTATATGGCAAAACATGGGTTGAAACGCAGCCGTCCGGCGCAACTGATACCCGGCACTTTGCGCGTGATTTCGTTGCGCATGAATTATTTGCCGCCCGCCGCGCGTGACAGCTGGCAGGTGCTGGAAGAAACCGAGCGCGCCTACATATCCCGCTATGCACTGGGACGTGACTATCACAAGGTAATGCGCCAGCGTCTGGCGGAATTGGCGGAGAAGATACGTTCAGAGGTCGCCGGATTTAACGGGCGTGTATTCACCGACAGCGCGCCGGTGATGGAAGTCGAGTTGGCACGCAAAGCCGGTATCGGCTGGCGCGGCAAGCACACTTTGCTGTTATCGCGTGAACATGGCTCGTGGTTTTTTCTCGGCGAGATTTATGTGAATCTGCCGTTGCCGTTAAGCGAGCCGCAACAAGAGCACTGCGGCACCTGTACCAGTTGCATTGATATTTGCCCGACCAAAGCCATTATCGCGCCTTACCGTCTTGATGCGCGCCGCTGTATTTCGTATCTCACCATCGAACTCAAAGGCAGCATGCCGGTTGAGCTGCGCCCGTTGATCGGCAACCGCATCTATGGTTGCGACGATTGTCAGTTGGTGTGCCCGTGGAACAGCTTTGCGCAAACCAGTGTCGAGCCTGATTTTGCCGTGCGGCACGGGCTGGATGATGTGTCGCTGGTTGAATTGTTTGCTTGGGACGAAGCCGAGTTCAACGCAAAACTGGCGGGCAGCGCGATCTATCGTATCGGACATGAACAATGGCTGCGCAACATCGCCGTCGCGTTGGGCAACGCGCCTCACAGCGCAGTTGTAATTGATGCGCTACAGTCACGCGCGGATCATCCGTCAGCTTTGGTGCGGGAACATGTGGCTTGGGCGCTGGCAAGACACAGCAGCGCATATGAAAAGCGATGTAGTATTCGCGGTGAGGAGGCGTTGTAATGGAAGGCTTTATCATAGTCGGAATTACACTTTTCGTAATCTGGATTCTTGGAAAAGTGTTGGCAGAAAAACCTGATGACGCCGTCAAACAGGATGCTTGGCATCGCTTCAAAAGGCGTTGAGGGGGGTGGCATGAAGAGTTTATTGTTACTGGTTAGTTTGGTCGGATTAGCCATGAAATACGTGGTGCCAACATGAGTACAAACGTTTCTATCCTTGAATATTTCTATGCTCTTGGAACAAAGTCTGGCATGCCTAGATACGTCTCAGCTCTTTGGCTTTTGCAGTCTAGTGTTCTTCTTGTTCCTGAATTCATTTGGGCAAAGCTCGGTGTCAATGCGCTTGAATTCATATCCAATGCGCCGGATTTCATCCAACACTACGTGAAATCAACGGACTTTAAGAATGCCATGTTTATGTTCTGGGCGTTAAGTCCAATAACCTTTGTGGTACAGACATTTCTATGTGTAAGACATATCAACAATGATCAAGGTTACTTTGCTTTCCTTAAAAGAAGAGCGATACGATTGAATAAGCTTGGCAAGGATCAAGATTATTCATTAGTAATTGGCGGGACAATTCTGCTGTTTTTGTATGTTGGGGACACAGGCATTTGGCACCTCGCCGACCCAAAAATACTTGGCAATTTTGTACCTATTAAAAATCGACTTGCGATGCTAATTATTCATGCGGGTGCTATTGGTTTTGTGTTCCCAGCTGTTGTAGCACTGTTAATTGCCGAATCGCGAGCTATCCTTTCTAAGCGCAATATTTCTGGAGGTAACTAAAATGACTTTTGAGTTCAAACCAACTAATAACTTTTTTTCGGATTTTGGCCAGTCTCTCAAGGATAACCTCACAGATTTCAACCTCACATTCGATGGTACTGGTAGCGTCGCGACGGTGATAGAAACGTTTGCACAGAAGCTATCAGAAAGCAATGGCACTGTGGCGTCCATATTTATTGCCACCAGCAATTTTATTTTTACCCATTCGTGGGCAATAAATTTATTACTTATCTATCGAGGAGAAAATAATGGCGACGCGTTGGGCCATGCACGGAATAGCGCAGTTGCAATTGATGCGCTACAGTCACGCGCGGATCATCCGTCAGCTTTGGTGCGAGAGCATGTGGCTTGGGCATTGGAGCGGCATAGCAGTAATAATGAAGACAGCCGACGATTGAAAAATAAATAATGCACTTGTCTGAAACCCTTTATTTCTAAATCTTTTGGGCAGGCTGATAAATTTATCAAATGCAGTTTGATAAGAACATTAAATGGGATTTTTCCTTGACTCGACTGACGAGAATCGTTAGATTGATCCGAGACTTAAAGGTCTTTATTCGTTGTTTTTTATAACCCAAAGGAGTCTACATGATGAAACTAAAAGGTAGTAAAACCGAGCAGTGTCTAAAGGACGCATTTAGCGGTGAATCGCAGGCTAACCGCCGTTATTTGTATTTCGCAAACAAGGCCGACATCGAAGGTCAGAATGACGTTGCAGCATTGTTTCGCTCCACCGCTGAAGGTGAAACCGGCCACGCGCACGGCCATCTGGAATTTCTGGAAGCATCCGGTGACCCAGCGACGGGTTTGCCGATCGGTTCTTCACGCGACAATTTGAAAGCGGCTGTTGCCGGTGAAACACACGAATATACCGACATGTATCCCGGTATGGCCAAGACGGCGCGTTCGGAAGGTTTTGACGAAGTTGCCGACTGGTTTGAAACATTGGCAAAGGCAGAGCGTTCACACGCCAACCGTTATCAGAAAGCCCTGGACGCGCTGATGGATTGATTGGCCCGTTCTGTGAGGTAGACAGATATCCCGTGGCAGTAGCTGCGGGATTTTGTTATGGACATCTCTAAAAATCCAAACTTCGTCGTGATGCTGTGTTGCACAGAAAATTTAAATGCTGACATATTATAAATATGCTGCGCCCTTAAATTTTCCCTGCGCCTTGTCTCACTTAGAATTTTGAATTTTTAGCGGCGTCCACTTGTAGATTATAGATATTTCAATTAAGGAATGAATATGGCAGAACGCGAAGGCAATCTCGAAGCGCCAACCCGTCACCCGTTGGATTGGAAAAATCCGGATTTTTATAACGAAGACAAACTCGACACAGAGCTTGAGCGGGTGTTCGATATTTGTCATGGTTGTCGTCGTTGTTTGAGTTTGTGCGGCGCGTTCCCCACCCTGTTTAATCTGGTTGACGCCACCGAAGACGGTGAGGTGCACGGCGTCGCCAAGAAAGATTACGCCAAAGTAGTCGATCAATGCTATTTGTGCGACATGTGTTATATGACCAAGTGTCCGTATGTGCCGCCTCACCCTTGGGCGTTGGATTTCCCACATCTGATGTTGCGTGCCAAAGCGGTCAAGCACAAAAATGGCGAGACCACTTTCCGCGATAATTTGTTGTCATCCACCGACAAACTGGGGAGTTTTGCGGGCATTCCGGTCGTTACAAAAACCGTGAATGCGGTTAACAAGACCGGCGCGATGCGCTCAGTGATGGAGTCTGTGTTGGGCGTGGATAAAAAAGCCTGGATACCCGAGTATGCGGCCAAGACTTTTCCGCAACTGGCGGAACAATCGGCTGCGTGGCCTGTGCAAGCGGGTGAACGCACGCCCGGGAAGGTGGCGGTCTATGCCACTTGCTATATCAACTTCAATGAACCCGGCATTGGCCAGGATTTATTAAAGGTCCTGAACCATAATGAAATCCCATACACGCTGGTCAACAAAGAGGCCTGCTGCGGCATGCCCAAACTGGAGCTGGGAGATTTGGAAGCGGTTGCCAAAAACAAGGATATCAACATCCCGCAGTTGGCCAAGTTGGCGCGCGAAGGATACGCCATTGTCACGCCGATTCCTTCTTGCACGCTGATGTTCAAACAAGAGCTGCCACTGATGTTTCCGGATGAAGAAGATGTCCAGTTGGTCAAAGAAGCAATGTGGGATCCGTTTGAGTATTTCATTGCACGGCGCAAGGACGGTTTGTTGAAGAGCGAGTTTAAGACAACGCTGGGTAAAGTAAGTTACCACGTGCCGTGCCATTCTCGTGTGCAGAATGTCGGCAAAAAAACGGCTGAAGCTTTGCAAATGATTCCCGGTACCGAGGTCAATGTAGTTGAACGTTGCTCGGGACACTCGGGCACTTGGGGCGTGAAAAAAGAGTTTCATGCCACCGCGATGAAAATTGGCAAACCGGTATTCAAGAGCATGGCCAACAACGAACCGGATTACATCAGCTCGGATTGTCAACTGGCCGGTCACCATATTGAACAGGGCATGGCGGAAGCCGGGCTCAAGAAAGCCGAGATGGTTCACCCGCTGTCTTTACTGTCCAAGGCATATGGCCTGTAATGACCGGTCTTATTTGAAGGAGTAGAGGGGATATGATGGCAAAAATTAATCGTGAAAGTTTGATGAGTCTGGAAACTTATCACAAGGCCAGGCCCGAGATGCGCAAGCACATCATCGGTCTGCGGAAATTGAGGACGGTCGCGCTGGGTGAGCATCTGAATCTGATATTTGAAAATGAGACGTTGATGCGTTATCAGGTTCAGGAGATGCTGCGCGTCGAAAAGATTTTTGAAGATGAGGGTATCCAGGATGAGCTGGATGCGTACAACCCTTTGGTGCCGGATGGCTCAAACTTCAAGGCGACCATGATGCTGGAATATTCAAACGAAGCGGAGCGCAAAATCGCTTTGGCAAAGTTGGTTGGCATTGAACATAAAGTGTTTATCGAGGTTGAAGGTCAGACGCGTGTCTATGCGATTGCCGATGAAGATTTGGAGCGCAGCACCGCAGAAAAAACATCGGCAGTTCACTTCATGCGTTTTGAACTAAACGGCGAAATGAAAAAATTCCTGAAAGCGGGCGCGCAGCTCAAAGTCGGCTGTGATCATAAGGAATACCCTTATCACGTTGAATCACTATCACCGGAGACGCTTGCTTCACTGGTTGAGGATTTAAGCTGACCGCACCTGAAATCAGGCCGGGCCAATCTATTGAGCTGCTTAAAGCGCTGCACATTCTGACGCGTGACGCCAAACTCAATCAGGATAGCCGACGCAAGTTAAAGCAGGTATATCACCTGTTTAATTTCATCGAACCGTTGCTGGAGCAGGTGCTCGTGAGTCAGCCGAACTTGACGTTGGCGGATCACGGTGCCGGCAAATCCTATCTGGGTTTCATACTTTACGATCTGTTTTTGAAATCGCGCCAGGTTGGTCATGTGTACGGCATAGAGAGCCGCGATGAATTGATCAGCCAAGCGCAAGCGTTAGCCGACAAGCTGGGATTTGCGCGCATGTCATTTTTGAATTTGTCGGTGCGCGACTCGATTCATGCGCCGCAACTGCCTGAACAAATCGATGTCGTCACAGCGTTGCATGCTTGTGACACGGCCACCGATGATGCCATCCGGTTCGCCCTGCACAAACAGGCCAAATTCATTGTGCTGGTGCCGTGCTGTCAGGCCGAAGTAGCGGCGTTATTGAACAAAAATAAAAACCTTTCATTCGGCAAAACCCCGCTTTCGGAAATCTGGCGGCACCCGTTGCATAGCCGTGAATTCGGCAGCCATCTCACCAATGTGCTGCGTTGCCTGCAACTGGAGGCGCACGGCTATCAAGTGACGGTGACCGAGCTGGTGGGTTGGGAACATTCAATGAAAAACGAGCTGATTATCGCCAGTCATAAGGGCGCGCCAAGAAACAATGCCAGCGGCAGGCTGGAGCAGATTTTGAGTGAGCTGAATCTGCAAGAACTGCGGCAACGCTTTGTTGTTCCGGCCATTTGAGCAAATACCACAAAATCGGTGCTTTCATTGGCAATAGAGCAGAGTTGTTCGCCTGCTTATGCTAGAATGCGCGCCCTTTTGATAGAGCAAGGCTGCATCCATGTCCCGCCAACTTCGCAACATCGCCATCATCGCCCACGTTGACCACGGCAAAACCACGCTGGTGGATAAGCTGCTGAGTCAAGCCGGCTCGTTTGCTTCCTATAAACATATTGCCGAGCGCGTGATGGACAGCAACGATCTGGAAAAAGAGCGCGGCATCACCATTCTGGCAAAAAACTGCGCGGTGGATTACGAAGGTGTGCATATCAATATCGTGGATACGCCCGGCCATGCTGACTTTGGCGGCGAAGTAGAACGCGTGCTGGGCATGGTGGACGGCGTATTGCTGCTGGTAGATGCGGTAGAAGGCCCCATGCCGCAAACCCGTTTTGTCACCAAAAAGGCACTGGCACTGGGTTTGCGTCCCATCGTGGTGATCAATAAGGTGGACAGACCGGGTGCGCGTTCGGACTGGGTGATTAACCAGACTTTCGATTTGTTTGACAAGCTCGGCGCCAGCGAAGACCAACTGGATTTTCCGGTGGTGTATGCCTCGGCATTAAACGGTTATGCCATGCTGAATCTGGCAGACAAGACCACCGATATGCGTGCGCTGTTTGATACCGTCATCAAGCATGTTCCCGCGCCGGATGCCGATCTGGACGGCGCGTTGCAATTGCAGATTTCTGCGCTGGATTATTCCAGTTTCGTTGGCCGTATCGGCGTTGGTCGCGTGCGTCGCGGACGGATTAAACCCGGACAAGATGTCATGGTGTTGAACGGCAGCAATACGCCGAAGCGTGCGCGCATCAATCAAGTGCTGGGTTTTCGCGGGATTGAACGGGTGCAACTGGATGAAGCCGGTGCGGGCGACATCGTGCTGATTAACGGCATTGAAGAAATCGGGATCGGTATCACCATTGCCGATCTGAATCAGCCTGAAGCGCTGCCGATGCCTAAAGTGGATGAGCCGACCTTGACCATGAATCTGATGGTGAACAATTCTCCATTGGCGGGGCAGGAAGGTAAATTCGTCACCAGTCGTCAGATTCGTGATCGTCTGAACAAAGAGTTATTGGTGAACGTGGCGTTGCGTGTTGAAGATACGCAAGACACCGATGTGTTTCTGTTAGCGGGTCGCGGTGAGTTGCATTTAACCATTTTGCTGGAAAGCATGCGCCGTGAAGGTTTTGAAATGGGCGTGGGTAAACCGCGCGTGGTGTATCGCGATATCGACGGTGAACGCTGCGAGCCTTACGAAGTGCTGACGGTGGACGTGGAAGATACCAATCAAGGCGCGGTGATGGAAGAGCTGGGTCGGCGTCGCGGCGATTTGCAGGATATGCAGCCGGATGGGCATGGTCGGGTGCGTTTGGAGTATCGTATTCCAGCGCGCGGTTTGATCGGATTCCAATCCGAATTCATGACCATGACACGCGGCACCGGCATCATGGCGCACGTGTTCGATGATTATGCGCCGGTCAAACCCGACATGCCGGGGCGGCGCAATGGCGTATTGATTTCGGCAGAGCACGGCGAGGCAGTCGCCTATGCCTTGTGGAAACTGGAAGACCGCGGACGCATGTTCGTGTCGCCGGGAGAAAAATTATACGAAGGCATGATCATCGGCATTCATAGCCGTGATAACGATTTGATCGTTAACCCGATCAAGGGCAAACAGCTTACCAACGTGCGCGCTTCGGGTACCGATGAAGCGGTGCGTCTGACCACACCGGTCAAGTTGACGCTGGAATCGGCGGTCGAATTTATTGACGATGATGAGTTGGTTGAAATCACGCCGCAGTCGGTGCGTTTGCGTAAACGCTACTTGTCTGAAAACGAACGCAAGCGCGCGGCTCGCGTTTAAAAAAGCCGCGCAGCAGATTCAAGCCTGACGCCGTGCAGTGCTATACTGCACGGCGTTTTTCATGGTTTTCACTATGTTAGAAATCATTATCATTTTGCTGATTTGTGTTCTGGCTGGTCTGTTCTGGTCGGCGCGTGCGCAAGCCAACGCGCTGGCACGCGTGCTGGAAGAAAAACACCGTCTGATGTTGAACGATTTACACGATGGCCTGAACAAGCAGGGCGACCGTATGGCCGAACATGCGCGTGCCGATCAGGAGTTGATCCAGACATCTTTTCGCAATGCCTCGCAACATTTATCCAGTAGCGTAGAAGCACTAGCCAAGACGGTGGATGCACGGCTGGAGCAGATTTCTGGCAAGGTCGCTGAGCGTTTGGATGAAGGGTTCAAAAAAACCAATGAGACTTTTACCAGTGTGATGACACGGCTTGCCACCATAGATGAGGCGCAAAAAAAGATCGACGGCCTGACCACCAATGTTGTCAGTCTGCAAAACCTGTTGGGCGACAAACGTTCACGCGGGGCGTTCGGCGAAGTGCAACTGGAAGGTCTGGTGCGCAACATTCTGCCGCCGGATGCTTATGCGTTTCAGGAAAAACTGTCCAACGGTAATCGGGTCGATTGTTTATTGATTCTCCCGCCGCCAACCGGGAAGGTGCCGGTAGATGCCAAGTTTCCGTTGGAAAATTATCACCGCATGCTGGATCAGGATATGGCCGAATCTGACAAACTGGCGGCGCGCAGGCAATTCAAGCTGGACATTAAAAAACACATCGAAGATATTGCCCAAAAATACCTGATACGCAACGAGACCTCGGATGGTGCGGTGATGTTTGTGCCTGCCGAAGCGGTGTTCGCCGAGATTCATGCTTACCATGCTGACCTGGTGGAATACGCGATGCATCAGCATGTCTGGATCGTTTCGCCGACCACGCTGATGGCGGTGCTGAACACGGCACGTGCGGTGATGAAGGATGTGCAGATGCGCGAACAGGTGCATATCATTCAAAGCGAGCTGGGCAAACTCAGCACGGACTTCAAACGGTTTGACGAGCGCATGAAACGGCTTGCCGACAACATTCGCAAGGCCAATGAAGAGGCTGGGCAAGTGGAGATTTCAAGCCGCAAAATCAGCGATCATTTTGCCCGTATCGAGGCGGTGGATGTTTTGGAAAACAAAACTACTCAAGAATTGGAATAAGTCTATTACGGCACTTGCCCATGCAATGCCAATAATGCTGCGCCGTAGGCCGCCTGATCGTGTGTTGCCACGTCGACTGGCACATCCAGTAAGCGTTGCCGCAGTTGTTGCCACACCATATTCTTTGCCCCGCCGCCACAAGTCACGACACGCTTGAGTGGCGGAACGCCAAGCGCGGCGAGCCTGGCATAACCTGCCACTTCGATGCGCCCCAAGCTTTGTAGTACGCCATGCAAAAATTCTGCATCGTCTGATGGGCGTGGTTCCAGCCGTGGTTTGAGCTGTGCGTCATTGTTCGGGAAACGCTCGCCAATCTTGGTGAGCGGATAATAATCAAGCGGGCTGTCTTGCTGCGGGTCGATGCGTAGGCTCAAGGCAGCGAGTTGTGTGTCGTCAAAATAATTGCGCAGCACCGCAGCCCCGGCATTGGATGCACCGCCCACCAGCCACAGATTGCCGTAACGATGGCTGTATACACCATATTCCGGGGCTTCGATGCGTTGCTCAGTAAGTTGCTTGATGACCAGTGTGCTGCCGAGTGAAGTGACGCCTACGCCAAGCTCGGTTATTCCTGTCGCAATGAAAGCAGCCGTGCTGTCGGTGGTTCCCGCATGGATAACGCAGTGTGGATGGATGCCGAAATGTGCGGAGAGATCCGCCTGGATGGTTCCGATCGCCTCGCCCGGGGTGAGCACCTGTGGCAGCAAGTGGCTGTGTGGCAAGGCGCTGAGCCACTCGGGCCAGCACAACCGTTGCGCGTCATAACCGGTTTTCAGTGCATTGTGATAATCCGTGACGCCCCCTACACCACTGAGCAGAGCAGTCAGCCAATCAGCCTGATGCAGAAAATAGGCAGCTTGATGGCTGTCATTTTGTTGCGTGAGCCAGAGGAATTTGGCGAGGCCGGAAGTGGCGGTACAAACGATGTGATCTGCAGGCGCGCAAGTTTTAAGTTGTGACGCTTGTTGTTGCGCGCGGTCATCGCGGTAGAGGAGCGCAGGAGAGAGTGGCGCAAAATTTTTGTCGCACAGCAGCACCGTGCCGGATGTGCCGTCTATCGCCAGGCCGCGCAACTGTTGCGCGATCGCTTTGGGTAAGCCGCTTAACAGCCCATGCAACGCGGCACGCCAATCAAGTGCGGTTTGCGCGGCAGGATTGGCATAGGCAGTCTGCTGTTGCCAGACGATGGTCCGGTCATCGGCAATAACACAGGCACGCGCGCCGGATGTGCCGAAGTCCAGACCGAGAAACAGGTTACTCATGGATTCTGTTTTGCAATTTCTCTACGCGGCACGGGTAGCGCATGGTTTGTTTCAGCCACGCGTATTTGACTGTGTATCGAACCGGCTCAGCTCAACGCAAGGTGCGGCTTGCCAGCCTTGTTTGCGGTGCTCGGCAATCACGTTGGTGAAAATGCCGCCGCGCACGTAAAACTTGGCGGTGAGGCGCATGAAACGCGGCTGGGTGGCGTTGACCAGATCATCCAGAATGCGATTGGTCACGTCCTCATGAAAATGTCCTTCGTTGCGGAACGACCAGATATACAGCTTGAGGCTTTTGAGTTCGACACATTGCTGATCGGGTATGTAATCGAGTATCAGTGTGGCGAAATCCGGCTGGCCGGTTTTTGGACACAGGCAGGTGAATTCCGGAATTTCCATGTGGATATGGTAATCACGCGCAGTCTGCGGGTTGGGGAAAGTCTCCAGCGTTTTACTCGGTTGGGTAGTCATTTGGTATGCCCGCCAGGTTCGGTTAGAATGGCGCGTATTATATCGTTGGGACACCTGCGAAGTTGTTGGAAATTTGCTTTTTCGGGATGAAGCGCAAGGAGCTGCGCAGCGAACGATGAGGCATATCAGGTTGATAGACGAAAAAGTGAGCGAGCATGCGACACCGCGACTCGCCCGAAAAACGAATTCCCAGAGGTATTTTTGCGTCTTTCTCAAATTAAGCTAGCAGGTTTCAAATCCTTCGTTGACCCCACGCATATTCAGCTGCCGGGTCAAATTGTGGGCGTGGTCGGGCCGAACGGTTGCGGCAAGTCAAATGTGATCGATGCGTTGCGCTGGGTGTTGGGCGAATCCAAGGCGTCTGCATTGCGTGGCGAAACCATGCAGGATGTTATTTTCAATGGCTCGAGCAAACGTAAGCCGGTGGGACGTGCCAGTGTCGAACTGATTTTTGACAACAGCCTGGGCAAAGCTGCCGGACAGTGGTCGAGCTACGCGGAAATTTCCATCAAGCGTATTTTGCAGCGTGATGGCGACTCCAGCTATCACATCAACAATCAGCATGTGCGACGCAAGGACATCACTGATATTTTCCTTGGCACCGGGCTGGGTCCGCGTGCCTATGCCATCATCGAACAAGGCATGATCTCGCGCATCATCGAGGCCAAACCGGAAGAATTGCGCGTTTTCCTCGAAGAGGCAGCGGGCGTTTCAAAATACCGCGAGCGCCGCCGCGAAACAGAGTTGCGCATGGCCGATACCCGCGACAACCTGTTGCGCGTCAGCGACATCCTGCAAGAGCTGGAAAAACAATTAGTACATCTGGATGCGCAGGCCGAAATAGCCAAGCAGTATCGCGCCCTGGAAACGCAGCGCGATACGACGCAGCAACTGTATTGGCTGGTGAAGCGGCAGGAAGCCGATGCGCAGCGCATCAAATATGCGCAGACCCTGGAAAAAATGCGCATCGAACTGGAAGCCGAGACGGCACGGTTGCGTGATATTGAAAGCCAGCTGGAAACGGCACGCAGCGCGCATTATCAACTTTCCGATGCGTTGCATATCAAGCAAGGTGATCTGTATACGGCGAACGCCGAAATTGCACGGCTGGAGCAGCACATCAAACACGTTGCCGAGCAACGTCAACGGCTGGCGCAGCAAATCACCAATACCGAGCGGCAAGTCGAGCAGCAGTTACACCAACGGCAGGGCGTGCATTCCCTGCTGGAGCACTGGCAGCGCCAGCAAGAAGGCGCGGCTGCCAAGCTCACGGAGGCCGGACAATATGCCCAGCTGGAAGGGCAGAACTTGCCGCAAGCAGAGCAAGCGGCGCGCGATGCGCAGGAACGTCACAACGTGTTGCAACGCGAACAGTTACAGTTGCAGCAACAACTACAATTAGCGGATACGCAGCGCGCTAACCTGCAACGCAACGTGCAGCAAATGGAATCACGTCGCTCGCGCTTGTTGCTTGAGAAGGACAACTTGCCGAACGTTGATGCCGGTGCATTGCAGCAGGCACAACGGGAACTTGGCGATCTGGAAACACAGCGCGCCACACAAACGCAGCATCTGGCCGCCCTGCAAGAACAGTTGCCGCTGGCCGATGCGCAACGTAATGAGCAGCGCAATGCCATGCAGCAGCAAGAACGCGTAACGGCGCAAACGGAAGCACGTTTGCAGGCACTGCAACAATTACAACAGCAACTTGATAGTGACAAAAATCTGACCGCATGGCTACAGCAACACCAACTGGAAAAGCTGCCGCGCCTGTGGCAATCAATACACATTGATGCAGGCTGGGAAGATGCGCTGGAAGCAGTATTACGCGAACGCCTGAATGCGATTGCCTTGAGCGCGATGGGTGAGGCGGTGGCATGGGACGATGTACCGCCGGTAAAGTTGGCCTTGTTTGCGCCAGGTGGCATTGCACCAGAAAAATCAAACGCGTTAACGCAACTGACACCGCTGCTGAATTATGTGCAATGTCAGGATGCGCAGGTATTGCCGGCGATGCGTGATTGGTTGACTCATATTTATGCCGTTGAACACGTGACACAAGGTTATGCGCAACGTAACCAGTTACCGGCGGGCGGCTGGTTCGTTACGCCACAGGGACATCTTATCGGCGCACACAGCGTGCTGTTTCACGCTCCGGACAGTCAGCTGCACGGCGTATTGGTCAGGCAGCGTGAAATTGAAGTGTTGCAAAAAGCGTTGGCAGAACAACAGCATCATGCCGAAGATTTACGTCAGCACCTTGCCCAAGCCGAGCAGCGCTATCAAACCATAGAGCAGCAAATCACGCCGTTGAGCAGTGCCGGTGCCGAATTGCAGCAACGCCTGCACGGCACGCAAATGCACATACTCAAACTGAATCAGGCACAGGAACGCAGTGCCGAACGCATTATTCAGATTGATGGTGAGTTGCGCGAAGTGGCCGAACTGCTCAGTAACGAACAACTGCAGCAGCGTGGTACGGAAGAACAAATGGCGCAATTGCGCGAACAGATCGCCGCTTTTTATACCCGGGTTGATGAGGCGCAACGCCTTGCCAATAGTCAGGAT
>DASRWN010000124.1:0-13008 GCA_035654595.1 Gallionella sp. | reverse complement strand
TGGTGTACGCGCTGAACTGAACAGAGAAATCGAACAATATGGCGTGCAGCAACTACACAAACAGTTAGCGGTGGTTGATGCAGATACTGCGGCACGACTGTCACCCAACGACACGCAACGCGTCCAGCGCGCGCTGGAAATCTACCGTCTCACCGGACAGCCCATGTCCATGCTGATCCAGCAACAGACACAGCATAAATTGCCTTATCGTGTTATCTCCTTGGCGCTGCTCCCATCCGAACGCTCTCAACTGCATGCTCGTATCGCTACGCGCTTTTCTGCCATGCTCAAACACGGCTTGGTGGAGGAGTTGCGCGGATTACAAGATCGCTACGTTTTGCGCCCCGACCTGCCCTCCATGCGCTGTGTAGGCTACCGGCAAGCATGGCAATTCCTCGCCGCAGAAATCGATAATATGGAATTACTGGAAAAAGGTATCGCCGCGACGCGCCAACTCGCCAAACGGCAGATTACATGGTTACGCAGCATGCCGGACAATATCGAATTGGACTGCCTCACTCATAATCTTACGCGACAGGTGCTAACCGCCCTGCAATCGATCGCCGTTTGAAGCATAATTCAGAGCGCCCAGTTTGTTCACCAGTCCATAACAGCAAGAAGAAAACATGGAAAACTCGCTCAGCAAGTCAAGCATCGATCCGGAATATCCCAGCAGACGAAGCACCCTGCTTGCAAAGTTATTGCTTCGCTATAAAAGCAGCATGGAGACCGAGCACGAACAAGCAACGCTCCGGCTCCTTTTTACCATCGCTGGCATCTTCTATATCTGGCTCATAGCCCACTTTGATCTTATAGGGCATGACGATGAACGTGGGGCCGCAGCCAACCTGTGGAAACAGTGGTGGTGGCCTTCGATGTATATTTTATATGCTTTCGTACACATCCCAACTTTGATCGCACATCCCGCAAGATTATTTTTGCGCCGCGCTGTCATGCTGTTTCTGGATAACATAGCCATCACCGTGCTGGTCAGCCATGGCGGCCTGTTCAATCCCTTCGCGGCATTCTATTTCTGGATAGCGATAGGCTATGGCTTCAGGTATGGGCCGAATTGGTTGCTTCTCTCGGCCGGTCTGAGCGTGGCATGCTTCGTGTTGCTCCTTTACTTATTTCCGGCATGGAACGCAGGTTCAATATTTGGCTTTACCATGATCCTGAGTTTATGCACTGTCTCAGCCCACGCATATTATTTGCTTCAACGTTTACGGTTGGCCCAACAAAATCTGCTGGTTAAGGCGAGTGAGCTGGAAAAATTAGCCACTCGCGATAATCTGACCGGGCTTGCTAACCGTGCATTACTCATGGACCGCTTGATGCAAGCCATTACACTGGCGGCACGCACAGAAAATGATGTCGCGGTGCTTTTTATTGATGTGGATGGGCTAAAAAAGGTGAATGATCATATCGGACACGCCGCCGGAGATACATTACTAGTAGAAATAGCCGAGAGACTTCAGTCACGACTGCGTGCTGTGGATACCTGTGCCCGCATTGCCGGGGACGAGTTTGTCATTGTTTTAGAGGGGGTGACTGATCGCACCAGCGTCTTGCGTGTTGCGGATATGATGCTGGAGGAAGTGCGCGGCCTGACAACCATTGCCGGGCAAGCCATCGAAATAGCTGTCAGCATCGGCATCGCTTGGCTGTCGTTATTGCCTGAAAATTCGCGCAGCCCAAAATCTCTGCTTGCCGTTGCGGATGGCGCCATGTACAAAGCCAAGAAAGGTGGTGGAAACCGTTATTGCATCGCCGAGAGTCTCGCTCCCTGAACGCGGCAGTCGTTGTACACGCTGCCATCGATGCGCTGTTTACGGCATAATGCGTCCCTCGTTTTAAAAATCTAAATGTAATGAAAATAACTGTCATCGGTTCCGGCTATGTCGGCCTGGTTTCTGGAGCGTGTCTTGCCGAATTGGGCAACGACGTGCTGTGTCTGGATGTGGATGCACGCAAGATCGCCATTCTTCAGGATGGCGGCGTGCCGATTTATGAACCCGGGCTGGACGCCATCATCAAGAGCAATGTCGCAGCAGGTCGGTTACGCTTCACCACCGACATCCGCGAAAGCGTGGCTCACGGCTTGGTACAAATGATTGCAGTAGGCACGCCTTCCGGCGAGGATGGATCGGCGGATTTACAATATGTCCTCGCTGCAGCGCGTAATATTGGCCGCAGCATGACCGAATATAAAGTGATTGTGGACAAATCTACCGTGCCGGTCGGTACCGCAGAAAAGGTCAAGCAGGCGATACAGGAAGAGCTGAATAAACGCGATGTAACATCAGCATTCAGTGTGGTATCCAACCCGGAGTTCCTCAAGGAAGGCGCTGCGATTGACGATTTTAATCGTCCGGATCGCATTGTTGTCGGTGTCGAAGATGAAGCGGCAATCCAGATCATGCGAGACATGTACGCACCGTTTCAGCGTAATCATGATCGCCTGATGGTAATGGATATAAAATCTGCCGAGTTGACCAAATATGCAGCCAACGCCATGCTCGCCACACGCATCTCATTCATGAATGAACTGGCCAACCTTGCCGAGCTGGTGGGTGCAGACATTGAACATGTACGCAAAGGTATCGGTTCTGATCAACGTATCGGCTATCACTTTTTATATGCCGGCTGCGGCTATGGAGGCTCGTGCTTTCCCAAGGATATTCGTGCCCTGCAGCGCACCGGGGAAGAATGCGGCCTGCCGCTGAAAGTGCTGCACGCGGTTGAACAGGTTAATCATGCGCAAAAAAACGTACTTCTGCAAAAAATCATCCGCCGTTTTGGCGACAATCTCAAGGGAAAACATTTTGCGTTATGGGGACTTGCATTCAAGCCCGGTACAGATGATATGCGCGAGGCCGCCAGCCGTGTGGTAATGGAAGGACTGTGGGCGCGCGGCGCAACCGTCACTGCCTTCGATCCGGCGGCCATGCAAGAAACCCGACACATTTATGGTGAACGCGCCGACCTGCGCTACGCCGACAACCCCAAAGATGCACTACAGCACGCCGATGCCTTGATCATTGTCACAGAATGGAAAGCCTTCAAGAGTCCTGATTTCAGCGTCATCAAGGCACGCTTGAAACAAGCGGTTATTTTTGACGGGCGCAACCTGTTCGAACCCGCGAGTGTTGCAGCATTTGGTATCGAATATCACGGTATTGGCCGAGAAGGCTGAAGCCTGAACTGCTTGCAACGCAGCGATTTGCCCATGGACAAACGTTGATTAAGTCGGCGAGCGGGATGAAGCGCAAGGCGTATGGAGCGCAGCGATTGAGACATATCCATGAGATAGGCGATTGAGCGAGCACCATGCAACGCAGCGATTCGCCCGTGCAGGCACCTAATCAGCTTGGTTCGCCCTGCACTGCCAGCGCGCCACTCCGTCCCGGCACTTCGCGCATCACCACTTCATGGCGTGGCAACGCCCCCGGATCCAATTCTTGTAAATACTGCTGTAGCGACACCAGATTGTAGCCCTGCGCTTTCCAGCCTTGCAGCAACTGCTCGAAGATCGGCATCCACTTTCCACCTTCCAGCTCGGCATGCAATGTATAAACATGTCCGGTTGCCGATGGTTTTTCGGTCAACTGCAAAATATGTTGCGCCACATTATTCACCGTAATGCCATCGCGGTTCATCAGCTCATCCAGCGTCGGCAACGTGGTGGGTAGCTGCGGGCAGGCGATGATTTCAGCTTGCCAGGTGGGGATAAAAGGATGCGTACCGCGCGTGTCCGAACTGTAATCAAAGCCCATGCGTTGCATCAAACGCAGCGCGTGACGATTCATCTGCCAGCCTGCGGCGGCGTGCGCGTGTGGGGCATCGCCAAATATCTCGGTATAGCGATCCACTGCGCGTTGCAACTCACGCTGCGTCCATTTTGCATCTTTGCCGGTAACATAATCTTGCCAACGAACATGGTCATAGCAATGAATACCCACTTCAAAGCCGGCAAACCGCACGCTGCGCATAATGCCACCGCATTTCTTGCTTATGTCCGGCGCGGGCAACAATGTGCCATGCAACAGCGTCTTGATGCCGTAGTGTGTTAAGACGGAAGTGCGCGACACCTTGCCCAAAAAACCGGAACGGAATACGCGCTTGATAGCGCGCCCGGTATTGTCCGGGCCGAGCGAAAAAAAGAAAGTGGCTTGCGCATTGTGGCGTTGCAGCGCAGCAATCAGGCGCGGCACACCTTCGCGCGTGCCGCGATAGGTGTCTACATCAATTTTCAGGGCAAGATTTTTTATCATTATGGGAAATGCAGGAGGGTGCGACGAATCACGTCCCTATGCGTTAGTCCACCAGGCCGCGCGCTTCTGCAACCTGGCCGCGGTATGCATCAAAAATATTACGCAAGGTATCGGCCATCGTGGTGGTGGGCTTCCAGTTCAATTCTTCGCAAGTGTTGGTGATCTTGGGTACGCGGTTTTGCACATCCTGATAGCCAGTGCCGTAATAGGCTGCCGAAGTAGTCTCGACGATCTTCACTTTTTTGGCCGAGTCACGGTATTCGGCATATTCATGCGCCAGCTTGATCATCATTTCAGCAAGGTCCCGGATCGCATAATTATTGGCCGGATTGCCGATGTTATAAATCTTGCCGGAGGCGATACCGTCCTTGTTCGCAATAATCTTCACCAGCGCATCTATACCATCGTCCACATAGGTGAAGGCGCGTTTCTGATGACCCCCATCCACCAGACTAATGTTCTCGCCGCGCACGATGTGCCCAAAGAATTGCGTCACCACGCGCGAGCTGCCTTCCTTCGGCGTGTGGATGGAATCCAGCCCCGCGCCTATCCAGTTGAACGGACGGAACAGCGTAAAGTTCAGACCCTGTTCCAGGCCGTAGCCCCAAATCACCCTGTCCATCAACTGCTTGGAACAGGAGTAAATCCAGCGCGGTTTGTTGATCGGGCCGCAAATCAGCTCTGAATTTTCCGGATCGAATTCGTCGTCATGGCACATGCCATACACTTCAGAAGTGGACGGAAATACCAAATGCCTGTGGTACTTCACTGCGGCACGCACGATGGGCAGGTTCGCCTCAAAGTCCAGCTCGAACACACGCAGCGGCTGCTTCACGTAAGTGGAAGGCGTGGCGATCGCCACCAGCGGCAGGATCACATCGCACTTGCGGACGTGATATTCGACCCATTCCTTATTGATGGTGATATCGCCTTCAAAAAAATGAAAGCGCGGTTGCCCGATCAAATCGCTGATGCGGTCACTGCTCATATCCATGCCATACACTTCCCAATCGGTGGTACTCAGAATACGGTTGGACAAATGATGGCCGATGAAACCATTCACACCGAGGATCAACACTTTCTTCATTACCGTTTCCTTAGCAATTAAATTCAAACCGTTGTGTGCCGAAGCGGGCAGCGAACTCCGCCGCATTCATTTTCGTTCCATTCATTTCAAACTCCACGACCTGCAGGATACCCTGCCCGCAGGCTGCGCAAGCCTTGCTTGCCTCAACGTAAAAAGCAGGCGTATTTCGCATTGCTGAACGACCCACCACGCGCGTTTGTAAAATGCGCATCGGCATTCCCATCAGTTGCGTAGTCGCGCCCGGGTAAGGAGGCGCGACGGCGCGCACCAGATTATGTATGGTTTGCGCATCCTGCGACCAATCTATAACCCCATCTTCCGGCTTGCGCCCGCCAAAGTAAGCGCCCTTGCTCAAATCCTGTGCAACCCTCTTTGCCTTGCCCATCAACAAATCCGGCAGACAAGCGTGCAGCGCCATTTCTGCTGCCATTGTCACTTTCTGGAACACTTCAAACGCCGTATCGTCAGGCAAAATCGGCACAACCTGTTGCGCCACGATGTCGCCGTTATCCGGTTTCTCCGTCATGTAATGCAACGTCGCGCCAGTTTCCGTCTCGCCCTTGATTATCGCCCAATTCACCGGCACACGGCCACGATATTTAGGCAGCAGCGAACCGTGCATATTCAGCGCGCCCTGCCTGGGAATCTCCAGCAACTCGTGCTTGAGCATCTCGCGGTAATAAAAAGAAAAAAGAAAATCCGGTTGCAAGGCGCGAATCTGTGCCACCACTTCCGGCACGTTCGGATTGTCCGGCGTAATGACCGGAATATCATGCAAAGCTGCCAGCTCCGCCACACTGTCGAACCAGATATTTTCTTTCGGATTGTCGCGATGCGTAACGACCAGCGCCACATCCACGCCCTGCGCCAGCAATACGGAAAGGCAACGGACGCCGACATTGTGATACGCAAAAACAACGGCGCGACTCATCATCTACTTCCCGAAAAAAAAACATCGACGTCCGGCTCGTCACGCCCGTACCGAGGCTTCGCCCGCCGTGGCACAACGGCCACACCAACATCGTGACAAGCAAAGACGACGACACGAATCATTCAGATTTTTCCAGCACCGCTTCAATGAGGTAGCGCGGCCGATGGCGCACTTGCTGATAGATGCGCCCGATGTATTCGCCCAAGAGACCAATGCCGAACAGCGTGATGCCGATCAGGAAAAAGGCAATGGCGAACAAGGTGAATAGTCCTTCCGCTTCCGGCCCGACGACCAGGCGGCGCACGAACAGAAACACCACAAAGAAAGCCGACAATACAGAAATGAGAATGCCCGCCATGGAGAACCATTGCAGCGGCACCATCGAGAATCCGGTCATCAAATCGAAATTGAGGCGTATCAAGCTATACAACGAATATTTTGATTCGCCCTGCGCGCGCTCCTCGTGTTCCACCACCACCTCGGCAGGTTTGCGCGCAAAGGTATAGGCCAGCGCCGGAACAAAAGTATTCACTTCCTTGCAACTGTTGATGGCGTCGATGATATGGCGATCATAGGCGCGCAACATGCAGCCCTGGTCGGTCATCTTGATGTGGGTGATGCGTTCGCGCAGACCGTTCATGGCGCGCGAAGCCACATGCCGCCACCAGCTATCATTGCGCTGTTTGCGGATGGAGCCGATGTAATCAAAACCCTCGTCCATCTTGGCAAGCAGCTTGCCGATTTCTTCCGGCGGGTTTTGCAAATCCGCGTCCAGCGTCACCACGTGCTGCCCACGGCTTTGCTCAAAGCCCGCCATGATCGCCATGTGCTGGCCGAAATTTCCATTGAACAAAATCACCCGCGTCACATCGGGACGTTTCTGGAATTGTTCGCGCAATATGGCGGCAGAACGGTCGCGGCTGCCGTCGTTGATGAATACGATCTCGTATGCGATGCCGAGCTTGTCCAGCGCCGGATACAGACGATCGAACAAGGACTGCAAGCCTTGCTCCTCGTTATAGACGGGGATGACGACGGAAAGATTGGGTGTACTCATCATAAATTCATTATGCAGGCGAATCGCGGTGTCGCGTGCTCG
This sequence comes from Gallionella sp., assembly GCA_035654595.1. Taxonomy (GTDB): domain Bacteria; phylum Pseudomonadota; class Gammaproteobacteria; order Burkholderiales; family Gallionellaceae; genus Gallionella. The sequence continues at coordinate 5,617 of DASRWN010000124.1, read as the reverse complement.
CTCATTCCTCGCCTACCAACAAGGTATGTCTCATCATTCGCCGCGCGGCTCCTTGCGCTTCATCCCGCAAAAGTGAATTTCTAGAGGTTCCCATAGGGCGTCATTTTACAGCATGAGAACAGGGTTAGCGAAATTGAGATACCTTAAGACGCAATGTTCATTGTTTACTGCACCCCATGCGAACTCTTGAAGTAGGCTATAAAAATCAGATATTCGTCCAAAGATATTCCTCCCGCTATTTTCTCTCTGAGGAAGTCAAATTTGTTTACTTCTGCATCAAAGTTAATTGTGCGTAATAATAATTCGTAACCTTTTTTCACTTCTTCTTCGCTTCGTTTCACATAAGACCACCACGACTCGCTAGGCGTATGTGGTAAAGAGTCTGCGTTCAACCAATACAGCTCACAAGCTCCATCGGGCAGGGCATATTGAAACTGCCCGCCAATGCACGCGAAGCCTTCTAAAGCGGCTTCATGCAGAGCAACTAGAAAGTCTTCCTGTCGCCAGCCAAATTCTCTGCCAGATTTAACTGCCCGGGTAAGCAAATGAGGGGGCAATTCGTCGTCGCTCATGGTAAATTCGGAAGCTCGATGTCTATGCTAGGACTTCAATCATTGTCACACACGTACGTTCGACATCGCCTTCATTCATCGCCGCGAACATCGGCAACGACACGATCTGCTTGCCGATGCGCTCGGCGACCGGAAACATGCCTTCCTTGAAGCCCAGCGCGCGATACAACTTGAACAGATGTATAGATGCGTAGTGGAAGCCGATGCCGATGTTGTGCGCTTTCATTTTTTCCATGAACTCGGGACGGGTGATGCGTTCCGGCAGCACGATCTGGAACAGGTGCCAGTTAGTCGATTCAAATTCCGCAGGCGGTAATTGCGCACCGGTTTGCGCTTCAAAATCTTTACCCAACGTGGCGAAATAATGTTTTGCCAGTTTGCGCCGCTGCGCGGTGATGGCGTCCAGCTTTGCGAACTGTCCCAAGCCTATCGCGGCGGCGATGTCGGTCATGTTGTATTTGCCGCCCAGCACGTCCACTTCGATGCCGTCCCAGCCGCTGCGCGTCACGCCTTGCAGTCGATATTTTTCCGCGAGCGTGGCTTCTTCTGCGTTGTTCAGCACCAGGCAGCCGCCTTCGGACGTGGTGATGTTTTTGTTGGCCTGAAAACTGAACGAGACAAAATCGCCGAACGAGCCGATGGGCTTGCCGCGCCAACTCGAACCCATCGCTTGCGCGGCGTCTTCGATGACGCGCAGTTTGTGTTTTGCTGCAATGGCATACAGCCTGTCCATGTCCACTGGCTTGCCGGCCAGATACACCGGGAGAATCGCCTTGGTGCGCGGGGTAATGGCGGCTTCGACTTTGTCCAAATCCATATTGCGCGTGACGGGGTCGATGTCCGCAAATACAGGCGTGGCGCCCACTTCAAGGATCACATTGGCCGTAGCCACCCAGGAGATGGGTGTAGTGATGACTTCGTCGCCCGCGCCGATGCCCGCGATGCGCAGCGCAATCTCCATGGTGCAGGTGCCGGAGTTGAAAGTGCGCACCGGACGTCCGCCGAAATAATCCGAAAGTTTTTTTTCGAATTCCTGTACTTTGGGGCCGCTGGTGATCCAGCCGGAGCGCAGCACGTCCGCCACCGAGGCGATGGTCGCTTCGTCTATGGTCGGGCGAGAAAAAGGAAGAAAAAAATTGTCCATTTATGTTATTTGTACGAGTACCTCTAAAAATTCAATTTTCTGATGAACCTACTAGCCATTCCACTAGGCCACCTCAAAACGGCAGCCAAGTGGCTGGTTATAAGCTAGGCAAGGCGCGAGTAAAAAATTTCGACGCAGCATATTTGTAATATGTAAGGAGTAATTTTTTGTAAGCAACGCAGCATAGCAACGAAAATTGAATTTTAAGCCCGCGAGATGATGATTACGCCAAGTATGATCACCCCCATCCCAATCACCTTGGCCGGGTTGAACGATTCGTTGAACAGGTACCACGCCGCAACCGCATTGACCACATAGCCCAGTGATAAGAGTGGGTAGGCGATGCTGACCTGCACACGCGACAACGCGAGCACCCAGATCACGACGCTGAGCACATAGCAGCCCAGTGCGCCGATGATATGAAAATCAGTTGCCAGCTTCCAGCCGATGGGCAGAATGTTGTCACGGCTGTATTCAAAATAGCCGACCGCATTCGTCCCGGCCTTGATTAACAGTTGCGCGACGACGTTCAACAATACGCCGACGATAATTAGACTCAGGCTGACCAGGCTCATGGTTTTTTAATCACGATATGTTGCCGGTCTTCAAAAATAATCTTCATGGCTAAACCCTGTTGTTGCAACAGCACGTAAGCATACACTGGCATGATGGCAAATGCCTCAGGCTGTGCCGCCCAGATTTTGGCAAATTCCGCCACAGTGGGAACCCAGCGTTGCGGTTCTTGTTTGATGCCAAACGCCATTTCATCCTGAAATTGCACCAGGGTAAAGGTGCGCTGCAAATAAAACGGCAAGGTTTGCTCATAGGTGAGCACTGAATAGAACGGCACGTTCGGTTTTACTTCAGCACGTATTGCCTCAGCGATATGCTTGGCAGAACGTTCACGCGCGATGGTGTTATATCCGGACAGCCCGATTTGCGCAGCCAGCAGGGCACTCAAGGCGAGTGTTGCGATGGCGGGTAATTTTTTCGCGCGCCACAACAGCAGCATGCCCGCCAGCAAGCCCAACAATGAAACAAGTGATGCGACCACCAGCCACACGGCGTAATTGGGATATAACTCGGTCTGATTTGGCGTGTCGGCAAATTTGCCCACATTCGTCGCCGCCCACAGCACAAACAACGTGACTGGCACGACAGGCACAATCTGCCAGAACAACCTGCGCTCACGCATTTCGGCGATGTGCTTGCCCATCAGCAAAGCCAGCGTCGGCAGCATCGGCAATAAATAAGAAGGCAGCTTGGAACCGGAGATGGAAAAGAACACGTAAATAAACACCGCCCATATCAACAAAAAGCGCTGCGGGTTGAATATCTTTTTTGGCAACGTGCTGTCGCGCCAGGTGCGTAACAGGGTATCGAGCATCAATACCGTCCAAGGCAACGCGCCCACCAATAAAATTGGAATGAAGTAATACCAGGGTTGATAGCGCCCTAAATCCTTGGTGGTAAAGCGCGTGTAGTGTTCATAAATAAAAAACTTCTGGAAAAACTCCGGATTGGCTTTCATGACCAGGTAAAACCACGGCGCGGTGATTAACAGGAATACTGCCAGACCCGCTAACCAGTGCATGCGTTTGAACACGCTGAAGTCGCGCTGCGCAACAGCGTAGATAAACAAAGCAGTGCCCGGTAACACCAGTCCCATCAATCCTTTACTCAACACCGCAAATGCGATGGCCGCCCATGCCAGCAACATCCAGCGGCCACGCCGGTTCTCATTGTTCTGCTGCGCAATCAATAGTGCAACGACGCTCAAGGTGAGAAAAAAAGTAACGCCCATATCGAGCGTATTGATATGTCCCATCAAGATGTATAGCAAGCTGCTACTGAGCAGCAACGCGGCATAGCCCGCTGCCTCACGCCCGAACAAGCGTAGCCCGGCGAACCACACCAGCAAAATTCCGGCAAAGCCGGTCAGCCCGGTCCACAGGCGCGAGGTCCATTGATGTTCGCCGAAAAGCGTGTAAGCGGTAGCGGTTGCCCAATATTGCAAGGGCGGCTTTTCGAAATATTTAAGATCGTTCAAGCGTGGCGTAACCCAATCGCCGCTCACCACCATCTCGCGCGGAATTTCGGCGTAGCGGCCTTCGTCTGGTTTAATCAGTGTGCGGTATTCCAGATTGGCAAACCAGATCAGTGCAAGTGCAACCAGTAACCAGCCGATTTGTTTGCTTGGGATTAGATTCATCATTCAGGGGAAAAGGTTGTGGCGACCAGAAGCAATTTCATTTGTGGGTTTCTGGCAAATAGCACCGAAGAATTAAACAGCGTGCGGAGATTCTAACTGGTCTGGCCTTTGTCCTTCAACTCAGCGCGCCCCCAGCCCTGCGCAAAGGTGATGCGCAATTCCGCACCTATCCGCAACTTCTCGACATTGGACACGACACCGCCATGAGCGTCTTGTACCAAACTATAGCCACGCCGCAGAACATGTTGCGGGCTGACCAACAACAGGTTTTGTGCGATATTTTCCACCCGGCTGACGTTTTGCGTTTGCCTTGCGCGCATTGTGTGGCGTAACCGCTGCACCAGCGCTTGCCATTGCCAGTGTTGCTGCTGCCCGCGATAAGCAAAAGCGCGCTGCATACGCCGCTGTAGCTGGGTTAGACGTTGCGCCTGGTGTTGCAACTGTTGCGCGGGATGCACTGCCCTGCGCTGTAAATAGTCCACAGCCTGCATGGCATTCTGTAATCGGTTGCGCTGTGCACGGCCAAGTTGTTGCGCCTTGTCACGCAGCTCTCTCAATAAGGCATGGCGATCCGGCACGACGCGTTGCGCTGCCGCAGTGGGAGTCGGAGCGCGTTCATCGGCAACAAAATCGGCAATCGTAAAATCGGTCTCATGCCCCACTCCACTCACAATGGGAATTGTGCTCGCAGCCATGGCGCGCGCCACCACCTCTTCATTGAATGCCCACAGGTCTTCGATACTGCCGCCACCGCGACACACAATCAGCACTTCACATTCCGCACGTTGATTAGCCAGCCGGATGGCCTGAGCGATTTTTTCCGCACTGCCTACGCCTTGAACCGGGGTTGGATAAAGCACTATGGGTACACCAGGCAAGCGCTGGCGCAAAACAGCAAGCACATCTCTAAGCGCGGCAGCCTGTGGCGAGGTGATTATGCCAACACAAGCAGGAAACAAAGGCAAAGCACGTTTTCGTGCAGCGGCAAACAAGCCTTCGCTTTCCAATAATTGTTTCAGTCGCTCGAATTGTTCATACAGTATTCCCAGTCCTGCCGGGCGGATCTGCTCGACGGTGAGCTGAAAATCACCGCGCTGCTCGTAAAGCGTTGCCACAGCCAGCACTTCAACCTGTTGGCCATTATTGATTGGGGTATTTAATAATTGGTTTTTATGCCGGAACATCACACAACGAACCTGCGCCTGATCGTCTTTAAGTGCGAAATACCAGTGCCCGGAAGCGGCCTTCACCAAATTGGAAATTTCACCGCGCACCCACAGCAAAGGAACGTTGCTTTCCAGTAACTGCTTGATTGCAAAATTGAGTTCCGCAACACGCAACACACGATTTTTTTCTTCTAAAAAATTATCGAAATACATATTGACATCTCGAAATAATCCACAAACCGAGTAAATTCGCCACGCCTCATCAGACAGCCCGTTAACAAAATCTTCAACTTACAGTAAGTATCTATTTATATTAAGATATTTAATAGATAAAAAACGGGCAGCACAACCAGAGCCTATATTACGCGCTGCATTAAAGCGCGAATACCAGGATATATCCACAAAGTTATTCACAGATTTTGTGCATAAACAGAAATACTCTTTTGTATTGGCAAGTTAGCAAAATATTGTTGAAGAAAAATCTCAGAAATCTTGCTCAACTGAGTACGACACGTTACAGTTG
>DASRWN010000123.1:0-9975 GCA_035654595.1 Gallionella sp. | reverse complement strand
AACTCTGCCTCGAGGCGATCAGAATCATCACCAAAATTACCGCTGAGCTTCCGAATTTCACCCACCCAATATTTTCTGCGTTTAATAGCTTCTTTACTGATGATTTTCGGCATACGCCCCCCTAGCTGAATCAAAGTATTTATATAGCAACCAACATTAGCTCAAACGCTGTAACAGCATCGCCAGCGCAGCAATCGGCAGAGTGGAGGTTAGCGCGTCGATACGGTCCAGCAATCCGCCATGCCCGGGCAGCAATGCACCACTATCTTTCACACCTGCCTGGCGCTTGATCGCAGATTCAAACAAATCACCGATAACTGCCAGTCCTACCCAGCAGCAGCCCGCCAACAGCAAGCTGGGCAGCAACACATACTGATCGGCATAAGGGCTGAAAGCCCATACCAGCACAATGCAAACAGATACGCCCAGCATTGCGCCTACCAGCCCTTCCCAAGTCTTGCCCGGACTGATCATCGGCGCAAGCTTGTTTTTGCCGAATCTCCGTCCGGCGAAATAGGCCGCAATATCCGCCACCCACACCAGCGACATGATGCCCAACAACCACCAGGGATGATCAAGGCGTAAATCCAGCATTGCCAAACCAGTTGGAATCAACACCGCCCAACCGACCAGCACCATCAATAAAGGGCGCTTGACCTGCCAGCCTGCCAGCAACCAGGCGGGCACAATCGCCAGCCATAAAATGGCTGATAAAGCATAAAAGAAAATATGCGCGAACATTTTTTGCTCTGCAGCCTGGCTATCATCAAACCAGATCAATCCCAACCATATCAATAAAGTCAGCCACCAGAATGCATTGGCATATTTGGCACTGAATTGAGCCAAGCGCGACCACTCCGAAGCGCTTTGCAGCACAATGACGCAGATCAGGATCGTCCAGCCCGTGTCCGGCAGAGTGAACAATGCCGACAGAAATAGCAGCAACAAAATAACTGCGGTAATCACGCGCGATTTAAGCATTTTCTTTTCCCGACCCGGATTTATTTGACAGCTGTTCACTGGTCCGGCCAAAACGCCGTTCGCGTTTTTGATAAGAGGCGATCGCCGTTTGCAACTCGCTGCGGCCAAAGGCCGGCCACAAAGTATCGGTAAAATATAGCTCGGTATAAGCAAGCTGCCAGAGCATGAAATTGCTGACGCGCTGCTCTCCGCCGGTACGGATAAATAAATCCGGCTCTGGCGCATCACTCATGGAAAGATACGGAGACAAATCTTCTTCGCCGAAACCATGCGCCAGCTCAGAATGAGCTTTGAGCATAGCTTGCACGGCCTGCATCACGTCCCAACGTCCACCATAATTGACGGCAACGGTCAGCGTAAATGTGCTGTTGGCTGCGGTCAGCTGCTCGGCATCGTGCATGGTCTGTTTTAGTTTTTCGTCAAAACGACTGCGGTCGCCAATAATTTTTACGCGAATGTTATTGCGATGCAGGTTAGCCACTTCGCGTTCCAGCATCTTCAGGAACAGCGCCATCAAAAAAGAAACTTCATCTGCCGGACGACGCCAATTTTCACTGCTGAAAGCAAATACCGTCAGATATTTTACGCCCAACTCATGACACGCCTTTACCACCTCGCGCAACGCTTCGACACCACGCTGATGTCCTGCTACACGGGGCATGAAGCGCTGTTTTGCCCAGCGCCCGTTACCATCCATAATGATCGCAATATGGCGCGGGACGGCTGCTATGTCGGGAATGATGCGAGTAGAACTAGGGAGGGAAGGCGACATATGAAATAGGTGTTAACGCGGCGGCGAAAAACGTCGCGAGCGATGGCATAACAAGGCGCGAAAGGGCAAAAAAGCGGAGTTTACACGTAAGTAAATGAGCATTTTTAGACCTTGAGCAACACAGTTATGCCGAGCGCAGCAGTTTTGCGCGCTGCGCTAGACTGCCATTAAATCAGCTTCTTTGGTGACTAACGCCTTGTCTATCTCAGCGACAAAACGGTCAGTCAATTTTTGCACGTCATCCTGTAAACGCCGCTCTTCATCTTCAGCAATCTGTTTATTTTTGAGCGCCTCCTTGAGAGCGTGATTAGCGTCACGACGAATATTTCTGAGTGCAATTTTTGCATTCTCACCCTCGACCTTAATCACTTTGATCAAATCCCTGCGACGTTCTTCAGTCAACATGGGCATTGGCACGCGAATCATGTCTCCGCTGGCGGACGGATTCAAACCCAGATCAGAGTCACGTATGGCACGCTCTACCGGTCCAACCATGTTTTTCTCCCAAGGCTGAACACCGATGGTGCGCGCGTCGATCAAAGTGATATTGGCAACCTGCGTCACCAGTGTTGGACTGCCGTAATAATCTACCGTGACATGATCCAACAAGCCGGTATGTGCACGTCCGGTGCGTACCTTGCCCAAATCGGCCTTCAGCGCATCCAGCGACTTCTGCATTTTTTGTTCGGTGATTTTTTTAATTTCAGCAATCATGGTTATCCCCTGATCTAGTCGACCCGCACCAACGTGCCTTCCGCCCCGCCCGACACCACACGTTTCAGTGCGCCGACCTTGAAAATGTTGAATACAATAATCGGCAGTTTCTGATCACGGCACAAGGTCAACGCGGTGGCATCCATCACTTTAAGATCCTTGCTGATTGCCTCATCAAAGCTCAGGCTTTGATAGCGGATCGCGTGCGGGTCTTTCTTCGGGTCGGCGGTATAAATACCATCCACCTTGGTCGCCTTGATCACCACCTCGGCGGACATTTCCACACCACGCAAAGCGGCGGCAGTGTCCGTGGTAAAGAACGGGCTACCGATACCCGCAGCAAAAATTACTACTTTACCCTCTTCCAGATAACGTAATGCCTTGTTACGAATAAAAGGTTCGGCAACCTGTTCCAGATTCAATGCGGACTGCACGCGACAATCCAGACCGGCTCGTTTCATTGCATCCTGCAGCGCCATCGAATTCATCACCGTGGCCAGCATGCCCATATAATCGGCGGTCGCCCTGTCCATACCAGCCGCAGCCGGAGCAACACCGCGGAAGATATTACCGCCGCCAATCACAATCGCCACCTGCACACCCATTCCCGCCACTTCCGCAATCTCAGCCACGATACGTTCGATTACCTCGCGATTGATACCGTAGCTGTCATCGCCCATCAGCGCTTCACCGCTCAGCTTGAGCAGAATCCGTTTATAGGCAGGTGTACTCATGCTCATCAAACTTGAGCCGCGGCAATCGTCGCCGCCACTTCAGCGGCATAATCTTCAACCTTTTTTTCAATCCCTTCACCCACCACGAACATCTGGAATGCCGTAACAGATGCGCCTTTGCTTTTGAGCAGTTGCTCTACAGTCTGCTTGCCGTCTTCTGCTTTGACGAACACCTGACCAAGCAAGGTGACTTCCTTAAGGAATTTTTGTACCGTGCCTTCGGCAATTTTTTCCAGCATCGCGTCCGCCTTGCCGGCTTCACGCGCCTTTTCAATGGCAATGCGGCGTTCGGTTTCGATATCCGCCGGATTCACGCCGGAAGCATCGATGGATTTGGGTTTGCTCGCAGCAATATGCATGGACAGATCCCTACCCAACGTTTCATCACCGCCGGTGTAATTGAGTAGCACACCAATCTTGCTACCATGCAGATAACTGGACAATTTCCCGCCGGTGGTTACATAGCGCTCATAGCGACGCACACTGATGTTTTCGCCCAGCTTCATGACCAACGCCTTGCGAGTTTCTTCAACACTGTCAGAGCCATTTGCGATAACCAACCCCGACAGTCCGGCCAGATCAGCCGGATTCTGCTTGGTCACGGTCTCGGCGATATTTTTTGCGAACGCAGCGAAGTCCGCATTTTTTGCCACAAAATCGGTTTCACAGTTCACTTCCACCACCGTGCCACTCTTGCCATCTGCTGCGATGAAGGCGCTCACTACGCCTTCTGCTGTCACACGTGAAGCGGCTTTGCTCGCCTTGGCGCCGCTCTTGATACGCAACTGTTCTTCAGCCGCCTTGAAATCACCATCGGATTCAACCAGCGCCTTCTTACATTCCATCATGCCGAGGCCGGTTGCTTCGCGCAGTTCCTTGACCATACTTGCGGTAATTTCTGCCATCATTTACTCCATAAAATTACTTACAAAAAAAGGGGCTGACGCCCCTTTTTGCACCCTTGATCAACTTCAAATAACTTCTTCAGAAACTTGTTCAATCAATTCATTCAGAGCCTGATTACGACCTTCCAGCACCGCATCGGCAATGCCGCGCGCATAAAGACGGATCGCTTGGGTAGAGTCGTCATTGCCGGGAATCACAAAGTCCACGCCCAACGGAGAATTATTGGTATCAACAATACCAATGACCGGGATGCCCAGTTTTTGCGCTTCAACAATTGCGCCCTTCTGATAACCGACATCTATAACGAACAATGCGGCTGGCAAGCCCTTCATATCCTTGATGCCACCCAGACTACGATTCAATTTTTCCAGTTCACGTTTCATCATTAACGCTTCTTTTTTGGAAATTTTTTCCGCCGTGCCATCCAGGGTCATCGCTTCCAGTTCGCGCAAACGATTAATTGATTGCTGCACGGTTTTATAGTTGGTCAGCATGCCGCCCAACCAGCGATAATTTACGAAAGGTGAATCGGCACGCACGGCTTCTTCTTGGAGAATATCACGCGCCTGACGCTTGGTCGCGACAAACAGAATCGCGCCTTTTTTAGCGGATAACTTGCGCACGAAGGCCTCAGCCTCGGCGAACAGGGTGACGGTTTTTTCCAAGTTGATGATGTGAATTTTATTGCGGTGACCGAAAATAAACGGTGCCATTTTGGGATTCCAGAAACGGGTCTGATGGCCGAAATGAACCCCCGCCTCCAACATTTGACGCATAGTGACTGCCATGATGACTCCAATCGTTAAGGGTTAGGAACTACCACTCGCCAGCTTGACTCCGAAGAGCACCCCAACTTGTGCGAGCGGGAAATTTGCCCGGGTTACCCCAAAGCGGCGCGCATTTTAGCATTAAACGCATAGCGGACTCAACAGATTAAATACGCCCGGCGGCGGGTTCAGTTTTAGCGTGCCCGAGAACTGGCTATCTGTACGAATAACCAAATTACCACCCGGTTAGGGACAATCTGGCATGTAAATATTTTTTTACAAATAAATATTTCCTTACAAAACAAACATTGTCCGGGCAACCCGAATCGCCGATACTTGCCACCCATGTCAAAATATTTTGCATCTTTCGTGACTGCTCATCTTAAACGCCTTACCATCTGTGCACTGCTCTCGTGTAGCAGTCTGGCCACTGCACAAGAAAATGCCGACCCGTTCCACACCGAGGCGCGGGTGCCACGTCAACCCGCCCTGTTTGCAAATAATGGCAGCAATGATCCCTGCCCCAAGCAAATACCGGGCAACCCACTCAACCTGCTTGATGTAGTAAATATCGCGTTATGCGACAACCCGCAGACACGCGTGGCGTGGCAAAATTCGCGTATCCAGGCGGCACAGGTTGGCGTTAATCAGGCAGCTTATTTGCCCAGCGTGAATGCCAGCATCTCGGCTGACCACAATCTCAGCGGAGGCAATCAGCGCGATGCGAGCATAACCCTGTCTTATCTGCTTTATGATTTTGGTGCGCGCGACGCCAATCTGGAAAATGCCCGCCAGTTACTTGCCGCCGCCGGCGCCACACAAGACAGCATCATACAAACGGTTTTTCTCTCTGCTGTGCAGGCTTTTTATCAGGTGCGGGCGACTCAAGCCGCATTGGACGCGGCAGTGGAATCAGAACGCGCCGCGGCTGAAAGCCTGGCCGCCGCGCAGGCCCGCTATGCCGCAGGTGTAGCGACGCCCGCCGATAAATTACAAGCGCAGACCGCCTATTCACAAGCCACCTTGAACCGTATCAGCGCGGCAGGCAGCGTAAAAAATGCACAAGGCGTTCTGGCGAATGCGCTGGGGCGTGACGCCAATCAGAATGTGCCATTGGTTGTCGGTTCCTCGGCTGACATCAACCCGGGGTTCGAGGCCGATGTCAACGCGCTGATCGAAGAAGCGCGTCGGCAGCGTCCGGATCTGCTCGCTGCCGGAGCACAGGTGGCTGCGGCCAAGGCAAATGCGGATGCAGTTCGCGCCGCGGGCAAGCCGACCATCTCGCTCAATGCGTCAAGCAACCACCAAAATTTTAATGGCATCGACACGCACGATACTTTAGTGGGCTTTAGCCTCGATATCCCGATTTTCTCGGGTTACGCATCCACTTATCAAATCCGCTCTGCCAACGAACAAGTCGGAGTAAAAAATGCCCAGTTTGAACAACTGCGTTTGCAGATCGCACTGGATGTATGGACGGCATACCAGAACCTGACTACCGCAACACAAACATTACGCAGCAGCGCCGATTTATTGGCCAGTGCCAGCGAATCGGAAAATGTCGCACTGGGCCGCTATAAAGCCGGCGTGGGCAACATACTGGATTTGCTGAACGCACAAAGCGCACTGGCCAGCGCGCGTCAGCAACGTATCCAGGCAACGTTCAACTGGAATATCTCGCGCGCCACGCTCGGGCAGGCAATCGGCAATCTGGACGCAGGTTTGTTGCAATCTTTTGCGGATAGCAGAAACTCAACCAAGGTAATGGATAAACCATGAAAAAACAGTTGCGCAAACCAGTCCTGCTTTTACTTACTGTCGCCATTCTGGTCGCAACGACTGGCGGCTATTATTTAAGCACAGGCAAAACTCCCGAACAGCGTTACAAACTGCAAACAGTGGAAAAAGGCGAGCTTAACCAAAGTGTGTCGGCAAACGGCACACTCAACCCGGTGATATTGGTAAATGTGGGCACGCAGGTTTCCGGCACGGTGAAAAAACTCTATGTAGATTTCAACAGCAAAGTAGCGCAAGGTCAGATTTTGATGGAGCTGGATGATGCGCTGTTCTCTGCCCAGGTCAAACAGAGCCAAGCCAATGTCGCAAGCGCTGCCGCCACACTCGATCTTGCCGATGCCAACGAGGCGCGCGCGCGCAAACTTTTTGCCCAGGAATACATCTCTCAGCAAGACCTGGACACCAGTGTGCAAGCCAAAAAAGCGGCACAGGCTCAACTACAGACAAGCCGTGCGCAGCTGGACAGAGATAAAGCGAATCTCGCCTATTCGGTAATACGTTCACCCGTTTCCGGCGTGGTGGTTGCACGTAACATCGATATCGGGCAAACCGTTGCGGCAAGTTTTCAGACCCCCACTCTGTTCCAGATCGCGCAAGATCTGTCCAAAATGCAGATTGATTCAAGTTTTGCTGAAGCGGATATCGGCAACATCCGTGTCGGACAGACAGTGCGTTTCAACGTGGACGCTTTTCCGAATCGATCATTCACGGCCGAGGTCAAACAATTGCGCCTCAACCCGACCACGGTGCAGAATGTTGTCACCTACGACGTCGTGATTGCAGTGGACAACCCGGAAAAGATATTACTACCGGGCATGACGGCTTATGTCAGCATCATCGTGGCGCAACGACATGATGCATTACTGGTACCCAATGCCGCGCTGCGCTACAAGCCGTCTGATCCGGCATCCGCCAAGCCGGATGAAAAGCGCGATGCTGGCAAGCGCAAACAGGATGCTTATTCAGGCACGATCTACGTGCTGCGCAACGGCAAACCGATGGCTGTCGCTGTAACACTCGGCATTACCGATAATCGCAATACTGAAATTGTCAGTGGTGAACTCAAGGTCGGCGATCAACTGATCATCGCCGATGTCCAAGCCAGTGACACAACCAGCACCAACGGTAGCGGACCACGCATGAGGTTGTTCTGATGAGCGATGACGTTATCGATATCCAGGCACTGTACAAGTCTTACCACACCACGGCGGGACTTTTCCCGGTACTGAAAGATGTCAATCTGAATATCACTTCCGGCGAATTTGTTGCCATCATGGGGCCGTCCGGGTCAGGCAAATCCACCTTCATGAACATCCTCGGTTGCCTGGACAGGCCCAGTGCCGGACACTATGCGCTGGCTGGCCGCAACGTGGCGGAACTGGACAAAGATGCGCTGGCCTTATTACGCAACCGCACCATCGGATTTGTTTTTCAGGGCTTCAATTTACTGCCGCGCATGTCGTTACTCGATAACGTCTCCCTGCCACTCATTTACGCTGGCACGCAACACGAGGAACGCCGCCAACGCGGGCGTGAAATGCTTGCCAAGGTTGGCCTGGAAAGCTATCTGTCTTCACTGCCCAGCCAGATTTCTGGCGGACAACAACAACGCGTTGCGATTGCCCGCGCGCTGGTGAATCATCCGCGCTTGATTCTTGCCGACGAGCCGACCGGTAACCTTGACAGCCATACCAGCGAAGAAATCATGGCACTGTTCGAGGCACTCAACCGCGAGGGAATTACCATCGTGCTGGTGACGCACGAACCCGACATAGCCACACATGCCAAACGCCAGGTACGCTTCCTTGACGGACGCATTGTCAGCGATCACGCTACCGCATCGCTGCACGCTGAGGCAAGCGCATGATATTGGCGATGCTCGGAGAGGCTTGGCGCGCGATGGGTGCAAATCGTTTGCGCACGCTGTTGACTATGCTTGGGATGGTGATTGGAGTCGGCGCAGTGGTGTTGATGATGGCAGTGGGACAAGGCGCGCAATTCGCTGTCAGTCAAAGTATCAGCGCGATGGGCAGCAACTTGTTCATCGTGCTTTCCGGCTCGCCCAGCTCAGGCGGGATCCGATCTGCCAGTGGCGGCGGATATACGCTGAATGTCAGCGATGCGGACGCCATCACCGAATTACCCGGTGTGCAAACCGTTGCGCCGCTTATCTTTGGCAATGCCCAGATTATCTACGGACCGAATAACTGGAATACCTCGGTGTTCGGCACCACGCCGTCCTATTTCGATGCGCGCTCCTGGACGATAGCATCCGGCTATCCGTTCGCCGACTCGGATGTGCGCTCTGCCACCCGTGTCGCGCTGCTTGGCAAAACAGTCGTGCAAAATCTGTTTGGCGACATCGATCCGGTTGGCAAGACTATCCGCATCAAGCAAAGTCCATTCGTGGTAATGGGTGTGCTGGGCAGCAAGGGGCAAAGTCTGGACGGACGGGATCAGGACGACACCATCATCATTCCGCTCACTACCGCACAACGCAAGATATTCGGCAACCAATTCGCAGGGTCGGTGCGCATGATCATGGTTCAGGCAGAGACGCTCGAAGTCATGCCAAGTCTGGAAAAATCCATGACTGGACTGTTGCGTCAGCGGCACCGGCTGCGCGACGATGCAGACAACGATTTTTTTCTGCGCAACCTCACTGCGGTAGCGGATTCGGCTGCAGAAACCACCCGTACCATGTCGTTATTGCTTGGCGCAATCGCCTCGGTTTCACTGCTGGTAGGCGGTATTGGCATCATGAATATCATGCTGGTTTCAGTCACCGAACGTACCCGTGAAATCGGTATCCGCCTTGCCATTGGCGCACGCGAGCACGACATCCTGCTGCAATTTCTGCTTGAGGCCATCATCATCTCGCTGGCAGGCTGCTTGATTGGCCTGCTGGTCGGCATTGGTGGCGCGCTGCTCGCCAACGCCATCACCCAAACTGCGGTGATCATCTCGGGCGGTTCGGCACTGGTCGCATTCAGCGTGGCGGCGGCAGTTGGAGTGTTCTTCGGTTTTTACCCGGCGCGTAAAGCGGCACAACTGGATCCCATCGAGGCACTGCGCTACCAGTAGCGCCGATTTTTTCAGATTCTAAACCCCTCGATCGGCACTGGCTTCCCGAACAGATACCCCTGATAGAGATGGCAACCGTTCTGCTCCAGGAAATCACGCTGCTGCATCTTCTCCACCCCCTCGGCAATCACCTCCAGCTCCAGGTTATTAGCCATCCCGATAATGGTACGCACAATCGCCGCATCGTCGGTGTCAGCGTTAATATCCCGCACAAAGCTCT
>DASRWN010000122.1:0-5074 GCA_035654595.1 Gallionella sp. | reverse complement strand
GCCGCAACTTATTTACGTGGTGTACCGTTCATACAAATACCGACCACACTGCTCGCGCAAGTTGATTCCTCGGTGGGCGGAAAGACCGGTATCAATCATGCGCGCGGTAAAAACATGATAGGCGCGTTCTACCAGCCGCAGTTGGTCATGGCTGACACGGACACCTTGAATACTTTGCCGGACAAAGAACTCTCTGCCGGGATTGCTGAGGTCATTAAATACGGTTTGATAAGGGACCTGCCATTTCTTGAGTGGCTCGAGCAGAATATGGACAAGTTGTTGGCGCGTGATGCTGCCGTGTTGCGATATGCCATACAGCGCAGTTGTCAGAACAAGGCCGAAGTGGTGGCTGCGGATGAACGCGAAAGCGGTGAGCGTGCGTTGTTGAATTTGGGGCACACCTTCGGTCATGCGATAGAATCGGGTATGGGTTATGGCGTATGGACGCACGGCGAAGCGGTTGCGGCAGGGACAGTCATGGCGGCGGATTTGTCGCAACGCCTCGGCTGGATAAGTGGGCAAGATGTGCTGCGCGTCAGGAAATTGCTTGAACGCGCCAAACTCCCGGTGATTGCACCTGATCTGGGGGTGGAAGAATATCTCAAGCGGATGGGACTGGATAAAAAAGTGGAAAACGGCAAGATGCGTTTTGTACTGTTAAAAGAAATAGGCCGTGCTGTGGTTTATGGTGATGTGCCAAAGGAGCTGTTGCAACAAACCTTGCAGGCTTGCTGCGCAGGGGCAGTAGCGCGACCATCTGGTGCCCGCCCTCCTCGCGGGGCCGTGCATGGCTGACCTCACTACTTATGCAGTCAATGAGAGTAATACTCGCGGTCGAAAGGTAGCCGAAGCCGCACCTCATGGGCGCAGCGAATTTCAGCGCGACCGTGACCGCATCATTCATTCTGGCGCATTTCGCCGCCTTGAATACAAGACCCAAGTGTTTGTGAACCACGAGGGAGATTTATTTCGCACGCGCCTCACCCACAGCATTGAAGTTGCGCAGATCGCACGCTCAATCGCGCGTCGATTGCATCTCAATGAAGACCTTGCCGAAGCAATTTCTCTCGCGCATGATTTGGGACACACGCCATTCGGCCATGCCGGGCAAGATGCGCTGAACACCTGCATGAAACCCTATGGTGGCTTTGAGCATAATTTGCAATCGTTACGGGTGGTCGATCTACTAGAGGAGCGTTACGCTGCGTTCGACGGGTTGAATTTGTGTTTTGAAACGCGGGAAGGCATTCTCAAGCACTGCTCGGCGGAAAAGGCTGTGCAATTGGGTGAAATAGGCGCACGATTTTTGCACAATCGCCGCCCTTCACTGGAGGCACAGATTGCCAATCTTGCCGATGAAATCGCCTATAACAATCACGATGTTGACGATGGCTTGCGTTCCGGCTTGATCACGCTCGAACAATTGGCCGAGGTGCCATTGGTGGGCAAGCATCTGCACGCGGTTCGCCAAGCGTATCCTGAATTACCCGAGCGCCGCATGGTGCATGAGACGGTGCGGCGCATGATCAATACGCTGGTGTCTGACCTGATACAGCAAAGCGAGCGTAACATCGGCAAGCAAGTCATAACTACGCTTGAAGAAGTGCGCGGCGCACCGCCAATGATTGCCTTCAGTTCGGATATGAACGAGCAGCAGCGCGCCCTGAAAAATTTCTTGCGCACAAATTTGTACCGTCATTACCGTGTGATGCGCATGAGTGCGAAAGCGCAGCGCATTATCACTGACCTGTTCCGGGTATTCATCGACGACAACCGTTTGCTGCCGCCACAGTTTCAACAGCAAGCTGAATCAGATTCGGCCCGTGCGGTTGCCGATTACATCGCTGGCATGACCGATCGCTACGCCATACGTGAACATCGCCGCCTTTTCGCGGTGGAAGAAGTGTCTATCTGATCAGGCTCAGGCGCCAATCACTGCCTTATGCTGCAGACCAATGCACCGTACCGTTGTAAGCCGTGCCCAGCACCAGCAAGCCAAACGCGATGCGATACCAGGCAAACAAACTGAAATCATGGCGGCTGATGTAGCGCAATAACCAGCGCACACAGAGAAAAGCACTGATGAACGAAGCGATACTTCCTGTGGCGAACAAGCTCAAATCATCCGCATGAAATAACGCACGGTGTTTTAACACCTCGTAAGCTGTTGCGGCTGTAAGTGTGGGGATGGCGAGGAAAAATGAAAATTCGGTTGCCGCCTGACGTGATAAACCAAACAACAAACCACCTATGATCGTGGCGCCAGAACGTGAAGTGCCCGGTATCAATGCCAGTGATTGTGCCAAGCCTATTTTTAAGGCGTCTTGCCAGCGCATTTCATCCACGCTGTTGATGCGTATCGTGTGCTGGCGTTTTTCTGCCCACAGGATAATTACACCACCAACAATAAAGGCCAATGCTACAGGAACTGGCGCGAATAAATATTGTTTGATTTTACTGGCGAATAACAGTCCGAGAATGGCTGCGGGCAAAAATGCGACGAACAGATTGATAGTGAAACGTTGCGCCGCCAGTTGTTTATTCATGAGGCCGTTGACTACAGCGCCGAACTTGACGCGATATTCCCAGCAAACGGCGAGAATCGCGGCAAACTGAATCACGATCTCAAACACTTTGCCACGCTCGTCGTTGAAGTTGAGCAGGTCACCGGCCAGTATCAGGTGCCCGGTGGAAGAGATCGGCAGAAACTCGGTGAGTCCTTCGACGACACCCAGTATCAACGCTTTCCAATACAGCAGATCCATACTAGGTCTTTCGATACAGCTGGCTACCCAGCTGCACAAATTCAACTGCTTTTTGTTCCATGCCCTTGCTCAGCGCGGCAATTTCATCCAGGCCTTCTTTTGCGGCATAGTCACGCACATCCTGGGTGATCTTCATCGAGCAGAAATGCGGCCCGCACATCGAGCAGAAATGTGCGACCTTGGCAGAGTCTTTGGGCAAAGTTTCATCATGAAATTCGCGCGCCTTGTCCGGGTCGAGACCGAGATTAAATTGGTCCTCCCAGCGAAATTCGAAGCGCGCCTTGGATAAAGCGTTATCCCGAATTTGCGCACCGGGATGTCCCTTCGCCAAGTCAGCGGCGTGGGCGGCAATCTTGTAGGTGATAATGCCTTCCTTCACGTCGTTTTTGTTGGGCAGACCGAGGTGCTCTTTGGGGGTGACATAGCACAGCATTGCGGTGCCAAACCAGCCTATCATTGCCGCACCAATCGCCGAAGTGATATGGTCATAGCCCGGTGCGATGTCCATGGTCAGCGGGCCGAGCGTGTAGAACGGTGCCTCGTGGCACCACTTGAGCTGCAAATCCATATTCTCTTTAATCATGTGCATCGGTACATGTCCCGGGCCTTCGATCATCACTTGCACATCGTGCTTCCATGCAATTTGCGTGAGTTCCCCCAGGGTTTTTAATTCACCAAGCTGCGCTTCGTCGTTCGCATCGTAGATTGAACCGGGACGCAGGCCGTCACCGAGTGAAAAACTCACGTCGTAAGCCTTCATGATTTCGCAGATGTCTTCGAAATGGGTGTAGAGGAAATTTTCCTTGTGATGCGCCAGACACCACTTCGCCATGATGGAGCCGCCGCGCGACACGATACCGGTCATGCGTTTTGCCGTCATCGGCACATAACGCAACAGTACGCCAGCGTGTATGGTGAAATAATCCACCCCCTGCTCGGCCTGTTCGATGAGTGTGTCACGGTAAATTTCCCAAGTCAGGTCTTCGGCTTTGCCATCGACTTTTTCCAGTGCCTGATAGATCGGTACGGTGCCGATGGGTACAGGAGAGTTGCGGATAATCCACTCGCGGGTTTCATGGATGTGTTTTCCGGTGGATAAATCCATCACTGTATCGCCGCCCCAGCGTATCGCCCAAGTCATTTTCTCGACTTCTTCCTGGATACTTGAACCTAACGCGGAGTTGCCGATGTTGGCATTGATTTTTACCAGGAAATTGCGTCCAATAATCATTGGCTCGACTTCGGGGTGATTGATGTTGACTGGAATAATGGCGCGTCCGGCAGCCACTTCGGTACGCACAAACTCCGGTGTGATTTGCCGGGGCGTGAACGCGCCGAAGTTTTCGCCGGGATGTTGTTTCAGCAGCATCGGCGAAAGCCCTTCAATTTTCTGGTTCTCTCTGATGGCGATATATTCCATTTCTGGGGTGATGATGCCGGCACGAGCATAGTGCATCTGCGACATGTTTTTGCCGGGCTTGGCACGACGCGGCGCACGTTTCAGGTTAAAACGCATTTCCGCAAGTTCCGCATCATTCAAACGCTGTCGCCCATATTCCGAACTAAGCTGTGGCAGCGTTTCACTGTCATCGCGTTCGTTTATCCAGCCTTCGCGCAGCGCGGACAGACCAGAACGGATATCGATTTGCGCAACAGGATCGGTATAGGGGCCGGAACAATCGTATACATAGATGGATGGATTGGTTTCGCCGCCTATGCTATCCGGCGTTTCTGTTTGGCTGATTTCACGCATCGGCACGCGCAAATCGGGACGGCTGCCTTGCACATACACCTTGCGTGAATTGGGCAACGGCTTAATTGCCGCTGCATCAACGTGAGCAGTTTCTGCAACAAATTTCCGGGCGATAAATTTTGGATTGGCATTCATGGCGATGTTCCCAGTTATTCAAGAAGCATCAAACTGACGCTTCCCTACGACGGCATTACCCGTACAGGTTCAAAGGGTGTATCTCACTCCACGATGATGGAGACCCCCAGCAGAAGCGGGCAAGGTAAAGCAAAGGCCGGTTAAAAGCAAGGCTGTACCCACTGCGGGTAGCCTTGCTATACTGGCGCGAGAAATACACATTAGCCGATGCAAGATTTGGGAGTTATTAAGGAATGCTGGATATGGAACAAGCGCGCTTCAACATGATAGAGCAGCAAATTCGCCCCTGTGATGTACTGGAACAGCGCATTCTGGAATTACTCAAGCGCGTGCGCCGCGAACATTTCGTGCCGCAGGACAAGCAGGAAATGGCTTTTATGGACATGGAAATCCAGTTGGGATATGGCGCTGCGATGTGGTG
>DASRWN010000121.1:0-4503 GCA_035654595.1 Gallionella sp. | reverse complement strand
ACCCGCTCCATTGCCTACGGTATTGCACAGGCCATGCATCGCGAAGGCGCGGAATTGGCCTTTACTTATCAGGGCGAGCGAGTACGCAGCCGCCTCTTGGGCCTGGCCAAGGAATTTGATAGTGAGCTGATTTTTCAATGCGATGTCGGCAGCGATCTGGAAATTGACCGGCTCTTTATCGATTTAAATAAGCATTGGGACGGCTTTGATGGTTTGGTGCATGCCATTGGTTTTGCCCCACGCGAGGCGCTGGATGGAGAGTTTCTGGATGGTTTTAGTCGCGAGGCTTTTCGCATCGCGCATGATATCAGTGCTTACAGCTTCCCGGCCATGGCAAAAGCTGCGCTACCGATGCTGCAAGGACGTAACGCCTCTCTGCTGACGCTCAGTTATCTGGGTGCAGTGCGCACCATGCCGCACTACAACGTAATGGGCATGGCCAAGGCCAGCCTGGAAGCCAGTGTGCGTTATCTGGCGATGGATTTAGGCCGCACCGGAATTCGGGTAAATGGCATATCCGCTGGTCCCATCAAGACGTTAGCTGCATCAGGCATCGCAGACTTCAACAAATTACTAAGCTACAACGCAAAGAATGCACCGCTCAAACGGAATGTAACCATTGAAGAGGTGGGTAATGCGGCTGCATTTTTGTGCAGTGATCTTGCCAGCGGTATCACGGGTGAAATCACTTACGTGGATGGCGGATTCAACACTACCGCGTTAGGCACTACCGAAGAATAATTGCGCGCGCCGTACCAGGGAATATCAGAATTTCATGGTTCAATTGCCGGTAGTTGTGGCATGTTGATTTTGATGTTTGCCTGCCGCCTCGCATCGTTCAGATATGACTGGAACAATTCTTCGCCCGTTAACTGCCGCAACTCTTGGGCATAACGGACGAGCTTGGCGTCATCAATGCTTCCCACTTCATTGACCGCGTCCACACTGACCAGCGTATAGCCATCGGCAGTTTCTGTACCGATAAACAGCGGTAACTTGGCTACGTTGGAACGGAAAATTTGACGCACCATAGCCTTATCCATATCAGCATGTTGAGCCAAGCTGATTGTCTGCACTGCACCCCATTGCAAACCGGGCTTGTCTCCCTTTTGCAGTTGTTCGAGGACAGTTTTACCTTGCGCAATTGCCAGCTTGGTAGCTTGTTGACGGGATAATTTTTGCAGAATGGCATCTTGTACTTCGCTGAGAGGACGGACACTGGCAGATTTATATTCGACCACTCGCGCGGCTAATAAAGTATTTGGCGCGACCTCAATAGCGGCCGTGTTACGTTTGTTCTTTATCGCTTCGTCAGTAAAAATAGCCTGTAACATTTTAACTGTCCATAGTCCGTGATCGGCATCCCCTTTGGATAACCAGCCGCTTTGCTCCACGCTACCGTTGGCCAACTGCGCTGCGGGCTTCAGAGTGTCACTTTGTTCATACACGGCACTACTAAACTGTTCTGCCAGTTCAGCATACATATCCATCGCTTTTTGCAGACGTAATTTACCAACGATTTCATTTTTCTTCTCATTAAATTCAGACACGTGGCCTGGCTTGATAGCAATAAGTTTAATGATGTGATAACCAAAATCAGACCTTACCACTTCACTGATTTCGCCTTGCTTAAGTGAAAAAACAGCTTCATCAAATGACTTGGTCATTGCTCCGCGGTCAAAAAACCCAAGGTCGCCTCCATTGGCTGCGGAGCCCGTATCTTGTGAATATTGCTTGGCCAGCTGCGCAAATTTCGCCGGATCTTGCTTAACCAATTTCAATACTTGTTCTGCTTTGTGCTTTGCAGCATCTTGTTCGGCTTGAGGTGCTTCTTTAGGGAGAGAAATCAGAATATGTGCCGCATGCCGCTGTTCTGTTATACCGAAATCATTACGGTGCTCGTCGTAATATTTACGGGCATCTTCGTCACTGACGATCGCTTTAGGTAGTAAATTATTTACTGATAACGTCACGTACTCTACCCTGACTTGGTCGGGCACTTGAAATTCTTTTTGGTTCGATTCATAGTAGTTTTTCAGCCCGGCAACATCCACTTTGGCTTGTGCCATATAAGGCTGAAATAATATTTTTGCTGCCCTGACTTGACGCTGCTGTTGGTTAATTCGAATCAACCTTTGCGTCGTGCTGTTTGGGGCAAAGCCATTTTGCGTATAACTATCACGCAGCTGTTGCGCCGCTAACTCATCACGAACTTGTGCCTCGAATTGCACAGGCAACAAGTTCTGCCTCGCCAAGACTGATTCATATAATTTTTTATCAAACTTGCCTGCATCCTGAAAGGCTCCGATGCTGCTGATTACTCCGGCAACCTGCTCATCCGTCACGATCAGCCTGAAAGCCGTGGCTTGCTCGACCAGCAGGCGCTGATTAATCAGGTTATCCAGAATAGCCAGTCTGGCTTCTGGGGTTTCAAACATCTTGGCGTCAAAATTTTCACCTAACGCCTGACGTAGTTGACCCTGCTGCCGCCGCATTGCTTTATCAAATTCTTGTGAGCTTATTTTCGTTCCGTTTACTGTAGCAAGCGCCTCGACGTTACCAGACTGGCGGTATGAATTTACACCCCAAAAAGCAAACGACAAGACAATCAACAGCAGTACGATTTGCACCAGCTTTTTATTCTCATGAACAAAATCAAACATAACGCATCGCCTAAAATGTGAAACTACAAACTGCAGATATGAAAAAAGGCGAACTTACGTTCGCCTTGATTTGGCGGAGTGGACGGGACTCGAACCCGCGACCCCCGGCGTGACAGGCCGGTATTCTAACCAACTGAACTACCACTCCGAAGCCTGTCTTGTCTGGTGGGTGCTGACGGGGTCGAACCGCCGACATTCGCCTTGTAAGGGCGACGCTCTACCAACTGAGCTAAGCACCCGACAAAGCGCGCTAGTTTACAGCATCTTTAAGGCCTTTGCCAGCGGCAAATTTAGGAACTTTTGCTGCCTTGATCTTGATGGTCTCGCCGGTACGCGGGTTGCGGCCATTGCGTGCAGCGCGCTTACCAACTTTGAATGTACCGAACCCAACCAAGCTAACGGTATCTCCCTTTTTCAGGGCTTTTTTGATGGAATCCACGGTTGCATCGAGCGCGCGTCCTGCAGCAGCCTTGGAAATATCAGAAGATTTTGCTATTGCGTCAATCAAATCAGATTTATTCACGTAAGTCCCCTTTGTTTTATTGGTCTGGAAAACAGGAAAAGCCCTGCAACGGCTTTATATCAAGGCTGCGTAACTTTGGTCAAGCACTTACTGAAAAAATTTCAGGTATTGTCATATACCGGCAGTAAAACCATTTCGGTTTAATGCTTAGTCACAAAAACCACGTCTGGCTGCTTGACTTCTGCAGCTAAACCAACCACTGACAGCTTGTCCGGATTTTCCGGAAGTGGCTCCGGATTGCGCTCAAGTGCTTTTTCCAACACCTGATCAATCCATTTAACTGGATATATCTCCAGCTTATTCTTGATGTTGTCAGGAATTTCAACTAAATCCTTAATGTTTTCCTCCGGTATCAACACTGTTTTGATGCCGCCACGTTGCGCTGCCAGGAGCTTCTCTTTCAATCCACCAATTGCCAACACCTCACCGCGTAAAGTAATCTCCCCCGTCATGGCGACATCGGCTCGCACCGGAATCCCGGTCAAGGCGGACACCATTGCGCAGCACATTCCTATGCCCGCACTCGGCCCATCCTTGGGAGTCGCGCCTTCTGGCAAATGTATGTGCAAATCAATTTTCTGGTAAAACTCTTCATCTATGCCCAGCCTTTTGGCACGACTACGCACCACACTCAACGCGGCCTGAATGGATTCTTGCATCACATCACCGAGCTTACCGGTGGTGGTGGTTTTGCCTTTACCGGGCAATACGACCGTCTCAATCGTGAGCAATTCACCCCCTACTTCGGTCCATGCCAAGCCAGTTACCTGTCCGATCTGGTTATTTTTTTCGGCGACACCGTAAGTGTGACGTCGCACACCGAGATATTTATCCAGATTGCGTGAATTAATAACCACCTTGCTGTCACGATCCTTAAGCAATAAGGACTTCACCACCTTGCGGCAAATTTTGGAGATTTCACGCTCCAGGCCGCGCACACCGGCTTCGCGCACATAGTAACGGACGATGTCCCGCAACGCAGTCTCGGAAATATTAATCTCCTCCTGCTTCAGGCCATTATTCTTGAGCACTTTAGGAACCAGATAACGTGTGGCAATATTGATTTTCTCGTCTTCCATATAACTGGAAACGTGAATGATTTCCATACGATCCAGCAATGCATCAGGAATATTGAGCGTATTCGCAGTGGCAACAAACATCACATCTGAAAGATCATATTCCACTTCAACGTAATGGTCTACAAACGTACTGTTCTGTTCCGGATCCAAAACTTCCAGCAAGGCAGAGGACGGGTCACCGCGCATATCCATGCCCATCTTGTCCACCTCATCCAACAAGAACAATGGATTCTTTACC
>DASRWN010000120.1:0-5354 GCA_035654595.1 Gallionella sp. | reverse complement strand
GGAAGAAAGCTCAGCAGTTTTTTGACGAGCTGATGTTTATGCATGGTAGTAATTTTATGACTTATCATTTCGGCATCTGCTCACGTATTTGCCATTACAGAGAACTCAGACGTTGAAACGGAAATGCATCACATCGCCGTCCTGAACTACATATTCCTTACCCTCCACACGCATCTTGCCGGCGTCTTTCGCGCCTTGCTCACCTCTGTATTTTACAAAGTCATCATACGCAATCACTTCGGCACGAATAAAGCCACGCTCGAAATCATTGTGTATCACGGCTGCGGCTTTGGGGGCGGTATCCCCGATGTGGATGGTCCAGGCGCGCACTTCTTTCACGCCGGCGGTAAAATAAGTTTGCAGCCCGAGCAGTTGATAGCCGGTACGGATCAGCCGGTTAAGTCCGGGCTCATCCTGCCCGATATCAGCCAGAAATTCTTTTTTGTCCTGATCCGAAAGCTCGGCAATTTCGGCCTCCAGTGCGGCGCAAATCGGCACTACCGGCGCGCCTTCCTGTCTGGCAAATTGTTCCAAACGAGTTAACAACGGATTGTTGTTGAAGCCATTTTCTGCAACGTTCGCCACATACATGGCCGGTTTGATGGTGAGCAGGCACAGCGGCTTGAGCAGCGTCATTTGCTCTACGTCCAGCTTCATCATGCGTGCTGGTTTGCCTTGGTCAAGATGCGCCGAAACTTGCTCTAACAATCCGCTGAGCTTGATGGCATCTTTATCGCCGGATTTCGCCAATTTACTATTACGCAACTGCGCTTTTTCCACAGTGGCAAGGTCAGCCAGCGCGAGCTCGGTGGTGATGGTTTCGATATCGGCAATCGGATCCACTTTGCCCGCGACGTGTATCACGTTGTCATCTTCAAAGCAGCGCACCACATTCAAAATGCCATCGGTCTCACGAATGTTGGCAAGAAACTGGTTGCCCAGTCCCTCTCCTTTGGAAGCGCCCGCAACCAATCCGGCAATGTCCACGAATTCGGTGATCGCATATTGCATACGCTGTGGGCTGACGATTTCCGCCAATGCGGCCATACGCGCATCCGGCACTTCAACAATCCCAATGTTTGGCTCGATGGTGCAAAACGGATAGTTCTCCGCCGCGATGCCGGCTTTGGTCAGCGCATTGAACAGAGTGGATTTGCCGACATTGGGCAGCCCGACGATTCCGCATTTCAAACTCATGGTTGTTCCTCAACTTTTGCCGGATTCAAAAAGGCGCGAATTGTAACACCTGGGGCAATCGGCTTTGCCAGACGCCCATGCCCGGCGAGAAATAATTTCAGCAATACGGCTGGATTTTCGGACAAGTCGCTGAAACTGCCGCAAGAAAGCATGGGTGAAGTTGCAGGCCGGCCGCGGTGGTAAGCAACCAACATTAAAAAGGCATTGATCTGCGGCCCCTGATATCAATAGTCGGCAGGCCTCACTGAAGGAAAAGCATACTGCAGGTGATTATTACGAGTTCGCTGCTTAACTTTTGCCATCGAACGATGTGTATTTTCCCGGTAACAACTTAATGTGCCGATGTTCAAGTGCAGTGGGAAATTTGCGCGCTGATTGGTACTGTTGCACAAATTCCTCGAACTCTTCCAGCGGCAGCGGATGGCTAAACAGATAGCCCTGATAGAAATGGCAGCCTTGGCGAGCGAGGAAGTCTCTCTGTGCCTCGATTTCCACCCCTTCAGCGATGACCGCCAAACCCAAACTCTCGGACAGGGCGATGACAAGCTTTGCAATGGCGGTGTCGTTGGAATCGGTGAGGATGTCTCTGACGAAACTCTGGTCTATTTTCAGTTGGTCAAGAGGCAGTCGCTTCAGATAGGAGAGCGACGAATAGCCCGTGCCAAAATCATCCAGTGAAAAACTCACCCCCCTTGCTTTCAGTATGGACATTTTGGCGATGACGTCTTCCACATCATTCACCAATAAACTCTCGGTCAGTTCCAGTTTGAGCCGGTGCGGGTTCGCACCGGTATCATTGAGTACCATCAGCACCTGATCCACGAAGTCGTCGCGGCGAAACTGGCAGGCACTGACATTCACCGCGACAACGAGGTTGGCCATCTCTGCCCGGTCAGCCCAGCGCGCTAACTGGCCACATGCAGTCTCCAGCACCCATTGGCCTATGGGCAAGATCATGCCCGTATCCTCAGCCAGGGAGATGAACTCGAGGGGAGGCACCAGACCACGCTGAGGGTGCTCCCAACGCAACATGGCCTCTGCGCCCGTCAAACGCCCCTCGCTATCCACTTGTATCTGATAGTAGAGCAGGAATTGAGTTTTCAGAACGGCCACATGTAAATCTGCTTCCAGTTCAGCGCGAGTTGTAACCACGATCTGCATTTCCGGGTCGAAGAAGCGCAGGGCGTTACGGCCTGCGGCCTTGGCCCGGTACATGGCCAGATCGGCCTGTTTCAGCAGGTCATCGGTGGCCCCATGACCATCTGCAAACAGGACGACACCAATGCTGGCGGTAGCGTGATATTCGTAATCTGCGACCTGGTAGGACTGGTTGAGAGAGCCGAGAATTTTTTCGCCCACGATTTCGGTCTGTCTGGCAGCTTCCTGTGAGTTCTCGCTCAAGCCTTCCAGTATCAATACAAATTCGTCGCCTCCCAGGCGCGCCACGGTGTCGCCCTCACGCACGCAGGCGGTGAGTCGCTTGGCAACCTGTTTCAGCAGCAGGTCGCCGATATCATGACCAAGATGGTCGTTAAGCGTTTTGAAGTTATCCAGATCAAGAAATAGCAGCGCGCCGTGTCTTGCGTTCTTGGTACTTGATCCTATAGCCTGTTTCAGCCGGTCAAGCAGCAGTCGGCGGTTGGGCAACTCAGTCAATGGGTCATAGAAGGCCAGACTGTTGATTTCCCCTTCGGCCGTCTTGCGCTCCTCAATCTCGCTCAACAGATTCAGGTTAGTGGCATTCAGCAACTCGGTGCGCTCCTTAATACGATTGTCCAACTTCAGTATGGACTGCCTGAGTACCACTTCCTGCCCGTCAATAATCATCTGCGCGCGCGCCACAAGGACATACAGCAACACATAGAGAAGTCCCAGCAGACCCAGCACGATTGCAATTACAATCAGGCGGGTGTCGTTAAGCAGCGCAATCAGGTCTGTAACATCGCTGTATATTTCGAATACCGCAACGATCCGTTTCTGCTCATCAAATACTGGCAGATAGGTCTCAATGATATCGAGATGGGTGACCTTCCCTTCAAGGACATCCTCGGTGTTCCGGACGGAGAGACCGCTGGTTATATGTCCGGCCAGCGCTGCACGAAACGCAGGTTTGCTACTTTTGTTTGCGCCGATCTGGGCAGGATCGGTGGAGAATACTGTTACTCCGTTGAGCGCATAAATCTTGAGCGCAATAACCTTGGTGCCCTCCATCTCGCTTGCGACCAGCTTGTAAAGATTTTCGTTTTTCGCTATGGAACGTAGCGTGTCTGGCGAGGCTTTTTCGCTATTTGCTACGAGGTTGGAAAACCGGGGCCAAAGCGAATTGGAAAACGCATGCGTCAGAGCTACGTTGCGAGCTTCGGCCAGACGCCTTAGGTCACCCAGGGCCAGGTACTGATAGCTCCAGCCGAGTAATGCAGCGACCAATATGGTGCAAACGAGACTGGCAATAGAAAAATAGCGCGTCAACGCAAAGCGCGCGGGTACCTCAGTGTTGATGCCCTCGTGTAACATGCCGCCCGTTCCTCACTATATGCCGGTAAATGCCGCAATGACATCGGGTTATAAGCAACACCGAATATCGTCGTATGTTGCTCTAACCTCTTCTGAAATTAAATTTAATATTTCGATGATTACTGGCGCATTCTTTTATTATTAGTCACTTCGATTTGTTTGTTGACGATGTCAGGCTTAATTCTGCAGCGTGCCGGCTTGATCGAACAATCTTATTGAATTACGCCTCTCCATCCTATCGAATCCACATTGTTTTTGCATTCACAAATTCATGTATCCCCAGCCTGGACAATTCGCGCCCGTAACCCGAAGCCTTGACGCCGCCGAATGGCAACCGCGGGTCGGATTTGACCATGCCGTTGATGAAGGTGCAACCAGCTTGAATGTGCGCCGCCAACTGCTCGGCGCGAACCACGTCTTTACTCCAGATTGATGAACCGAGTCCGAAGCGGGTTCCGTTGGCGATACGCAGCGCATCCTCCTCCCCTGCGGCACGCATCACAATTGCCACTGGCCCGAATAGTTCTTCCTGATAGGCACGGGTTTTGGCGGTGACATGATCCAGAATTGATGGCTGATAAAAGCATCCTTCCCGTTCCAGCGGATTACAACCGGTCACCGCCACTGCGCCTTGCGCGATGGAATCGGAGATTTGACCATGCAAGGATTCACGCAGGTCGAGACGCGCCATCGGGCCGATTTGCGTGGTATCGTCCATTGGGTCGCCAAGCTTGAGCGCCTCTACTCTGATTTTGAATTGGCGTACAAATTCATCGGCAATCTGCGGCACAACGATAAAGCGTTTGGCGGCAATACACGATTGCCCGCAATTGAGAAAGCGCGATGCCACCGCCATATTGACGGCAAGTTCCAGATCCGCATCGTGCAACACAATGAACGGGTCGGATCCACCCAGTTCCAGCACACACTTCTTCAGATACTGGCCAGCGCACGCCGCCACTTGACGTCCCGCGGTTTCCGATCCGGTGAGCGTGACCGCATGCACATGTGTGCTGGCAATTACATCTGCCACTTGGTCGACTTCAATCATCAGCGTGGTAAATAATCCCTGCGGCAAACTGCAATCGCGGAAGATTGCTTCCACCGCAAGCGCGCACTGTGGCACATTCGATGCATGTTTCAACACCACCGCGTTGCTCGCCATCAAGGCCGGTACGGCTGCGCGAAATACTTGCCAGAATGGAAAATTCCACGGCATGACGGCAAGCACCACACCGAGCGGGTAATACGCGACATAGCTATTACTGGCATCCGATGCCACCGGTTCGGCGCGCATGAATTCCTCGGCATGCAGCGCGTAGTAGTCACAAACACCGGCACATTTTTCAACTTCGGCGCAAGCCTCACTCAACGGCTTGCCCATTTCCAGTGTGATGAGGCGCGCGTATTGATCGCACCGCGCATGTAAGTGCAGCGCTACGTTGCGCATCACTTCGGCGCGCAGCGGAAAAGTGGTTTTTGCCCAGACTTGTTGCGCGCCGTGGACTTTTTCCAGCACTTGCTCCAAACGATGAAAATCCCAGCTGGCGTAGGTCTGAATGACTTGGTTAGTGGTCGGGTTAATGCTTGCTTGGGGCATAGCAGCTCCACTGTGCTTTAGTAAATCATCTGGTCGTCATCGG
>DASRWN010000119.1:0-5922 GCA_035654595.1 Gallionella sp. | reverse complement strand
ATTTCAAACCCTTACCGGGTACGCGACAACTTTTTGATTTGACGATTGAGATGGTGCAAACCTCGTGCGGATTTGGTGTGCCGTATCTTGCTTATGTGGATGAAAGACCGATGCTTTCCGATTGGGCGACGAAAAAAGGCGATGAAGGCTTACGCCAATACTGGCAAGACAAAAACCAATTAAGTCTCGACAAAATTCCAACCCACATTATCGAAAAAAATGTTAAATCGTAAAAAATATCCAACCATGTGTGAGCGCCAATCATGACGCTTAACGAACTCTATCGTGACATGTGCGCTGCCCTGGAAGGCTCGGTAGATGAGGCCGCCATTGACCGACTGACCACCGAAACGGCTCGTTATACCAGCACTGTAGGTTGGGCAGCAGGCGTAATTGATAAAGACGGGCGCATCGTCGAAGCCTTCGACAAACTTCGCTTGGTAGCACTAACCCGCTTTGAGAAAACTCGCGACCCTAACATTGCCGTCTTGCACGATGCGCTGGCTGATCTCGTCCTTGCGGTCCGTACCCATGACGAAGATATTGATCCTTCGCCCGACAACGACGACCACGACATTTGAAAATTATTGATTGGGGAAAAAAGCAAAACCTGTAAAATTACGCAGCAAAAAATTCTATTATTTGGGAGCAACAGTGAGTAAAAGTTTAATACAGTTCATCATCGAAGAGCAGCGCGCAATTCCGGGCGCAAGCGGCAATTTTACTGGCTTGGTCAGCGATATCATCATGGCCTGCAAACAGATCGCGCATGATGTTAACAAAGGTGCGCTGATAGGTGTATTGGGCAGCGCAGGTAGCGAAAACGTGCAGGGTGAGACACAGAAAAAACTGGACATCATCACCAACGAAGTTTTTATCAAGGCCACAGAATGGGGCGGCCATCTGGCAGCAATGGCATCGGAAGAAATGGATGATGTTTATCACATTCCGGCCAAATATCCCAAGGGTAAATATCTGGTGGTGTTTGATCCGCTGGACGGATCTTCCAATATCGACGTGAATATTTCTGTGGGCACGATATTCTCGATTTTGCGTGCGCCAAACGGCATCGAACACCCAAGTGCCGCAGATTTTTTACAACCTGGTGCGACCCAGGTTTGCGCAGGTTACGCGTTGTACGGACCGGCAACCATGCTGGTAATTACTGCCGGTCACGGCGTAAATGGATTTACTTTGGATAATGATATCGGCGAGTTTATGCTGACACATCCAAATATGACAATTCCGGCTGACACGGTAGAATTTGCCATTAATTCATCCAACGAACGTTTCTGGGAGCAGCCGGTGCGGCGTTATGTAGAAGAGTGTGTGGCAGGCAAGACAGGACCGCGTGGCATCAATTTCAATATGCGCTGGGTGGCTTCGATGGTTGCGGAGGTGCATCGCATCCTGACGCGCGGTGGCGTGTTCATGTATCCAAAAGATACCAAAGATACAACCAAGGCTGGCAAGCTGCGCTTATTGTATGAAGCAAATCCGATGTCCTTTATTGTGGAACAGGCGGGAGGTATGTCTTCTACCGGTTATGAACGCATTATGGATATAAAACCGGGTGATTTGCATCAGCGTGTACCGGTGATACTGGGTTCGAAAAATGAAGTCGAGCGCATCGTCAGTTATCATAAAGAGGTATAGTCAAGGCAGACGTCAGCAAGCGCGAACGCCGTAAATTGAACGTACAGCAGGTTATGGAGGTTTCATGAGCAAGCCATTGGTTTCCATTCTTATGGGCAGCAGCAACGACTGGGAATTCATGCAGCAGGCCGCACGGCAGTTGCAGGATTTCAATGTCGCCTATGATGTACGGGTAATTTCCGCGCATCGTTCACCCGATCTGCTGTTTGATTACATCAAGGATATCAGTGCGCAAGGGGTGCGATGCTTTATCGCAGGTGCCGGTGGTGCGGCACATCTGGCAGGCGTAATTGCCGGTAAGACTACTTTGCCGGTTTTGGGCGTGCCGATCCCATCCAAATATCTTAAAGGTATGGATTCGCTGCTTTCCATTGTGCAAATGCCCAAGGGCATACCGGTGGCGACCTTTGCCATAGGCGAGGCAGGAGCTGCGAATGCCGGATTGTTTGCAGTTTCGCTGTTGGCATTGAGCGATGCCGTGTTGGCAAGGCGCTTGGTTGATTTTCGTCAGCAACAAGCAGCGCAAATTGCCTCGATCACATTACCAGCCTTATCTTAAAACAATAGTTTTGACGCCAAATTGCGAGCCTTTTTATGGTGCGCTTTTTGCTGTTAGGCGTACCTTGAGGAGTTTATGTTGCCGGTATTACATCAATCCAATCTGACCAGCCTGCTGTTGCTGCATCGTGGCAAGGTGCGTGATCTTTACGAAGTGGATGGGCAACATTTGCTGATTGTGCAAACTGATCGCTTGTCTGCGTTCGATGTGATTCTGCCCGACCCGATTCCAGGCAAAGGCGAGGTACTGACGACCGTATCGAATTTTTGGTTCAATAAATTGCAGCACGTAATTCCAAATCATTTGTCCGGCATCGCGCCCGAGTCAGTCGTCAAAACCGCAGCCGAACGTGCGCAAGTACGGGGGCGCGCTTTCGTCACCAAAAAACTCAAACCGTTACCGATTGAAGCGATCGTACGCGGTTATCTGGTTGGCTCAGGCTGGAAAGATTATCAAAGAACGGGCGTAGTGTGCGGCATTACCCTGCCAAGCGGATTGCGCGAGGCAGAAAAATTGCCGCAGCCTTTATTTACGCCCTCCACCAAGGCGGCGGCAGGTAGCCACGATGAGAACATTTCATTTGCGCAGGCGGTCCAGTTGCTCGGCGAGGCGCGTGCCACGGCAGTGCGCGATGCGACACTGAGGCTATATAGCGAGGCTGCCGATTATGCCGCCAGCAAAGGCATTATCATTGCCGACACCAAGTTTGAATTCGGTCTCGATGAAGCAGGCACGTTGTACCTGATTGATGAAGCGCTCACTCCGGATTCCTCGCGTTTCTGGCCGGCGGAGCAATATAAGGTGGGCAGCAATCCCCCCAGCTTTGACAAACAGTTTGTGCGTGATTGGCTGGAAAATTCGGGCTGGAATAAAAAAGCGCCGGCGCCGTGCATTCCACAGGACGTGCTGCAAAAGACCGCCGATAAATACCATGAAGCGCTACAACGGTTGATCGAAACATGAAGTTGCCACAACAACTCATCGAAGGGTTTTTACGTTTTCGCAAACATCATGGTCAAATTGACCATGCTGAATATCTGCATTTATTCGAAACGGGGCAGACGCCTAAATTCTTGATCGTCGGGTGCTGTGATTCACGGGTTGATCCGGCATTGGTTTTCGACTGTGCGCCGGGTGACTTGTTTGTCATCCGTAACGTGGCAAATATCGTCCCTCCGGCAGAAGATCGTATCGGCCATCATGGTACAACCGCCGCCCTTGAGTATGGCGTATGCAACTTGGGCGTGGAACATGTCGTAGTGCTGGGGCACGCGCACTGTGGCGGGATTTTAAGCCTGTTGCAGACCAGCGGTACGTCTAATCCTGACTCGTATATTGATGACTGGATGAGCTTGGTCGAATCAGCGCGTGCCAGCGTAGAAAAAGATTTGACCGATGCCGACCTGGAGAAAAAACGTGTTGCGTGTGAGCAGCGCGCTATTTTGGTGTCGCTGGCTAATCTGCAAACCTTCCCGTGGATTGCCCAGCGCGTCGCTCAAGGCACGCTCACACTACATGGTTGGTACTTTGATATAGAGCAAGGACAGTTGCTTGGCTACAGCAGCCATACCCGGCAATTTGAAACGTTGTGAGCTTTGTTCACGGCGCTGCGTGAACAGAAAGTAATTTATAAAAATCGTTACTTGAGACCAGTCAATTCGCGATAGCGCACTTTGTCAGCTTCATAACGTGCTTCTATGCCGGCCTTTTCAGTATTGGATTTTTCCAGGTCTTGTTGCAGTGCGTTCAGGCGCGTCTGGGTTTCTTGAATGTCCTCCAGCAGGTTAGGAGGAATTTTTCTGCCCGCTTTGTTCATGCTATCTACTTCGCGTTGATAGCTCTGCAAATTTTCTTGGACCATTTTAATTTGTGTGGTGGCGCCATTAATCCGCCCGGTGACTTGTTGTAAATTACGCTGCTTGGATAATTCAATTTCCTGGACATTGCTGAATGTGTTCAAAAGCGCTTTGTCATGGCGTTGCTGATCGAGTCCTGCGGCATCTTCCGCGCGTTTTTTTGCGTCCGCCTGCTCCTTGGCGCGCAATTCCTCAGGAGTGAGTACATCGTCTTTTTTGATCACGCGTCCGGTCTTGTCCAGCTCGCTGCGATCTTTGTTGGCATATTCAGGAGGAATGGTTTCGCCGTAGTGGGTCGTTCCCTGATTGTCTACCCATTTGTACATTTTCGCACTGACCGGCAGACTGACTGCGCAGCCGAACAGCAGTGCCAGAAATACTCTGGAATTAATCATCATGCACTCCATATTGGTCTCGATACAGTTTTGTGGCATGCAGATTTTGCATCATCTCAGCCTCGCCTTGCAAATAACTGAGCAAATCATCCAGGGTGGCGATAGCAATAACCGGAATGTGGTAGTGTCGTTCTACTTCTTGTACGGCAGATAATCCGCCAGAGCCCCGTTCCATACGATCCAACGCGATCACCACCCCACAAGGTTGCGCGCCCTCGGCTTTTATCAACTCAATTGATTCGCGTACCGACGTGCCGGCGGAAATTACATCGTCAATGATGAGTACTCGTCCATGCAGTTTTGCGCCTACCGTGATGCCGCCTTCGCCGTGATCTTTGGCTTCCTTGCGATTGTAGCAATACGGTACATTGTGTCCATGCCCGGCCAACGCAATGGCAGCGCCTGCGGCCAACGGTATGCCTTTGTAGGCAGGGCCGAACAACACATCAAAAGACAGTTCGGAGGCGAGAATCGCCTGAGCGTAGAATTGAGACAAATTTTTTAATGCGAGCCCGTCGTTGAACAAACCGGCGTTGAAGAAATACGGCGACATGCGCCCGGCCTTGGTTTTAAATTCGCCAAAGCACAACACTTTTTGTTGCACGGCAAAGCGAATGAAATCTTGTTTAAACTTCGGCATGTCGATGGGCCAGCCTAAAAGGTTGCGATATTATAATGGCAGGTTCGATGACACTGAAAATAATCTCTAAAATGCCATGAAGATGGCTCGATAAAGACACATGCGCATTATCACAATAAATTTGAATGGCATCCGTTCTGCCGCCACAAAAGGATTTTATCAGTGGCTGGCGCTGCAAGATGCCGATGTTATTTGTTTACAGGAACTCAAGGCCCAAGCGGCCGACATGACCGGGCAAATGCTCGCCCCGTCCGGTTATCACGGCTATTTTCATCATGCGGAAAAAAAAGGGTACAGCGGGGTGGGCATCTATTGCCGTGCACAGCCGCAGCAGATCAAGGTGGGTTTGGGCATTGCCGAATTCGATGTCGAGGGGCGCTATCTGCGCGCTGATTTTGCCGACTTCAGCGTGGTGTCGCTGTATTTGCCATCCGGTTCCAGCGGCGCAGAACGGCAAGCGGTGAAATTCAAATTCATGGCAGTGGTTATGCCACACCTGCGTGAGCTGCGCGCCAGCGGACGGGAGATATTGATTTGTGGCGATTGGAATATTGCCCACAAAGAGCTAGACCTGAAGAATTGGCGTGGCAACAAAAAGAACTCCGGGTTTCTGCCGGAAGAGCGTGCCTGGTTGACCAAGCTATTTGATGAGGTGGGTTTCGTTGATGTGTATCGTGCCCTGTACCCTGCCCAAGAAGCCTACACCTGGTGGTCAAATCGTGGTCAGGCATGGGCGAAAGATGTTGGTTGGCGCATTGATTACCAGATTGCCACGCCAACTATTGCACAACGTGCCAGTACGGCCAGCATCTACAA
>DASRWN010000118.1:0-19899 GCA_035654595.1 Gallionella sp. | reverse complement strand
GTGCCGTCGCGCGACGTGTATATCGAAAAAGATTCCAGCATCAATGAGCAGATCGAGCAGATGCGCTTGTCCGCCACCAAGGCGCTGCTGGAGCGTGAAGATGCCATCATCGTCGCGACCGTTTCGGCGATTTACGGTATCGGTGATCCGGTGGATTACCACGGCATGATTCTGCATTTGCGGCATAACGAAAAAATGCCGCAGCGCGATGTCATCAAGCGTCTTATCGAAATGCAATATGAGCGCAACGATTTCGATTTCAGGCGCGGCACGTTTCGTGTGCGCGGCGATGTGATCGATATCTTTCCGGCGGAAAGCAGCGAGAACGCCTTGCGCCTGACCTTGTTCGATGAGCAGGTTGAAACGCTCTCATTGTTTGATCCGCTCACCGGCCACATTCTGCAAAAAGTGCCGCGTTACACCGTCTATCCCTCCAGCCATTACGTCACGCCGCGCAGCACGGTGCTGGAGGCGATTGAAACCATCAAGGTGGAGCTGGCCGAGCGCATCGCGTTTTTTCAGCGTGAAAATAAACTGGTTGAAGCGCAGCGTATCGAGCAGCGCACGCGGCATGATCTGGAGATGCTCAACGAGATCGGCTTCTGCAAGGGCATTGAAAATTATTCGCGCCATTTGTCTGGACGCAAGGCGGGCGAGCCACCACCGACATTGCTGGATTATCTGCCGCCCAATGCGTTAATGTTTCTGGACGAAAGCCATGTGATGGTTCCGCAAGTCGGCGGCATGTACAAGAGCGACCGCGCCCGTAAAGAAAATCTGGTTGGCTACGGTTTTCGCCTGCCCTCTGCGATGGATAACCGCCCGCTACGTTTCGATGAATTTGAACATCTAATGCGTCAAAGCGTCTTTGTTTCCGCCACGCCTGCCGTGTATGAGGCAGAGCACACCGGGCAAGTGGTCGAGCAACTGGTGCGCCCCACCGGCTTGATTGATCCGGTTATCGAAGTTCGTCCCGCCATTCATCAGGTGGATGATTTGATGTCCGAGGTGAACCTGCGCGTCAAAGTTGGCGAGCGGGTCTTGGTCACCACCTTGACCAAGCGCATGGCCGAAGACCTCACCGAGTATTTTTCCGAGCACGCCATCAAAGTGCGCTATCTGCACTCCGACATTGAGACGGTAGAGCGCGTCGAGATCATTCGTGATTTGCGTCTTGGCATGTTCGATGTGCTGGTGGGCATCAACCTGTTGCGCGAAGGGCTGGATATTCCCGAAGTGTCGCTGGTCGCGATACTGGATGCCGACAAAGAAGGCTTTTTACGCTCCGAGCGTTCCCTCATCCAGACCATAGGTCGCGCCGCACGCCACATCAACGGCAAAGCGATTTTATATGCCGACACGATCACCGATTCGATGCGTCGCGCGATAGATGAGACGGACCGCCGCCGTCATAAGCAGCAAGCGTATAACGAAGCACACGGCATCACCCCGCAAGGCGTGCAAAAACGTATCAAGGACATTATCGAAGCCACCTATGAACCCGATGCCGCACGTAGCCAGCTCAAGGCCGCGCAGACACAAGCAAAATATCTGGCGATGAGTGAAAAGGAAGTATCAAAAGAAATCACCCGGCTGGAAAAAGAAATGTTGCAAGCGGCAAAAAATCTCGAATTCGAGAAGGCTGTCGAATTTCGTGACCAGTTGAAAAAACTGCGCGAGAGCGTGCTGGTCTCACCGCTGTAGGCAGGACAGCATTACTTACTTCAAGTACCATGAATTTATAGAGTAGCTTAGACGTTCAAGGGGAGAAGGGTAATGTGGCTTATTGGCTTAGTAGTGGGTGCGTGGGTTGGTTCTAATTTTGGTTTTGGCGGAACACTGTTGGGCAGTGCTGTCGGTAGCCTGATAGGCATACTGCTCGCCCAGCTCAAAAAATCTGAGCAAGAATTCTCTCTTCAGCTGAAGCGCATGAATGAGGTGATAATGCGTTTGAGTAAACGGCTGGATGTTTTGGAGAAATTACAGCCGGGTGATGTGGCAGGCAGTAAAGTTGTTACGCCTGAGCAACAGCTAAAGTCGCAAACTTTACCGCCCATCGTTATGGCAGAATCCTTTCCTCCTGTTTCGTCGTCCCAACCATTGTCTCAGGCTGCGCCCGAGCAGAAAGCGCGACCGACACAAACCGATACCGCTCGGCAGAAACAGCCCGTACAAAGTAGCGCCCAACCCGCAAGCGATTTTGCATTGCTAACTTCATCACCGCTGTGGCAAAAGTTGTTTGGCGGCAACATCCTCGCTAAGGTCGGCGTGGTAATACTGTTCTTTGGTGTGGCTTCTGGACTGAAACTGGCAGCCGATTACGGCATGTTCCCCGTGTCGGTCAGATTGTTGCTTGCCTCAGTGGCAAGTGTAGCGATGATTATGTTCGGCTGGTCGCGTGCCACAGGCGAAAAACACCGCATGTTTGGCCTCGCCTTGCAAGGCGGAGGTTTCGCCGTGCTTTATCTGATCGTGTATTTCATGCTGGCGCGCTATCAGATGGTCGATCCGCAGCTGGCGTTCGTTATGTTCACGCTGCTGGGCGTGAGTTGCTTATTGATTGCAGCTAAATTGGACGCTGTTACGCTGGCTGTGCTGGGGACATCTGGAGCGTTTCTGTCGCCAGTGCTGGCCGACAATCACACTGGCAATCACATCGCATTGTTTAGTTATTTTGCCTTGCTCAATACGCTGATCATCAGCGTCAACTGGTTCAAATCGTGGCGGGAATTGAATGTTGTGGGATTCCTGTTCACCTTTGCAATCGGCATAGCTTGGGCATTTCACTCCTATCGCAGCGAATACATGCTGAGTACTGAATTTTTTCTGGTTTTGTTTTTCCTGATGTATTCGCTTGTACCGGTGTTGCTATTACTCTTCAAACCAGCCGGTAAGCCGGGTTGGGGAGATGGCATGCTGCTATTTGGTACTCCATTGGCTGGGATTTTCTGTCAACAGACGCTGATGCAGTCTTACCCCTATGGGTTAGCGTGGAGTGCATTCACAGTTGGCCTTTACTATTTATTGTTGTGGTGGCTGCTATATCGACGCAGTGACGAAGCGACGCGCCTGATGGAAAGAGGGCATCTGGCCATAGCTGTTGCAATGTTCACCTACGCGATACCGTTGGCCTTTGGTGCACAGGTTACCTCGGCATTCTGGACTATGGAGGGTTGCGCTGTGCTGTGGTTAGGGATACGCCAAGACCGCTATCTGGCTAGGCTTACTGGCATCGCGCTACAGGTTCTGGCTGGATTTTATTTTATGATGCACTTCTACGAGCTGTCGCGAAGCACTCCGGTTTTTAACGATGTCTATGTGGGCTGTTTCATTATCGGAATGGCGGGTATGGCCAGTGGTTTGATGTTGCACCTGTGGGATAAGAAAAATATAAATACTCAGACCGTCGCCAATTTACTGCTGTATTGGGGCATGTTTTGGTGGATGGGAGTCAGCGCCGCTGAAATTGATAAATTTGTCAGCTACGCTTATCAGCATGCCAGCTGGTTAGGCTTGTCCATAGTGGCTGCGGTAGTGTTCGAAGTGGCGGGTAAAAGTTGGATCTGGACAGCTATGCGCGCTACCGCGCTGCTGCATTTCGCCGTCATCATATTGGTTGCGATGGCAAGCCTGATGAGGCATGAGCATGTGTTGTATGGTGCGCTCACGCTGGTATTCCCCGCTGCGGTGACCGTGCATTACTGGATACTAGCGCGTCATGAACAGCCGCCATTAGCTCTTTTATTGACGCAGCGCCACTTGCTGATGTTGTGGCTGCTGGTCGGATTGTCGGCCAATGAATTAGCCTGGGTCGCCGATACCCTTGCACCCGGCAACTCGCTATGGCATATATTGGCGTGGGGCGTGACACTCGCTGCGGCAATCCATATTGTGCGCGTTGCGCGTCGCTTCGATCTGTGGCCAGCACCCGGCGCTGCTGCTGATTATCATCTGACTGGTTGTGTGCCAATCATTATTGCTTGCGCTGGCTGGCTGGTGATCGCCTGCACCCAATATTCCGGTGAAGGCACAGATCTGCCGTATATTCCGCTGCTCAATCCGTTTGATCTGGTCGCCTTGTTTGTGTTGCACGCATGCTGGAAATGGACAAACAGCGAACTTGAAACACAGCCATCCAATTCGTTGCGTGAATCGATCAGGCTGGGGTGTTATCTAGGTGCATTCTTCTGGCTCAGTACTTTGGCCGCGCGTATAGCCCATTACTGGGGAGATGTGCCTTTTGAGCATGAGCTGTTAATGCATTCATATCTGATGCATGCCATCCTTTCCTTGATTTGGACTGTGACCTCTATCAGCTTGATGATCTACGCCACACAGCACAGCCAGCGCAGAGTGTGGTTCGTTGGGTTTGGTCTGTTGGCCATCGTCGGCGTGAAGTTGATGATGATAGATTTGGCCAACAAGGGCACGGTGATGTGGACGGCATCTCTGATTGGCATCGCACTGCTGGTGATCGCGGCGAGTTATTTTTCACCAGCTCCACCGAAGCATGAACTCAAAGCGGTCGAGGAATGAGTCAGAGCAGATAAACAATCACCCGGCTGGGAAAAGCCATGCTGCAAGCAGCAAAAAACCTGGAGTTCAAAAAGGCGGTCGAATTTCGTGACCAGTTGAAAAAATTGCGCGAAAGCGTGTTGATTTCGCCGT
Source organism: Gallionella sp. (assembly GCA_035654595.1). GTDB lineage: Bacteria > Pseudomonadota > Gammaproteobacteria > Burkholderiales > Gallionellaceae > Gallionella. Next base: position 15,231 of record DASRWN010000118.1, on the reverse strand, counting down.
TATAGCTTTGATGGCCAAGCTCGATCAACAATGTTGACACATGCCGCATAACCACGGGGCAGCTTTCATGCAATTGAAGTCGTAAATTGCGGCCTCAAGTTGAAGATCACAAATAGTGACCTCAAAGAGCATTCATAACTTGCGAAAGCTCCCCCTGCCAGCATTTGATTTGTCGTGCTGTGTATGGTACTGTCTAGCACACTATAAATAACACTCTAACAGAGGTAAATCATGTCCAATCTGACTGCCAATGATCTTAAAACCAAGGGCATCGCTGCCATCGAAGCAGTGCTGGCAGAACGCCCAGAAGCCATCGTTTCGGTACGTGGCGAGGAGCGCTTCGTGGTGATGGAAATCGCGCAATATCACTACCTGCGCGAATGCGAGCTGGAAGCGGCCTTGGCGGAAACACGCACCGACGTCAAGGCGGGTCGTTTAGTGAAGGAATCGCCAGTGGCGCATGTCAAGCGGGTGAAAAAGTCCGTGGCATGACCTTCACGCTGATATTCACCGAGCAATACAACAAACGCGCTGTGCGTTTCCTCAAGCGCAATCCCCATCTGGAAAAACAGTACCTCAAAACATTGCAGTTGCTGGAAATGAACCCGCACCATCCCTTGCTGCGATTGCATCCATTGAGTGGCAGGCTGCAAGGGTTGCACTCGGTCTCCATCAATCTTTCTTACCGCATCACACTGGAACTCTTGATCCACGACGAAGAAATCATCCCGATTAACGTAGGCGATCATGATGTGGTGTACTAAATAGGGATATATGCAGAGCGAGTTAAGCTATCCAAGTTCTGAAATCTGCTAGGATTCTCCACCCGTCCGTGTCACTGTAAATATGCTCAGACCAATGACCGAAAACCAGAATCCAGAACAGAAAGCCCGCGACAACATCGACGCGTTGTTAAAGCAGGCGGGGTGGGTAGTTCAGCCCACTAAGAAGATCGACCTGAATGCCGGATTGGGTCAGGCGGTGCGCGAATATCATACTGATATTGGCCCCGCTGACTACGTGCTGTTCGTGGACAAAAAAGCGGTGGGGGTGATCGAGGCCAAGCGCGAAGAAGAAGGGCAACGGCTCACTGCCCATGAAACTCAAACTGAAGGCTATGCAGCAGCCAAGCTCAAGTGGGTTAAGAACAAAGAGCCATTGCCTTTCCTGTATGAAAGCACCGGCATCATCACCCGTTTTACCGATGGCCGCGATCCCAAGCCGCGTTCGCGCGAGGTGTTCTGCTTCCATCGCCCGGAAACGCTGAAGGAATGGCTGTCTCAAGGCGATTCACTGCGCGAACGCTTGCAGCACTTGCCACCGCTGAATCCGAACCATTTGCCTGCGAAGGAATTGCGCCTGCGTGATTGTCAGGAAACCGCCATCACTAACCTGGAGGAATCATTCAAGGTCGATCGCCCGCGCGCCTTGATCCAGATGGCGACCGGTGCGGGCAAGACATACACCGCCATCACCTCCATCTACCGCTTGCTCAAATACGCTGACGCCAAACGCATCCTGTTTCTGGTGGACACCAAAAACCTCGGCGAACAGGCCGAGCAGGAAATGATGTCCTATGTCCCGCTCGACGATAACCGCAAGTTTACTGAACTGTATAACGTGCAGCGGCTCAAGTCTTCGTTTGTCGCCAAGGACAGTCAGGTGTGCATCAGCACTATCCAGCGTCTGTATTCCATTCTCAAGGACACGCCACTTGATGAAGCTGCCGAAGAGATTAACCCGGCGGAATTGAAGCAGCCCAAAACATCCATGCCAGTGGTCTATAACGAAAAAGTCCCGCCGGAATTTTTCGATTTCATTTTCATCGATGAATGTCACCGTTCCATCTATAATCTGTGGCAACAGGTGATCGACTATTTCGATGCCAGCCTGATCGGCCTCACCGCGACGCCGGACAACCGCACCTACGGCTTCTTCAAGAAAAATGTGGTCAGCGACTACAGCCACGAAAAGGCCGTGGCCGACGGTGTGAACGTTGGCAATGAAGTATATGTGATTGAAACGCAGATCACGCAAGGAGGCGGTGTCATCCCGGCGCATGTGCAAGTGGAGCGCCGCGAAAAACTCACCCGCAAGAAACGCTGGGAACTGCAAGACGAAGACGAAGCCTATTCCGCCACGCAACTGGATCGCAATATCGTCAACCCCGATCAAATCCGCACCGTCATCCGCACCTTCCGCGACAAGCTGCCGGAGATATTCCCCGGACGCGCCGAAGTGCCCAAGACGCTGATCTTCGCCAAGACCGACAGCCACGCCGACGATATCATCCAGACCGTGCGTGAGGAATTCGACGAGCGCAATGCCTTCTGCAAAAAGCTCACCTACAAAACCGAGGAAGACCCCAAGTCGGTGTTGCAGCAATTCCGCAATGAGTATTACCCGCGCATTGCCGTCACCGTGGACATGGTTGCCACCGGCACCGACGTGAAGCCGCTGGAATGCCTGCTCTTCATGCGCGACGTTAAAAGCCGCAACTACTTCGAGCAGATGAAAGGCCGCGGTACGCGCACACTGGATATAGACGACCTGAGAAAAGTCACTCCCTCCGCCGTCAGCGCCAAGACCCACTATGTCATCGTCGATGCCATCGGCGTCACGCGGTCATTAAAAACCGCCAGCCAGCCGCTCATCACCAAACCTACCGTGCCGCTCAAGGACTTGGCGATGAGCGTGATGATGGGCGCGACGGATGAAGACACGGTGAGTTCACTCGCCGGACGCTTGGCGCGGCTCAACAAACAACTGGATGCAGATGACCAGCGACGCATCCGCCAAGCAGCCGGAGGCATGGAACTCACCCAGCTCGTCGGCAAACTGTTTGGCGCGATAGATGCTGACAACATCGAAGTCCGTGCGCTACAAATTGCAGGGCTGAAAGATGGCGATCCTGGTGTTGCTCAGCGCGAACTGGCACAACGGCAACTGGTGAGCGAAGCCGCCAAGGTGTTGAACGGCGAATTGGTCGAACTCATCGAAACCATCCGCCGCGACAAGGAACAAACCATAGACCACGACAATATTGATCGGGTATTGCAAGCAGGCTGGGCAAAAGAGGCCAGCCACAATGCGCAAGCCATTGCCGATGAATTCGCCGCATACCTGAAAGCGAATCAGGACAACATCGCCGCGCTCACCATCTTCTTCAGTCAGCCCTATCGAAGAAGAGAACTTAGCTTCGACCTGATTCGTCAAGTGAGGGATAAGCTCAAGGCCGACAAACCCAAACTCGCCCCCTTGTATGTGTGGCATGCCTATCGCAGGCTGGACGATTACAAAGGCGCGCAGCCGATAAAAGAACTCACAGCACTGGTCGCACTCATCCGCCGCGTGTGCGGCATGGATGAAACGCTGACCGACTTCGACGACACCGTGCGCCGCAACTTTCAGAACTGGGTGATGAAGCACCACTCCGGCGGTAGCGAAAAATTCAACGAAGAGCAAATGGACTGGCTGCGCAGGGTGCGCGATCACGTCGCCAACTCGTTCCATATCGAGCGCGACGACCTGGAAATGTCGCCGTTCAACGGGCAGGGCGGGCTGGGTAAAATGTACCAGTTGTTTGGCGCGAAGATGGATACGCTGCTGGATGAGCTGAATGAGGTATTGGTCGCGTGAAGATGAGTGAGGTAATTCTGCCAAACGGCTGGGCGATGGCTACTGTGGGCGATCTGGCTGATTACGTTAATGGACGAGCTTTCAAACCAACCGAATGGAAAGATGCTGGCAAGCCCATTATTCGAATTCAAAACTTGAATAGATACGACGCGAAGTACAATTTTTCGCCAGAAAATCATGAAGAAAAATATCTGGTGAGGAATGGCGACCTGCTATTTGCGTGGTCTGCCTCACTCGGTGCATACATCTGGCATGGAGGCGATGCTTGGCTTAATCAGCATATTTTTGTTGTTCACCCCAAAAAATGCACGACCAAGTTATTCATTTTTTATCTCCTAGAAAAAATCACGGCAGAGCTTTATGCCAAGGCTCATGGTTCTGGGATGATTCATGTTACAAAAGGTAAATTTGAGTCAACAGAAATTCCTCTTCCTCCGCTCAACGAACAACGCCGCATCGTTGCCAAAATCGAGGAGCTATTTTCCGAGCTGGACAAGGGCATCGAAAACTTGAAGAACGCCCGCGCGCAGCTCAAGGTGTATCGCCAAGCCCTGCTGAAACACGCCTTCGATGGCAAACTCACTGTACAGTGGCGCGCGGAGAGAGCCGTCATTCCCGCGAAGGCGGGAATCCATTCAAATAAAAAACTAGGTTCCCGCCTTCGCGGGAATGACGATATGGGTTTGGAAACCGCCGATGCCTTGTACAAGCGCATCCAGCAGGAGCGCGCGCAACGCTACCAGCAACAACTCTCCCACTGGCAAGCCGGCAGCAAACCCAAAGCCCCGAAACCCCTGCCGCCACTCACCGCCGAAGAACTGGCCGAATTGCCTGAACTTCCGGAGGGGTGGCTCGGTGCAAGGTTGGGTTGGATGACTTGCTCGGTTGAATATGGAACATCCGCGAAATCATCTGAGTCCGGTGCTTGTCCTGTTCTGCGAATGGGAAACATTCAGAACGGCAAGTTTGATTGGGCTGATCTGGTTTTTACCGATGATGAAGACGAGATAGAAAAATACTTGCTGCAAGAAGGCGACGTATTATTCAACAGAACAAATAGCCCTGAGCTTGTAGGAAAATCCGCCATATTCAAATCAAAACAACCGGCAATTTTTGCTGGGTATCTAATTCGCGTAAATCAGATAGCAGCTATTGTGGAGAGCCAGTATCTGAATTATTTCTTGAACTCTCATATCGCGAAACAACATGGGAACACGGTCAAGACAGACGGGGTAAATCAATCGAACATCAACGGCGAGAAACTAGTGAACTATCCGTTTCCGTTCTGCTCACTTGAAGAGCAAAAAGTGATTGTGGAGTTGCTTGATGCTCGCTTGTCAGAAGTTGACCAACTCGAACTAACCATCACCACCTCATTGCAACAAGCCGAAGCCCTGCGCCAGTCCATCCTGAAAAAAGCCTTCTCCGGACAGCTTGTTGCACAGGATGCCAACGACGAACCAGCCTTCGTTTTACTAGAACGCATCAAGGTGGAAAGAGAAGTGCAGTTGGCCATGGCAAAACGGCGCAAGCTGAAAAAAGTTCAGCCCCAGCCTGCTCCGGTAAAAACGAATGTGATTCCTTTCCCCGTCAAACTCGCCAACATCTCCACCACGGATTTGCATGCGGGCATTCTGGCGCGGGCGTATCAGCACCATGAGTACACACCGAAGTACTTAGCTTATTTCGGCCATGTGAAGGCAGAAAAAATTGCACACTTGATCGAGGCGCACTTGGGCATTGATTTGGGGCGTGAGCCAGTAAAGGCTGCGGTTGGCCCGAACGATTATCCGCATCTAAAGAGGGTTGAATTCCGTGCGCAAAAAGCGAATTGGTTTGAGGTACGCAAAAAGAAAGGAAGTGAAGCTTATGTGTTCAATAAAAAACATGGTTTCGAGACCTTATTAGGTAAAACCGTTCGAGCACTTGGTGAGCGTGCTGCTGAAGTAGATGAGTTAATGCGTCTTTTGTTGCCATTGAATACTAGACAAGCGGAAATCGTGGCAACACTATATGCGGCGTGGAATAACCTACTGTTGGTTGGCTGCACACCTAGCGACGAAGATATTGTTTGCGAGGCGCGGGAAAACTGGCATGACTCCAAACTCAAAATCGAAAGAGACAAGTTTTTCCGAGGGCTGAAGTGGATGCACGAACAAGGGTTGGTACCCGCTGGCAAAGGTAGGCACGTGGGAAAGAAAAAGTGATGCGCCGGATTGACGACAGAACGTCCGTTCTCTATGATGCATTGGTCTTTTTGCATCCATGAACGAGGAGTCCTGACCATGCAACCCCAGCCAGCCATTTTTGAAGAGCATGCAATCCGCCGCGTGTATGACGAGGTCACGGAAACTTGGTTGTTTTCGGTCATAGACATCATTCGCGTATTGACCCAATCATCCGACTATCAAACCGCCAGAAAGTACTGGAAGGTGTTGAAAGGCCGATTGGATAAGGAGGGCAGCCAACTGGTAACAAACTGTTACCAGTTGAAAATGACCGCAGAGGACGGTAAGCAGCGGCTTACCGATGTGGCTACCGCCGAAACATTGTTGCGACTGGTGCAATCCGTTCCCAGCCCGAAGGCGGAGCCGATCAAACTGTGGCTGGCGAAGGTGGGCTATGAACGGATGCAGGAAATGGCCGACCCCGCTCTGTCGCTGGAGCGCGCCCGCGAGACTTGGCAGAAGCACGGGCGTAGCGAAAAGTGGATTCAGCAGCGCATGACTGGTCAGGAGACGCGCAACAAGCTGACCGATTACTGGAAAGAGCACGACATTAAGGAAGGCGAGGAGTACGCAATTCTGACCAACATCATTCATCAGGAGTGGGCGGAGATGGACGTGAAGGCGCATAAGACGATGAAGGGCTTGAAGTCGCAAAACCTGCGCGACCACATGAGCGAGGCGGAGCTGATCTTTACCGCGCTGGCGGAGCTTTCCACGCGCCAGATCGCCGAAAGCGTGGAGGCCGCCGGGATGAATGAGAATGAGGCGGCGGCAAAGGCCGGCGGCGGTATCGCCAAAAAAGCGCGGCTGGAACTAGAAGGCAAGACGGGTAAGCGGGTAGTTTCGTCGGAAAACTATTTGCCTCCGGCGAAGAAAAATCTGGTCCAGAAAAAGAAGGGGTAATTACCCTTTAGTCAGGGTAATAACGAGGGTAATAATTTATGAACGCAACCGCATCCATCGTTTCCAAAGTCTGGAGTTTCTGTACCACGTTGCGCGACGACGGGGTGAGCTACGGCGACTATCTGGAGCAGCTCACTTATCTGATCTTCCTGAAGATGGCGGATGAATATAGCCAGCCGCCATACAACCGCAAGGTGGGCATCCCCGCCGAATACAATTGGCAAAGCCTGAAAGCCAAGCGCGGAGCTGAACTGGAGGTGCATTACGTGACGCTGTTGCGCGAGCTGGGCAACAAGCCGGGGATGCTGGGGACGATTTTCACCAAGGCGCAAAACAAGATACAAGACCCGGCCAAGCTGTATCGCCTGATCGACATGGTGAACGAAACGAGCTGGGTGACGATGGGCGCGGATGTGAAGGGCGACATCTATGAGGGCTTGCTGGAACGCAATGCGGAAGATACCAAATCCGGCGCAGGGCAATATTTCACGCCGCGCGCTTTGATACGCGCGATGGTGGAATGCGTGCGACCTGAGCCGAACAAGACTATCGCCGACCCGGCCTGCGGCACGGGAGGCTTCTTTCTGGCGGCTTATGATTTCCTGATAGCAGCGCATCAGATGGACAAGAAGCAGAAAGCCTTTCTTAAGCACGACACGTTTAACGGCAACGAGATCGTGGCAGGTACGCGCCGCCTAGCTTTGATGAATATGTTCTTGCATAACATCGGCGATATCGATGGCGACAGCATGGTGTCACCGAACGACGCGCTGGTGGCCGACAGCGGCAAGCGCTATGACTACGTGCTGGCGAACCCGCCGTTCGGCAAGAAGAGCGCGATGAGCTTCACCAACGAGGAAGGTGAACAGGAGAAAGACGACCTGACATACAACCGGCAAGATTTTTGGGCGACCACTTCTAACAAGCAGCTCAACTTCGTGCAGCACATCCGCACCATGCTGAAGACCACCGGGCGTGCGGCAGTCGTGGTGCCGGACAATGTTCTATTTGAAGGTGGTGCGGGCGAAACAGTGCGCAAGAAACTGCTGGAAACCACCGAGCTGCACACCATACTGCGCTTGCCTACCGGCATCTTTTACGCCAATGGCGTGAAGGCGAATGTGCTGTTCTTCGACAACCACGCCGCCAGCAAAGAGCCGTGGACGAAAGAAATTTGGTTTTACGACTACCGCACCAACATCCATCACACTCTGAAAAAAAAGCCGCTGCGCTTTGAGGATTTGCAGAAATTCATCGCCTGCTACAACCCACTCAATCGCCATGAGCGCAAGGAAGACTGGAACGAACAGAGCAGCCCGGAAGGCCGCTGGCGCAAATTCAGCTACGAACAAATTATTGCGCGCGACAAAACCAGTCTGGATATTTTCTGGCTGAAGGATAAGAGCCTCGCTGATCTGGATAACCTGCCCGATCCGGATGAGCTGGCGCTGGATATTATCGACAATCTTGAAGCTGGGTTGAATAGCTTTAGGGAAATTGCGGCGGCGCTTACATAAGCGATAAGTGTGTCCGCTTCGCCTAGAATGAAAATCCCCCGCAAACCTGTGAGTTACTGCCAATTTATTATTATTTATTGAGAGAGAAATCCACATCCAAATCGATCCGTCCCTGCACTCAGTCGCGGATAACTACAAGTTGCTGACCAATCTGGTGGTGCCGCGCCCAATCGCATGGGTCACCAGCTAAAATTCAGATGGTGTTGTCAATCTCGTGCCTTTCGGCTTTTTCAGAGTGGCATGCGGTTAAATTAGCGCTTGGCGCTATTTTAGTTTTTGCCGAAAATCTAAATTAGTGCCCAGACACTGCTTTACGTTTCCAAGCAAGGCCACACGCTTTTCAGTTTCTCCCATCAGTTGGTTTCAAATTATCCCTGCTGAGATTTCAAGATAATTTATCCACAAGGTAATAATAATCTATTGATTTTATTCCTGTGATGATGCTTAATTCGAGATGTTTTTATACGGAATTGCAAAAGAATCCGGCCATGCCCGCATTTAATCACCACAATCTGGCGCTGCTCAATCCCGCGTTCGACTCGCCGCTGGTGGACGTGCTGACCGACCTAGAGCATCTGCGCCGTTTACAACTGGGCGGGACAACTCCGGCGCCAGTGCTCTTCCAGCTAAAGTACATTTTCCACATGCTGGAAAGTTTGGGTTCGGCGCGAATCGAGGGCAATCACACTACGCTGGCGGATTACGTTGAAAGCAAGCTGGAGGGCGTGCGGCAAGCACCTACCGACCAGCTTCGCGAGATGGAGAATATCGAAGCGGCGATGGTTTACATCGAGGAGTGCGTGCAGCCCCGCGACGCGCTGACGGAGCATTTTATCCGCGAGTTGCATGCCATCGCGGTGAAGGAGCTGGTGCGCGAGGGTGATACGACGCCGGGCGCTTACCGGCAGGCGCAGGTGCAGATCGCACAGTCTGCTCATCTGCCGCCCGAGTTTATCCATGTGCCGCACTACATGCAGGAGCTGGTGGCCTTCATCAACGAAAATCACCCGCCAAAATACGACCTGATCAAGGTGGCGCTGGCGCACCATCGTTTCGGCTGGATACATCCTTTTGGCAACGGCAATGGCCGCGTGGTGCGGCTGCTGACCTATGCGCTAATGATCAAATATGGCTTCAACGTCAAAACCGGCGGCAGGGTGCTGAACCCGACGGCGGTGTTCTGCAATGACCGTGACCGCTATTACGCGATGCTGGCGCAGGCCGATACCGGCACGCCGGGTGGATTGGAGGTTTGGTGTGACTATGTGCTGCGAGGCATCCTGATCGAGTTGCGCAAGGTGGACCGGCTGACCGATTTCACTTACCTGAACGAAAAGATATTGATGCCTGCGCTGGCCTATGCGAAAGAGCGTCAGCTCATCACAGCACAGGAGATAAGCCTGCTGCAGATCGCCGCGAGGAACGGCATCGCCAAGTCCGCCGACTTGGCGGCTGCGATGCCCGATATGACATCTGCCCAGCGGACTTACCTGATCAAGAAACTGGTAGCGCGCAAAATGTTGCAGCCGATCAAGGAAGGGGCGCGGCAATATGCGATTGGATTCAGCAACAACTACCTGATGCGCGGCATCATCAGGGCGCTGTCGGATGAGGGTTTTATACCGGCGAGCATGAACCGGGCAGATGAATGACTGCCTCCTATGGAGGCTTATTGAGCGGAATTGGACAGCCAGAACGCGCGACACAGAGCCACATCATCAGCCTCTTCCGCGACGAACCCGGTTACGACTTTCCGGCGACTGGACTGACCGCGCAAGGTTCGATGGCAATGGCAACAGCAACGTCGAGTAAGGTCTGCTCACGGCGTATTTGAGTAAGAGCGGTTATATTTCAGCTTAGCGGCAAGTCGGGATTTGAAATACAATCCGCACCAATAATTTTCATGATGTTCCTGCAACGGTGTCGTGCTTCCAAAAAAATCACCCGCGATATGCCGTATTGCCAAATAACCAAACCAGGGAAAATAAATGAGTCACACCCTATATCAAGCCTCGGTGCAGCGTGTGCAACGCTGCGAGTTAGCCGTGCCGGGCTCCAATCCCGGCATGTTCGAAAAGGCGTTGAAGAGCGGCGCGGATTTTATTTTTCTGGATCTGGAAGACGCGGTTGCGCCGGATGACAAAATACAGGCGCGCAAAAATGTCATTCAGGCGATTAACGATCTGGACTGGAAAGCCCACGGTATCACGCTTTCGGTGCGCATCAACGGCCTGGACACCCAATACATGGTGCGCGATGTGGTCGATCTGGTTGAACAGGCCGGGCATAAACTGGACACGATTTTGATTCCCAAAGTCGGCGTTTATGCCGATGTGTATATGGTCGAGGCGATGCTGAGCCAACTGGAAATGCAGCAGGGATTGACCAACCGGATAGGCACTGAAGCGTTGATTGAAACCGCTCTGGGCATGGCCAATGTGGAAGACATCGCGCGGCAAGGCGCGGCGGGGCGTCTTGAAGCGTTGCACTTCGGTGTGGCCGACTATGCCGCCAGCAATCGCGCCAGAACCATCAACATCGGCGGGCTGAATCCCGATTATCCGGGCGACCAATGGCACGCCGCCATCAGCCGCATGACGGTTGCCTGCCGTGCGTATGGCTTGCGCCCCATCGACGGTCCGTTCGGCGACATCAAGGATCCAGATGGTTTCATGCTGGCAGCCAGAAGGGCTGCCGCGCTGGGTTGCGAAGGCAAGTGGGCAATTCATCCATCACAAGTCGCGCTCGCCAATGAGGTATTCACACCGCCTGCGACGGAGGTTGAAAAAGCGCAGCGTATTTTGCAGGCGTTGAAAGAAGCCGCCGCGCAGGGCAAGGGCGCGGCTGCGCTGGATGGCCGCATGATTGATGCGGCTTCGGCAAGAATGGCGAGCAATGTCGTTAAAGCGGCAGAGGCGATTGCCGCAAAAAAATAATATATGAAGTCAAGGCCGCCGTAGCGGCCTTTTCTTTGTGGATTTTTCGGGGAGGGAAAGCAGCGTTGGACATTCACGAATATCAGGCGAAAGAAATTTTGGCCGAATACGGCGTCAAGTTTGCCGACGGCGGATTGGCCTATAGCCCCACCGAAGCGGTGCAGCGTGCCAGAGAAATCGGCGGCGCGAGCTGGGTGGTAAAAGTGCAGATTCATTCCGGTGCGCGCGGCAAAGCCGGCGGCATCAAGCTGTGTAAAACCCACGATGAAGTTGAAGCCGCTGCGGCAGAGTTGATCGGCAAGACACTGGTCACTTATCAAACCGGCACGGCGGGAAAAGTTTGTTCAAAAGTGTATGTCGAAGCCGGGCGGAACATCGCCAAGGAAATGTACCTGTGCATTCTGGTCGACCGGAACGCGGAGCGCATTGTCATGATCGGTTCTGCGCAAGGCGGTATGGAAATCGAAGAACTGATTGAAAAAAATCCTGACGCCATCAAAAAATTCTACGTCGAGCCTGCCGTTGGACTGCAAGATTTTCAGGTGCGGAAAATGGCGTTTGCTTTGGGTGTGGAAGCGGCGCAATTGGGCCAGGCATTCAAAACCATCAAAGGTTGTTACCGCGCATTGCGCGATCTGGATGCGAACATGCTGGAGATCAACCCGCTGGTGGTGACGGACAGCGGCGCACTGGTGGCGCTGGATGCGAAGATGGATTTTGATGACAATGCCTTGTTCCGTCGCCATAGAATCGCCGAATTGCGCGATAAAACGCAGGTCGATCCGCGTGAAGTGGCAGCCGCAGAACATGGCTTGAGCTACATCGGGCTGGACGGCGACATCGGCTGCATGATCAACGGCGCAGGTCTGGCGATGGCGACCATGGACATGATCAAGTTGGCAGGTGGCGAGCCGGCAAATTTCCTCGATGTGGGTGGCGGCGCTTCTGCCGAGCGCACCGAACAAGCATTCCGCCTGGTGCTGGCGGACAAAGGCGTCAAGGCGATGCTGGTCAACATTTTTGCCGGCATCAACCGCTGCGACTGGATCGCCGCAGGGGTGGTACACGCGGTTAAGAATATCGGTATGAAAGTTCCCCTGGTGGTGCGCCTGTCCGGCACCAATGTCGAGGCGGGTCATCGCATCATCGCCGAAAGCGGTTTGCCTATCATCATCGCAGAAACACTGGCAGATGCCGCCGAAAAAGTGGTCAAGGCGCGCAACGAAGTCGTCGCAAGAGAAGCCTTGGGATAAACACAATGGCGATTTTAATTAACGAAACCACACGCATCATTGTGCAGGGCATCACTGGCAAGATCGGCACTTTTCACGCGCAAGACATGCTTAACTATGGCTCCAAAGTGCTAGGCGGCGTCACGCCCGGCAAGGGCAGTCAACATCATCTTGGGCTGCCGGTTTTCAACACTGTGAAAAAAGCGGTGCAACAACTTGGCGCGGAAGCCAGCATCATTTTTGTTCCGCCTGCGGCTGCGGCTGATTCCATCATGGAAGCGGCTGATGCTGGCATCAAATATTGCGTGGTGATTACCGATGGCATTCCCACGCAGGACATGATGATGGTTAAAAATTTTCTACGGCGCTTCCCCAAAGAAGAAAGAATGTTGCTCACCGGCCCCAACTGCGCGGGAACCATCAGTCCGGGGCGATCCATGCTCGGCATCATGCCTGGCCATATTTACCGGCAAGGCAAAGTCGGCATCGTTGGTCGCTCGGGCACGCTGGGCTATGAAGCTGCCGATCAGATGAATGCCTTGGGCATTGGCATTTCGACTTCTGTTGGTATCGGCGGCGACCCGATCAACGGCAGCTCACACCGCGACATTCTGGAGAAATTTCAGGAAGACAAGGAAACCCATGTGGTGCTCATGATCGGTGAGATTGGGGGCATGCAGGAAATCGAAGCCGGGATTTTTGCCAAAGAAAATATGAATAAACCGCTCGTCGCCTACATCGCCGGTTTGACTGCGCCGCAAGGCCGCCGCATGGGACATGCCGGCGCAATCATCTCATCAATCGGTGAAAGCGCAGCGGAAAAAGTAGCCATGCTGCAAGACCTGGGCGTCACCATCTGCCCAACGCCCTCTGCGATGGGCGCAACGGTTGCCCGGGTGCTGGCGGGGATGTAGGTGGCGTATAATGCCGCGCTTCGAGTCAGTGTAAAGGCTGTTCCTGATTATCATGAAGAGAAAAGCATATTGAATACGACGATTAGTTTTGCCGATTTAAGTCTCGCGCCCGAAATTCTCAAGGCGTTGGGTGAGTCCGGTTACATCACGCCCACGCCTGTCCAGGCGCAAGCCATTCCCATCGTGCTTGCCAACAATGATTTAATGGCCGGTGCGCAAACCGGCACCGGCAAGACGGCTGCATTTGCGTTGCCGATGCTGCAAAAGTTGTTGCCGCATGCCAGTTCCAGCACTTCACCTGCGCGGCATCCGGTGCGTGCGCTGATTTTGGTACCGACACGCGAGCTGGCGATTCAGGTTGAAGAAAGCGTGCGAACCTATGCGTTGCATACCAAGTTGCGTTCGCTGGTTGTGTTTGGCGGGGTGGACATCAGGACGCAAACCCCGCATTTGAAGACGGGTGTGGAGATTCTGGTCGCCACACCGGGCCGTTTGCTCGATCATATTGAGCAAAAATCAGTGTTGCTGAATCAGGTGCAGATGCTGGTACTGGACGAGGCAGATCGCATGCTGGACATGGGTTTCATGCCTGCGTTGAAACGTATTCTGGCGCTGCTGCCCAAGCAACGCCAAACCTTGATGTTTTCCGCTACCTTTTCGAACGAGATCAAAAAATTATCCGAAGAGTTTCTGACCAGCCCTGCCTTGATCGAAGTGGCGCGCAGCAATGCCACTGCTGAGAATGTCACGCAAAAAGTGTATCTGGTCGAGCAGGGGGATAAACACGTGGTGCTGGCCGAATTGTTACGCGGCAGTGATGCGACGCAAGCGATTGTGTTCACCAAAACCAAACTCACCGCCAGCCGCCTCGCCAAACAGTTGCAGCGCGATGGGGTTGCCGCCGATGCGATTCACGGCGATAAAACCCAGTTGGAACGTATTCAGGCACTGGATGCTTTCAAGCAGGGCAAGGTTGCCGTGTTGATTGCAACCGATGTCGCTGCGCGCGGCCTGGATATTGACCAGCTGCCGATGGTGATCAATTACGAAATACCCAGTGCGGCAGAAGATTACGTGCACCGTATCGGTCGTACCGGACGTGCAGGCGCTTCCGGTAAGGCGATTTCGCTGGTCTCGCCGGAAGAAGAAAAATATTTGAAGGAAATTGAAAAACTGATCAAGCATGAGATCGAAAAAGAGCATGCCGTTGTGGCGCAGCCCGCAGTGAAAGCCAGTGCCAAGTCGCGCAATGAATATCATGAACGTAAAGTGTCGCCTGTCGTCGCCGCAAAAAAATCCAGTCATGACCCGTGGTTTGACAGACCCTACGAGCCCAGTGGCAGCGTGACCACCATCAATCCGCCTGCCCAGCCTGCCAACAAACCCAAGACTGGCGTGGCGGCGTTATTGGTACGCCGACCGGGCTGATTGGGAGCGATGACAAAAAACACATTTGATGTGGTAGATTGGCCGGGCAACACAATATCAATTTAGATGTAGCAGTGTAGTTCTGGCAGGTGGATGCAAATTCATAGTTGAAACACTTAAAACATGGAGCGATTAATCATGATATTTTCTGAAGCAACTTGCAAAATGTGGACTCCTCGTATTCTGGGGATATTGCGTATCGTCGTCGGGTTTCTTTTTCTGCAACATGGCACGGCAAAGTGGTTCGGCATGCCGCATGTCGCGATGTTCGACGGCATGAATATGATGTCATTGATTGGCGCGGCTGGCGTGTTGGAGCTGGCAGGTGGGCTGTTGGTTTGTCTGGGCATATTTACCCGGGTGGCTGCTTTTATTCTTTCCGGTGAAATGGCAGTTGGCTATTTCATGGTGCATGCCCCGCAGGGTCTCCTGCC
>DASRWN010000117.1:0-5160 GCA_035654595.1 Gallionella sp. | reverse complement strand
CTGCAACGCACGCCGCGCGGACGCATGGCAACGGCCAACGCCTACCTGCATTTCGGCATGGCGGTCAGTAACAATCCGGTTAACCAGGAGTTACCCTTGAACATCAATCCGGCCAATGACTGAAGAAAAGATTTTTTCCTTGCCAGTGCGCGTGTACTTCCAGGATACCGATGCCGGAGGGGTGGTTTACCACGCCAGCTACGTGAACTTTATGGAGCGGGCAAGGACTGAATGGCTGCGCGAACACGGCCATAGCAATGCCGGGTTGATGAAAGAGTTTGGCATGGTGTTTGTGGTTCGCTCGATTAGACTGGATTATCTGAAACCTGCGCTACTGGATGATTTATTGATGGTCACCGCGCAGATCCGGGACATCGGGCGCAGCCGTTTGAGTTTGCTACAAAGCGTATGGCGTGAAAACGAACTGTTGACCGAAGCTGAGGTTCATCTGGTGTGCGTATCGGTGACAGATTTCAAGCCGGTCAGCGTACCGGATGTGTTGCGTAATCAATGGAAAAGTTAGCGAAAGGGTAAAGGAATGGAAGTCACGCAAGATTTATCCTTCATGCATCTCATCGCTCACGCCAGCATTATTGTGCAGCTGGTCATGGTGCTGCTGTTAGTGGTGTCCATCATGTCCTGGTGGTTCATTTTTCTTAAAATGTTTGCGATACGTAACGAAACCAGACTGACCGCAGATTTTGAAGAAGTCTTTTGGCACAACTCAAGCCTGAATGAATTGTATCAACGTGCAACGCACCCATCACACCTTGATCAAGGCTCACTGGAACGTATTTTTGTTGCCGGCTTCGTCGAATTCGTAAAATTGAGAAAGCAATCCAATGTCGATGCAAGCTCGGTGATGGATGGCACGCGCCGTGCCATGCGCGCCACCTATCAGCGCGAAATGGACAGGCTGGAGGCACACCTGGCATTTCTGGCGTCGGTCGGCTCGGTCAGCCCCTATGTGGGATTGTTTGGCACGGTGTGGGGCATCATGAATGCATTTCGCGGTCTGGCCAATGTCGGACAGGCGACATTGGCGCATGTCGCACCCGGCATTGCAGAAGCACTAGTCGCCACCGCGATGGGTCTGTTTGCCGCGATTCCTGCGGTGGTGTCCTATAACCGCTATGCCCATGAAATTGATCGTCTGGCGACCCGTTTCGAAAGTTTTACCGAGGAATTTTCCAACGTCTTGCAACGCCAGCCATGAAAATGAATGAAATGCGTTTCGCCAAAACATCTCTGGAAATCTACTGTGCGGGCGGCTCGCTGTGATTTGAGAGGTACTCGTGAAATCGAATAGCCGCAACAAAAAACGCCTGATGAATGAAATTAACGTCGTTCCTTATATCGACGTGATGCTGGTGTTGCTGGTGATTTTCATGGTGACCGCGCCGCTGATGAACCCGGGACAGATTAATTTACCCCAGATTGGCAAATCACTCGCCCCGTCGACTGCGCCCATGGAAGTCATCATCAGGAAAGACGCCTCATTGGCATTTCGTGATCACAACAAAGACAGTCAGGAAAACGCTGTGTCGCGTGATGAGTTAATCGCAATCATAAAAGCAAAGCAGTTCACCCATACCGATCAGGCAGTAGTGATTTCTGCAGACCGCAGCGTGCGCTATGAAGAAGTGATCAAGGTGATGGATATGTTGCAGCAGCAACGCATCCAGAAAGTGGGGCTGCTGACACAAGTTATGACAAAATGACCACTGCGAACTATCACGCACCCTATCAATTCCCTGCCGGTATATTGACTTTGGCAGTGCATGTTGCGTTCTTCGCACTGCTTTATTTCGGCTTTACCTGGCGAACCCTGCCCCCGGCAACCATGAACGTAGATCTGTGGCGCAGCATACCAACTGTCACTGACGCGCCGCCGCAACCCAAAGTGGAACAGGTTGTTCATCCGCCTGTGCGCGTTGATCCACCTGCGCCAGCAAACCCGGTCAAGCCTGAAATTGTATTACCCGAAAAACCTAAAACAAAAATAAAGCCCGAGGAAAAACGGGCCATTGCAAGCAAGCCGATCAAGCGGGTGGTAAAAATTCTTGACGAGACAAAACCGGAAGTTACTGAGCCCATAACAAAGAAACCGCCTGACATTAAACCTGTTGAAGTAAAACCGGCCGAACCAAAGCTTGTCGAACCCAAACCTGTCGAACCGGTTCCCACAGAAAAAAAACCGGACACCAGTGCAGCAGATCAGCAAGCTGCGCGTGCACAAGCCGAAAAATCAGCCGCGACGCAACGCCTGGTAGATGAATTTACAGCTAGGATTTCTGCCAAAATAAGGCAGAATATTGTCCCTCCGCCGGATGTGGCAGCTGGTGCGCACGCCGAATTTAATGTGATACTTTTACCGGACGGCACAATACTCCCCCCGGTGCTGAACAAGTCCAGCGGGAATAGCGCTTACGATGATGCGGTGGAACGGGCGATCTTGAAATCTCAACCATTACCGATCCCATCAGACCCGAACCTGTTTGAGCGCTTTCGTAAATTGAAATTGGGCTTTCGCCCTGAAGACAAAAAGGAATAGTTTATGCTGAAAATTTTACGGGGTTTATTGGCCGTGCTGGTCATGCTGCAAGCATCAACCGCCAATGCGACGCTCAGCATAGAAATCATCGGGGCTGGCGAGCACCAGATTCCGGTGGCTATCGCGCCGTTTGGCGGTGACGAAAAATCCGCGAAAACCATCCATGATGTGATTGCCGGTGACCTGTTGCGCAGCGGATTATTTCGGGTTATTGATAACGAAGGGAAAGCGGCCCCAGCATTGTCCGAGGTCAATTATCCGGACTGGCGAGGACTGGGCGCTGAAGCATTGGCAATCGGTACTGTCTCTGCAAGTACAGATGGTCGTTTAACTGCGCGCTTTCATCTGCTTGATGTGGTTAAACAAAGTGAATTAGTTGGTCAGGAAGTATCCACGAGCAACGCGCAAATCCGCGCTATCGGGCATCGCATCTCGGATTTGATCTATGAAAAACTGACTGGCGACAAGGGCATATTCAGCACGCGGATTGTGTACGTAAACCGTCTCGGCAAAAGATTCAATCTGGTGGTCGCCGATAGCGATGGTTACAACGAACAGATCGTATTGACGCAAAATGAACCCATCCTGTCACCGGCGTGGTCGCCGGACGGCAGCCGTCTGGCCTATGTGAGTTTTGAAACCGGTCATGCCGCCGTGTATGTGCAATCGCTGCATATCAATCAACGTATGGTTCTGGCGAATTTTCGCGGCAGCAACAGTGCACCGGCATGGTCTCCGGATGGCAAACAACTGGCGGTCGTGCTAACCAAGGATGGTAATTCACAGATTTACCTGATACGCATGGACGGAAGTGATGTTCGGCGTCTGTCCGCAAACAGCGGCATTGATACGGAACCTAATTTTTCGCCTGATGGTCAGAACCTGCTGTTTACTTCAGATCAGGGAGGTAGCGCACAAATCTATCGTATGCCGATCACCGGTGGCTCGGCCCAGCGCATGACGTTTGGCGAGGGTAAAAATTTTTCTCCGCGTTATAGCCCGGATGGGAAAAGTTTTGTGTTTACGCACTACGAGGCCGGCAAGTTTTATATCACTACACAGGATTTTCAAACAGGTCAGATGCAAATTCTCACTGAGGGCGGACTGGAGAAAAAGCCCAGTTTTGCGCCTAACGGCAAGCTCATCCTGTTTGCCAGCGAAGCACGCGGGCATGGTATATTGGCAACCGTTTCCAGCGATGGTCGTGTCAAGCAGCACATGTTTACACAAAGTGGTGATGCCCGTGAACCGGTATGGGGTCAATGATTTGATTATTCCAACTGTCAAAAAGGATAAAACATGAAAAAGCACCTTATTACTCTCGCACTGTTAGGTTTGCTCGCTGCATGCGCGAGTGACAAATCCAAAGAGGCTTCTGGCACATCAGCTCTGACGCGCGCGCCAATTGATGACCGTTCATCATCAAGTTCATCGTCCACAGCCGCAGATTCAAATGCAGATTCAAATAACGTGACACAACACAACCCTGAGAGTACCACAGAAAGTTCGAATCAACCTTCCAACGACACGCTGAATGACCCAAATAGCCTGTTGGCAAAGCGCAGTGTGTACTTCCCGTTTGACACCTCTGCCATACAGGATTCCGATATTCCCTTGGTGCAGGCCCACGCCAAATATCTGGCCGGACACGGTGAACAGAAAGTGAGTGTGGAAGGCAACACCGATGAGCGCGGCAGTAACGAATACAATCTGGCACTGGGACAACGCCGCGCTGATAGCGTGAAAAAAATGCTGGAATTAGGTGGCGCAAATTCAGGCCAGATCAGTGCTGTCAGCTATGGCGAAGAAAAACCTAAAGCAACCGGACATGACGAAACTTCCTGGGCGCAAAATCGCCGTGCTGATCTGGATTACAAATAATTCAGATGCCGAAGTTACGCGCTCTAACACTGCTGGGTTTATTTGTTACGGCATCTGCGCAAGCAGGGTTATTTTCCGACGACGATGCCCGCAAACAAATCCAGCAGCTTGAAGAGCGTGTAACCAAGCAAACTCAGCAATCTGAAGACCGCGTTGCCAAGCTGGAAGAAACCGGCAAGTCCCAGACAAAATCAATGCTCGACCTGCAAGGTCAGATTGAGGCGCTGAACGGTATTATTCGTAATTTGCAAGGACAGAATGAGGAATTGAAACACGGCTTGCAGGCTGCCGAAAAACGCGAAAAAGATTTTTATGTGGACCTGGATACACGGTTGCGACAAGTTGAATCCAGCACTGGCAAAACCGATGCATTACAGGGACAATACACCAGTCTGCTCGCACAGCAACAGGCTTTGGCCAGCAGTTCTCAGCAGAACAGTGCCGCGCTCGCAGATTTGACTGCGCGGCTAAGCCAACTTGAAGCGAAACTTCAAGCCGCACAGGCAAACAAAATCAAATCCGACGCAACAGCCACCGACCCTTCTGATCCTGTTCCCGGAAATCGCGCTTATGAGGCTGCTTACGCGATGTACAAAGACGGCAGCTATTCTGATGCAATCAAGGCATTCAATGATTTTCTCGACAAATTTCCCGAATCGGTTTACGTCTCCAATGCCAATTTCTGGATCGCCAATGCGCATTACCAGATGAAGGAATACAAGACT
>DASRWN010000116.1:0-13717 GCA_035654595.1 Gallionella sp. | reverse complement strand
GACAATCAAAGACAAGGCATTTAACAGACCGAAATTGAAATTGCCGGCGGCAAAAATATCCTGCGCCAGCAAATAACCGTGCAAAGCCAGCGGAACCAGCACCAGATGGCCGGCCAGCCCACGGCTGAACACATCGCCCTGTCCACGGGTTTGCGCTGCCCAGAAGTAGGCTGCCAGAACGGCATAGGCGATGAAGGTGACGGCACCGATGACAAGGCTGGACATGTTTGCGCGGGATGTTTTAGACTCGGCAGATTCTACACCATCCTGTGGCACCCCTTATGCTGGGTAGTCTTACGGCAAGAGTAGGTTAAAGCAGTTTAATTTATAGCGCTCTTCACCCGAATAATACGTATCACTTCAGGTATCCTGCGCAAGCTGCGCAAGACATTGGCCAAGTGCAGCCGATTGGTTACTTCCAGTGTGAAATGCAAGGCGGTGTATTCGCCTTCGTTGGCAAAGTTGACGTTCTCGATATTGGATTCTGCCTCTGAAATTCCCGCCGCGATTTTCGCCAATACGCCACGCTGGTTGGCGACGATGAGTTTGATGCTGACATCGAAGGGACGACTGATATTTTTATCCCAGGCAACGTCCAGCCACTGTTCTGAGCTGCTGCGTCCTTTACGCAGAGTCGGACAATCGTGGGTATGCACGATCAAACCTTGCCCGCTTTTGATAACACCGATGATCGGGTCGCCGGGGATAGGGCGGCAACATCTGGCAAATTGTACTGCCATCCCCTCGGTACCTTGTATCGTCACTACAGTGTGGTTGGCGCCTTCGCTTTTCACGGTATCGCCGACACGTGCCAATTGACGCGCCACCAGAATATTCAGACGGCGACCCAAACCAATATCGGCCAGAATGTCCTGCCTGGATTTTGCGCCGGTATCTTTCAACAGTTTTTGCCACAGCGCATCATCAATGTCTTGAGGTTTGATATTCAACGAGTGTAATGCCTGATTGAGCAAGCGCTCGCCGAGTTGCGCCGATTCCGTGGCCTGCATGGTCTTCAGAAAATGGCGTATGTGACTGCGGGCTTTGCTGGTGGCCACATAATTCAGCCAGGCCGGATTCGGCTTGGCATGTGAGGCGGTGATGATTTCCACACGGTCGCCATTTTTCAATTCACTGCGCAGTGGCACAAGTTCAAAATTCACCTTGACCGCAACACATCGATTGCCGATATCTGTGTGCACGCTATAGGCAAAATCGACGGCAGTTGCTCCGCGTGGCAACGAAAGGATTTTCCCTTTGGGGGTAAAAACGTACACCTCATCCGGAAATAAATCGACCTTGAGATGTTCCAAAAATTCTCCCGAATCACTGCTCTGGTTCAGGCTTTCAAGCAAATCTTGTAGCCATTGGTGGGTTTTGGTGTGTAAATCGTTGATAGATGCGTGGCCACTTTTGTATAGCCAGTGCGAAGCAACGCCCGCCTCCGCGATCTTGTGCATCTCATGAGTGCGGATTTGAATTTCAATCGGCGTGCCAAACGGACCGAACAAAGTGGTGTGCAGCGATTGGTAGCCATTTACCTTGGAGATGGCGATGTAGTCTTTGAACTTGCCCGGAATCGGTTTGTATAATCCATGCAGCACGCCCAAGGCCACATAGCAGGACGGTAAATCGTTGACCAGTACGCGGAAGCCGTAAATATCCAGCACCTCGGCAAATGCAAGCGACTTGCTCTGCATTTTTTTGTAGATGCTGTAAATATTTTTCTCTCTGCCTACTATCTCTGCCGGTATGTTTTGCTCTTCGAGCCGCTGGCGCAATGAGTCAAGAATTTTACTGACCACTTCACGGCGATTACCGCGCGCCACCTTAAGCGCTTTGGACAACACCTGATAACGATTCGGGTGCAGATATTTAAAACTCAGGTCTTGCAGTTCTTGATGAATTTCGTTCAGGCCGAGACGATTTGCGATTGGCGCGTAGATCTCCATCGTTTCGCGCGCGATGCGCTCGCTCTTGTCGTGCGCCATCGCATCCAGTGTGCGCATATTGTGCAGCCGGTCTGCCAGCTTGATGAGAATAACGCGCACGTCGCGTGCCATTGCCAGCAGCATCTTGCGAAAATTTTCCGCCTGCGCATCTTCATGCGTCTCAAACTGGATTTTGTCCAGCTTGCTTAAGCCTTCGACCAATTCTGCAACCGGCTTGCCGAATTTCTCCGCGACTTCTTCGGTACTGATTTCGGTGTCTTCGACCACATCATGCAACAACGCAGCGATAATCGTCTGTGCGTCTAAGTGCAGCGGGGTAAGCAGACGGGCAACTGCAATCGGGTGAGTAACGTAGGGCAGACCTGAGCGGCGCATTTGCCCTTCATGTGCGCTGTGACTGAACTCGATGGCGGCTCGGACGTGTTTTACGTCCTGCGGTTTAAGGTAGGTGGAAACTTCCGCGATAAGTGATTCTGATTCTGTGTCGGCCATTCACTGGGCCTCCCGTTGCGCTGTACTGATGACATTGAGCGATTCTTGCAATCACGCCGGTATGCACCCTGACAAGATCGGGGTGTGTCAGATGGCCCCGCGAGCAAGAACTTCTATGCCCACTTTACCCTCGCTGATTTCACGCAGAGCGGCAACGGTAGGCTTGTCCCGGCTGTCTTCAATCAGGTGCGCCGCACCATTTGCCAACTGGCGCGCACGATACGCAGCAACAAGAGTCAGATCAAAACGATTCGGGATTTTCGACAAACATTCTTCTACGGTGATGCGGGCCATGATTCACTCCGGGTGTTGTAATTGATTAATCAGCGCTTGATGACGGGATAACTGTGTCGTGCATCTCAACCTGGTGGAAAGTACTACCGCATTGAGATTGCGCAACGCCTCATTCAGGTTGTCGTTGATAATAACATAGTCGAACTCGGCGACATGCGCCACATCTTCGTGCAGCGCTGCCAGTCGCTTTGCGACTACCTGCGGGTTGTCTTTGCCGCGTCCAATCAAACGCTGTTTCAAGGCAGCCAGCGATGGCGGAAGAATAAATACGCTGATGGATTCGGGAAACGAGCGGCGTACCTGCAATGCCCCCTGCCAGTCAATCTCGAGCAAAATGTCCCGTCCTTTGGTTTGCTGGTGGTTGATCCACGTTTGCGAAGTGCCGTACAGGTTACCGTATACCTCGGCGCTTTCGAGGAATTCGCCACGCGTCGCCATGGCATTGAACGTCTCGCGGCTGACGAAGTGATAGTCCCTGCCGTCATGTTCACCCGGGCGTGGATTGCGCGTAGTGTATGAAATCGACAAGTCGATTTCCGGATTGATGCCGAGCAAGGCATGCACCAGGCTGGTTTTGCCAGCGCCGGAAGGCGCACTGATGATGAATAAGTTTCCAGACATGATTTAAGTGTAACCTTTATTCCAGATTTTGGATTTGTTCACGCATCTGTTCAATCAGAATTTTCATTTCCATTGCGCTACGCGATACCTCGGCATCCACCGATTTGGAACCCAGCGTATTGGCTTCGCGATTCAGTTCCTGCATTAAAACATCCAGCCGTTTACCCACTGCGCCGCCTTGTGTGAGGATACGGCGCACCTCACTCAAGTGGCTGGCAAGCCGGGACAGCTCTTCATCCACATCGATCTTGCTGGCAAATAAACTGATCTCCTGGCGTACCCGCTCATCATCCGCGTTCTGCATTGCTTCACGCATGCGCGCAATGAGCTTTTGTTCGTAAGCGGCAATGGCGGCTGGCACATGCGGTATCACGGCGACACGTAACGCCTCTATTTTTTCAACCCTGAGTAATAAAAATGCTTGAAGTTTTTCACCTTCACGCGCCCGCGAGGCGGAGAATTCCCGCAAGGTGTTTTGCAGCAAGTCGAGCAGTGTGGCACGTAAATCTTCGGCGGACGCGGTTGGAGTTTTCAACATGCCGTTCCAGCGTAACACATCGGCAACACTCAAACTGAGTGCGGCCGGGAACAAGGCTTGCACCTGCTTGTTCCATACCAAGAGTTGCTGCAGTAATTCATCATTCAGCGCGCCACCGGCCTGCGTGTTACGTGCTGCATAATTGATGCGGCATTCCACTTTGCCACGCTGCAGTTGTGTAGTGATGGCCTCACGCAGCATGCTTTCAAAGCAGCGTAATTCATCCGGCATGCGCATTTGAATGTCCAGATAGCGGTGGTTTACGGCGCGAATCTCCAGCGTTATTGAGCCACTGTCATTTTCGAGATTGGAGACGGCATAGCCGGTCATGCTCAGGATCATTATGGCGGCAAAATAAAAAGCTGTAAGTAAGGCTCGCATTATATTACGATTAGGCCCCCAGCCGTTTTGCCAAATGATACGAATCAAGCGCGAATGAATTTCTCGGTTCACCAATCCAGCCATATCGGCAATCGAAAATATAATCAGGATCGGGTGGCTTATGCCTATTGCAACGACAAATCGTTGTTGGTGTTGGCCGATGGGATGGGCGGGCATTTGCACGGAGAATTAGCTGCGGGGTTGGCGATCGATATTTTTATTCAGAGTTTTGAGCAAACGACCCTATTTCCCATTGCCGACCCGCAAGCGTTTCTCGCTGATACCATGCGTGCGGCGCACCAGAACATTATGAAACTGCCGTATGAAAAAGAGCGAGGTGGCTTGCCTGGTACGACCTGTGTTGCAGCCTTGATACAAGACGGTCAGCTTTATTGGGGGCATGCCGGGGATTCACGTCTTTACTTGTTACGCGATGGTGTTGTGTTGACCAAGACACGCGATCATTCCATGGTGCAACAATGGTTCGATTGGGGCATGATCTCGGCAGAAGAAATGCGTATTCATCCGCAACGCAATCAGATTACCAATTGCCTGGGCGGCGTCGAAGACATGTTCTACATGGAGCCAGGCGAGGCAGTCGGGCTAAAATCCGGCGATGTTCTGTTGCTGGGCAGCGATGGTCTGTGGAGCCCATTCACCGATGATGAATTGGTTAATGCGTTTGCTGCGGAGCCAGTCGAAAAAGTCCTGGATAATTTAATTATGCGCGCCCTTGAGCGCGAAGCCGACAATTCAGACAACATCACTGGTTTGGCATTACGCTGGGGTGATGCAGAAGCTGCACACAATACCGATAAAACGGTTAACTGCATTCTCGAAATCAAATAACCCCCTTCGTTTTTTATTGAGTACATAACCTATGCGCCCCAGCCACAGACAAGCCAATCAATTACGTGAAATCCGCATCACCCGCCATTACACCCGACACGCCGAAGGCTCGGTGCTGATTGAATGTGGTGATACCAGAGTGATTTGTACCGCCAGCGTTGAAGAGCGTGTGCCCGGACATAAAAAAGGCAGCGGCGAAGGCTGGGTGACGGCGGAGTATGGCATGCTGCCGCGTTCCACCGGTGAGCGCATGGGGCGTGAAGCAGCCAAGGGAAAGCAATCCGGGCGCACTCAGGAAATCCAGCGGCTGATCGGGCGCAGCTTGCGCGCAGTGGTGGATTTGAAAAAGTTGGGCGAGCGCACCATCCAGATCGATTGCGATGTGATTCAGGCGGACGGTGGTACGCGCACGGCCAGCATTACCGGCGCATTTGTCGCCCTGCACGATGCAATCAGCGGGCTGCTTGGCAAAGGTTTGATTGAAGAAACGCCGCTCAACGATTTCATCGCAGCGGTCTCGGTCGGAATTTATGCTGGCGTCCCAGTGCTCGATCTGGATTACCTCGAAGACTCTGCCTGCGATACGGATATGAACGTGGTGATGCTGGGCAACGGCCAGTTTGTCGAAGTGCAAGGCACTGCAGAAGGCCATGCCTTCAGCCGCAGCGAGATGAATGCGTTGCTGGATCTGGCGCACAGCGGCATCTCTGAACTGATTATCAGGCAGCGTGAGGCGCTTGCCTGATGCAAAAATTGGTGCTTGCCTCAAACAACCCGGGCAAGTTGCACGAACTCAAGTTTTTACTACAGCCACTTGATATAGCAGTGCTCACCCAGGGGGAGCTGGATATCGTCGAGGCAGAAGAGCCGCATAGCACCTTCATTGAAAACGCCCTTGCCAAAGCGCGTCATGCGAGCCGGTTGTCCGGTTTACCCGCGCTGGCAGATGATTCCGGTATCTGCGTAACAGCGCTGAATGGCGCGCCCGGTGTGCTTTCCGCCCGCTATGCCGGGGACGACGAACGCAATAACCAAAAATTACTGCAAGCCATGCACGGCATACCGGATCGCCGCGCGCATTATTACTGCGTACTGGTGCTGTTGCGCCATATTGATGATCCGCAACCGCTCATTGCCGAGGCGGAATGGCATGGTGAAATCGCTTTGCAACCCGGTGGCACAGGCGGTTTTGGCTATGATCCATTGTTCTATCTGCCTGAGCTAGGCAAGACCAGCGCGCAGTTAGACCGCGATCAAAAACACGCCATCAGTCATCGCGGCAAAGCATTGCGGGTATTACTGGAGAAACTGCGGGACGAAACAGGTTGAGATGTTTGAACTGGGCAGTGTTAAAATTCGCGCCCTTACTTTATAAAAGGAGTACCGCTATGCGCCGTTTATTTCTTGCCGTTAGCTTGACCGTTTTGTCCAATTTGGCCGCTGCTGCCGGATTTACACTTTCCAGTCCGGACATAAAAGTCAACGGCACGATACCCAAGCGTTTTGAATTTAACGGTTTTGGTTGCTCCGGGGAAAACAAATCGCCCGCGCTCAAATGGAGTGGCGCACCCAAAGACACCAAAAGTTTTGCCGTGACGGTATACGACCCCGATGCGCCGACCGGCTCCGGCTGGTGGCATTGGGTGGTTATCAATATTCCGTCTGATGTGGCCGAACTTGGCGCCGATGCAGGTGCGCTGAACAGCAAGACCTTGCCTGCGGGTGCGCTGCAAGGCCGCAGCGATTTTGGTGTGGCGGCGTGGGGCGGTACCTGCCCACCGCAAGGCGACAAGCCGCATCATTACATTTTCACCGTGTATGCGCTCAAGACCGACAAGCTGGACGTGCCGGCTGATGCCACTGCCGCACTGACTGGTTATATGATCAATGCCAATTCGCTGGGCAAAGCCAGATTCACCGCAAAATATGGACGGGCAAAACCATAACGGCCAAAGTAGCTGAATTGGCGCCGCCCGTTTTTGCCTGACGATGTTTACACGGGCGTATTGTTCTAACCAAGCTGCGAAGTGAATTGCAAAAGCGCTTCGCAGCCATCACGCAAGACGCTCTGACCAAAAATAAATCCCGGCCAGATTGTGCTGCGGGATGGTCTGGTTGTTTGCAGATCATCCCGCTGCCCCTCATCACGCAGGCCAAATCCATGCACCAATGAGACATGAGTGCCCACTTACTTCAGCCCGTCGCGCTTAAATCACAGGCGTTGAATTTCAAAGCCTTGCCGCCGCTGTCGCTCTATATCCACATTCCGTGGTGTGTGCGCAAATGTCCTTATTGTGATTTCAATTCGCATGAGGCGCGTGATGCATTGCCTGAGCAGGAATATGTTGCGGCATTGATCCATGATCTGGAACTTGCCTTGCCGCTGATATGGGGACGCAAGGTTTACACGGTATTTATCGGTGGCGGCACGCCCAGTTTGTTCAGCGGCGCAAGCATCGAGCAGATTTTGCGCAGCGTGCGTATGTTGCTGCCGCTGGCGTTTGATGCCGAGATCACGCTGGAAGCCAACCCTGGCACGGTAGAGGCGGAGCGTTTCAGGCATTACCGCGATGCGGGTGTGAACCGTTTATCAATGGGCATACAGAGTTTCAACGACACGCATTTACAAGCGCTTGGACGTATCCATTCTGCCGACGAAGCGAAACATGCGATTGATATCGCGCAGCGGCATTTCGATAACATCAATCTCGATTTAATGTATGCGTTGCCCGGACAAACGCTGGATGAAGCATTGCAGGATGTGCAAACCGCACTGACATTTTTGCCGCAACATTTGTCTTGCTATCACCTGACACTGGAGCCGAACACGCTGTTCCACCGCCATCCGCCGACGCTGCCGGATGATGATACGAGCAGCGACATGCAGCAGCACATCGAGCAATTGCTTGCCCTGCACGGCTACCAGCATTACGAGACCTCTGCTTTTGCCCAGTCGGACCGTCGCGCCAAACATAACCTCAACTACTGGAAGTTTGGCGACTATTTGGGCATCGGTGCGGGTGCGCATAGCAAGTTGAGTTTTGCAGACAAGATCATTCGCCAGGTGCGTTACAAGCAACCGCAGGCATATCTGCAACAAGTGGCAGCAGACGCGCCGCTTCAAAGCGAAAACGAAGTGTCACGTGATGAGCTGCCATTTGAATTCATGCTGAACGCGCTGCGCTTGAACGAAGGTTTTGAAAACATCCTGTTCGAAGAACGTACCAGCTTGTCGTTGCTGGCTATTCAGCGCGAGCTGGACGAGGCGGCGCGGCGCGGGCTATTATCCAGAGATCATCAGCGCATTGTGCCGACGTTATTGGGACAACGCTTTTTGAATGATTTGCTAGAAATTTTTCTTCCGCGTAAAAAATAAATCCCACACGCCATGCCCTAAGCGTATGCCGCGCTGCTCGAACTTGGTAAGCGGGCGATAAGCCGGGCGCGGCGCGTAATCTGTTGCGGTATTCTCCAATAACGGCTCGGCGCTTAACACGGACAAAACTTGTTCGGCGTAGTCTTGCCAATCGGTGGCGACATGAATATAACCACCGGGTTTGAGCGTGTGCACTAATTTTGCAATGAATGGCGCTTGAATCAGGCGGCGTTTGTTATGCCGCGCTTTGTGCCAGGGGTCCGGGAAAAAAATATGCACGCCATCCAGCGTATCCTCATCCAGCATATCGCGCAGCACCTCCACGGCATCATGCTGAATGATGCGGATGTTTTTAATTTCTTGCGTGTCGATCAGTTGCAGCAGGTTGCCCACGCCGGGCGTGTGCACCTCAAGCGCGAGGTAATCGTTTTCAGGGTGGGCGAGCGCAATGCTGGCAGTGCTGTCACCCATGCCGAAACCAATCTCCAGAATTTTCGGTGCGGCACGGCCAAAGATTTCCGGCAGGTTTATTTTTGCTGCGGTGTACGGAATGCCATAGCGCGGCAACAGCGTAGTGCAAGCGCGCTGTTGTGCAGTGGAAATGCGACCCTGGCGCAACACAAAGCTGCGAATATGGCGTTTGCTGGGGTCAGTGGTGTCGGTCATGGTGTTTCAGGCGCCAGATCACCCTCTCCCCTTTCCCTTCCCTACGAATGAGAGAGGGTGCCCGTCAGGGCGGGAGAGGGAAGTTAGTTTCGCACCGAACCTATGACACCCGCCGTCGGCGAGCTTGGGCTGGCACTGTAAAGTTTTTTCGGCATACGCCCGGCCAGATAGGCAGCACGCCCGGCCTCAACTGCTTGCCGCATCGCGCTCGCCATCAATACCGGTTGTTGCGCAGCGGCGATGGCCGTGTTCATCAGCACGCCGTGGCAGCCCAGCTCCATCGCGATGGCGGCATCCGAGGCCGTCCCGACACCCGCATCGACAATGACGGGAACTTGCACGCGCTCCATGATGAGTTGCAGATTCCACGGATTGAGTATGCCCATGCCGGAGCCAATCAAAGAAGCCAGCGGCATGATGGCCACACAGCCGATATCTTCCAGTTGTTTGGCGATGATGGGGTCGTCCGAGGTGTATACCATCACCTGAAAGCCCTCAGCGACCAGCGTTTTTGCCGCTGCGAGCGTTTCCACCACGTTGGGATAAAGTGATTGCGGATCGCCCAGCACCTCAAGTTTGACCAGACTATGACCGTCCAGTAACTCACGTGCCAGCCGCAAAGTGCGCACTGCGTCCTCGGCGGTGTAGCAACCCGCCGTGTTGGGCAGCAGCGTGTATTTCGAGGGGGGCAAAATTTCCAGCAAGCTGGGCTCGTTGGGGTTTTGCCCGATGTTACTGCGCCGGATGGCGATGGTGATAATCTCCGCGCCGCTAGCCTCCACGGCCGCTTTGGTTTCGGCGAAATCCTTGTATTTCCCGGTGCCGAGCAAAAGGCGTGAGTGATAATTTTTGCCTGCGATGACTAAATTGTCGTCTATTTTATTTGTGTTCATTTAACCGCCACCCACTGCGACAACGATTTCCAATCGGTCGCCATCGGTCAGTTGCTGCGCGCCAAACCGGCTGCGCGACACAATCTCGCCGTTGCGCTCCAAGGCAATGCGCTTGCCGCTCAGGGCAAGTTCATCAAGCAATGTTGCGACGCTGGTGGAATCTGGAAGTTGGCGGGCTGCGCCGTTAATGCTGATGGTGATCACGTTCAAAAAACATCCGGTTACGGTAGGATGCGATGCTATCACGCGGGCTAGTCTACTTGCCATTCAATCTATATTGGGAGCTTGGGAAGCTGCCGTTCTATCATTGAACTACACCAGCGAGAGCGGAGATTTTACGCAGGTTGCCACCACTATTCAATGCTCCCTTGTCTTATGTGATATTGAAGGGGATGGATAAAATAGCTGGTTTGCTTCGGCAGCATGGTGGCAAATGAATAGGGAGACAGAGAGCATGTGAATCTTTAACTACTATGTCGTAAACAGCCATTGTATCTACCATGTTATTAGTAAGATTTAACTAGTTCTCGTTGCTCAGCACTTGTAACTTCCTCCAGTAAACATGATCCCCTAATGGGAATTTTGGATTCTCTGCTGTACATTGATAATTCGCCGCTATTCTGTGTCAATCAATAGGAGAGTAAGCCATGAGTCCGTATGAATTCATTAACCGTATATTTGAAGCCAAGGCTGCAAAAAACGGCGGTATAGTCCGACGCAAGATAACCAATATTGAAAAATACGCATCTACCAAATATTTGCTAAAGGAAGTTGGAGAGCGAGGATTTCATCTCATTGAAACCGGTGACCAATACGTCATTTTCTGTAGTCCGGGAAATTTCAAACTTTGGTGCTGATTGAGTATATTTTATAAAGGCTACGATGATTTTGGATTATCTGCACTACTTATCTCACAACGCAATATTTTGGTTGCTTCGCGGGAGTGCTTTAATATTTTTGACCATGCTAGAGATACTGCTATTGGTTTTGCTATGGCTTTCTTACTAATCTCATAAACTAGATTAGTTACATGTTGTTTGATAATTGGGGAAAGCCGCAGTCCCAATGTTTATTGTATTACAAGTGGTGTCCTTACTTATACTACCTCGCTTGGCAGCAGCACTATCTTCTAACATTTGATTTCTATTTTTGATTTCATTTTCTTTGTTGACAATCCTATATGCCCATTCTGATTCGGTAATTTTTTCACTATCTATTTGCTCAGCAAGGTACCTTTGATATACGCGTAGTTCATTTACGCCTTTATCGTCAAGACTATTTTGAAATAATTCCTTCCGTTTTTGGTAGTAAGTATCAACCATGCTCACCCATGTAATTTTCTTCTGCCTTGCTAAGTCATAGCCATTAGCTTCGATGGCATCGAGTGCCCTACATCTTTTATCTGCGCAACCTCTAATGGTGGGAGAACCTTCTAACCAAGGCGCAGTGTAAGTGCCCGTCGCTTCTTGAAAAGAGTTCCTAATATCTTGAAAAGAGCTCCTAATATTTCTGCCATCCTGGCAGCCTGAGAGAATGAAGGTAAAAAACAAAATTTCTGCTAATTTCATATTAATTCTCCAAGCAATGTATATAGTCTTCTCGCAGCTCACCAGTACCGTAGAAATACTGCCAAGAACAATCGCGATACAGTCAGATCAATAATCATCACCGTCTCGTCCCACTGTCGAAGTACTGTTGATTTGAATATCGTCTGTAACCTGCGTAAAATCGCCGCCTTCGCGGGTGTAGTTCAATGGTAGAACGGCAGCTTCCCAAGCTGCATACGACGGTTCGATCCCGTTCACCCGCTCCAGATAGTTGCCCTAGCTTCCGCCGAACCAGCTGTAGCCTCTGTCTTCCCAGTATCCGCCGGGGTGGGTATTGGTGACGAACATTGCGACGATGTGTTTCGGATTTTTATAACCGAGTTTGGTGGGCATTCTCAATCTCATCGGATAGCCATATTCCGGAGGCAGTGTCTGACCATCATAAGTGAAGGTCAGCAGCGTTTGCGCGTGCAATGCGGTGGGCATGTCGATGCTGGTGTAGTAATCATCCGCGCACTTGAAGCCGACATATTTGGCCGAGAGATCGGCGCCGATGTGTTTAAGGAAGGTCGAAAACGTAACGCCGCCCCACTTTCCGACGGCGCTCCACCCCTCAACGCAAATAAGGCGGGTTACCTGGCTGGTCCGTTCAAATTTATACAGCTCTTCCAGCGTCCAGCTATGTTTGTCCGTAACCAACCCGCCGACTTTGAGGCGATAGGATTTTGTGTCGACGTGAGGGACTTTCTCGCGCCCGTAATAGGCGTTAAACGGAAACGGTCTGGTCATCATCGATTCGGGGTAGGTTGGGGCGAGGTTGTTTGGGTCAAACAACCAAGCCTGTACCTTGTCATTGAAGCGGGAGATTTTCATCAGCATACGCTCAACAGAGTCCTCATCGCTCAGCGAGCAGCCGCTCAGCAGTGACAGCCCACCCAGTGTGACGGCGCGCTTCATGAACAAGCGGCGAGCCGGAGAGGGCAATTCCTTGAGTGCCGCCTGAATGATGGCGGGTTCATCGAGAGTCAATTTAATCGGGTCTTTCATGGTGTTTCTCCTTAACGTCCGCGTATCATCAATACCAGGGTGCGCGGCACCAGGGCGACCATTACGACATGCACCACGGTAAACGCGACCAACCCCGCCATGGCGACGAAATGAATGATGCGCGCATTGTCGTAACCGCCCATCCACTCGCGCAGCAAAGGAAATTGCACTGATTTCCACAGCACCAATCCTGACATGATGAGCAACGCGGTATCGACGATCACGAACAAGTAGGCCAGTTTTTGCACCGCGTTGTATTTGGCTAAATTATCGTGAGCCAATTTTCCCTTCAGGGCGGCGAGCATATCGCCCATCAATTCTCGCGGACTGATTGGAAAAAACTTGGTCTTGAGCCGCCCGGACAACAGGTTAATGCCCAGATAGGCCAAGCCGTTGATGAACAAAATCCACATCGCCGCGAAGTGCCACAGCAATGCCCCGCCGAGCCAGCCGCCGAGGGTGATTTGATTGGGAATTGAAAAACTGAAGACCGGCGAAGCGTTGTAGATACGCCAGCCGCTGAGCACCAGAACGATGGCCGCGACCGCGTTAAGCCAATGGCTCAGTCTCAACCATGCAGGGTGAATAATTTGCATATTTGGTTTCATAGGCGCGGCCCCTTGAGATAAATTGAATCACAGCGGTTTTTATACTTGAATACCATTTTAATCGGGATTAGAGGATATTCAAACTGCATGCCTGACGATATTACTCCAAAATTTTCCGCCTGTACCAACCGCACATTTGCCTATTTTGGC
This sequence comes from Gallionella sp., assembly GCA_035654595.1. Classification (GTDB taxonomy): domain Bacteria; phylum Pseudomonadota; class Gammaproteobacteria; order Burkholderiales; family Gallionellaceae; genus Gallionella. The sequence continues at coordinate 303 of DASRWN010000116.1, read as the reverse complement.
ACGACATCCAGCGCACTGCTGGCGCTGGATGCGTCGCGCAGCACAATACGCGACGCATACAATATGGCCAACATGTTCGCCGCCATCGCCACATATCCAACCGCGCCGTATCCGACGATTTGCTGCGCGCTGTTTTGGCTGATGATGAATCCGGCGATAACCGAAGCGATGCCGCTGGCAAGTTGCTGCATGGAAGCATTAAGTGACATGAAAGTGCCGCGCAACTTCGGTTGCGCAGCAGAGGAGATAATCGCCATCGCCGGAATCATGCGTCCCGATACCAGCGCAATAAATGTGGTGGTA
>DASRWN010000115.1:0-4218 GCA_035654595.1 Gallionella sp. | reverse complement strand
ACGCAAGGCAGGGTGAACGGTGTGCACTTTGATGTGGCGATGCTGACTAATTTGAGTCGCGATCACCTTGATTACCACGGTGATATGCAGAGCTACGCAACAACCAAACGCAAATTGTTTGATTGGGACTCTTTGAAATATGCCGTGCTGAACCTTGATGACAGGTTCGGCGCAGAACTCGCGGAACAATTGCATGATGCACAAGCCGAAGTCATCGGTTACGGTTTGAGCGATGAGGCGCTAAAAATCGCCGAGCGTTTGGGTTTGCGCATGGTGTATGGCAACCTGACAAAAATGACCGGGCAAGGTTTGCAGTTGGCAGTGTATTCCAGTTGGGGCGCTGCGCACATTGATAGCGTGCTGGTGGGGCGTTTCAACGCGGCGAATCTGTTGGGCGTACTGGCCGTATTGTTGGTGAGTGATGTTAGCCTGAATGATGCTGCACATTCACTGAGCAAGGTGCAGCCCGTTGCCGGACGTATGCAACGATTGGGCAATGCACATCAGCCTACGATCATCATAGATTATGCGCATAGCCCGGATGCGCTGGAAAAAGTTTTGCTGGCTTTGCGCGAAGTGAGTGCAGCAACAGGCGGAAGGCTGTATTGCGTGTTTGGCTGCGGTGGTGACCGAGATCGCGGCAAGCGCGCCATGATGGGTTGGATAGCAGAGAAGTTTTCTGACCACTGCATCATCACTTCCGATAATCCGCGCAGTGAAAACCCTCACGACATCATCGCCGAAATTGTCAGTGGCATGAGTGCTGATAATCACGAAATTATTGAGGATCGGGCAATTGCCATCGCACGTGCAGTGAGTCATGCACAGCAATATGACACTGTGCTGGTGGCGGGCAAGGGCCATGAAGAGTATCAGGAGATCAAGGGTGTGAGGCATCCGTTCAGCGATGTTCAGGTTGCCCGGCAGGCGCTTATGTTCAGTCATATGAAGGTGCGCACATGATGCAGCTTGCGCAGGCAGCTCAGGCCATTGGCGCAAAGCTGATTGGCAGCGATGTTCGTTTCGACGGCATATCCAGTGACTCACGCAAAATTACGCCGGGAGATTTGTTCATCGCCTTGCGTGGCGAAAATTTTGATGGTTATGAATTTATTGATCAGGCGGCGCAAGGTGGCGCTGTAGCGGCGTTAGTCAATCAAAAAACAGCGGGTGGCAGGCAGCAGGCTTTCAAACCAGGCTTGACGTGCTTACCAGTCATTGAGGTGGCGGATACTCGGCTTGCGTTAGGCAAGCTCGCGGCTTACTGGCGCCAGCAGTTCGATGTTCAGTTGGTGGCAATCACCGGCAGCAACGGCAAGACTACTGTCAAGGAAATGCTGGTCAGTATTTTGCGCGAGACAGTTGGCAGTAATGCGCTATTGGCAACCAAAGGGAATCTCAATAACGACATTGGGATGCCGCTCACCTTGCTGCAACTGAACAAGTCACATTGCTATGCCGTGATCGAAATGGGTATGAACCATCCCGGTGAGATCGACTACCTGACGCGTATCGCCAATCCGCAAGTTGCACTGATCAATAACGCTACCAGCGCTCATTTGGCAGGGTTAGGGTCGGTACAGGCGATCGCTCAGGCCAAGGGAGAAATCTTTGCCGGACTGGTTGAGCAGGGCACGGCGATCATCAATATGGATGATCAATATGCATCGCTGTGGCAAGCGTTGGCAGGTAAGCGCAAGACCATTGGATTCAGTCTGGATGGACCGGCAGATGTTTGCGGAAAATGGCGGGCACATGGTTACGGCTTGAGTCTGGATGTGACAACCGGGCAGGGTAAATTTGCTGCCAATCTGCAAGTCCCGGGCGAACACAACGCACGTAACGCCTTGGCGGCGATCGCAACGGCAATCGCTCTGGATGTGCCGCTGAAAGACATTGTGCCCGGACTGGAGAAATTCAGTGGTGTAGCAGGGCGCATGCAACGTAAGACTGCATTGCAGGGCGCCATCCTGATAGACGACACCTATAACGCCAATCCGGCATCTCTGCAAGCTGCAATCAGTGTGTTGGCGCAAGCCGCCGGCAAGCGTGTACTGGTGCTGGGCGATATGGGTGAGCTGGGCGACGAGGCTGCCACACTACATGCCGAAATCGGCGCAGAAGCACGGCGTGCCGGGATTGAAAAGTTATATGCCTTGGGTGCAATGAGTCGTAATGCAGTGCGCACATTTGGCAGCAATGGACGACACTTTGTGCACCTTGAAGAATTACTCAGGGCACTGGACGAAGATTTGGATAGCAATAGCACGGTGTTGGTGAAAGGTTCACGCTTTATGAAAATGGAACGTGTCGTGCAGCACTGCATACAGGGAGGATAAGGATGCTGTTAGCGCTTGCTCAATGGTTGGCCCAGGATGTGCGTTTCTTCAGCGTGTTTAATTACATCACGCTGCGTACCATGCTGGCGGCAATGACTGCACTGGGTATGTCGTTTCTGGTCGGGCCGGTGATGATACGTAAATTGACTGCATACAAAATTGGTCAATCAGTGCGCAGTGATGGGCCGCAAACGCATTTGGTCAAGGCGGGTACGCCAACCATGGGTGGCGCGTTGATCCTGGTTGCGATCGCGGTGACCACCTTGTTGTGGGGCGACCTGCGCAATCACTACGTATGGGTGGTGTTATTTACCACTTTGGGTTTCGGCGTAATTGGCTGGGTGGATGACTACCGTAAGGTAGTGCATCGCAACCCAAAAGGCCTGTCTGCCAAAGCCAAAATGGGATGGCAATCCATCATTGCGCTGGTTGCAGCGGTGTATTTATGGAAAACCGCCAGTACGCCCGCACAAACTGAACTCATCGTTCCGTTTTTGAAGCTGGTGATCATTCCGCTTCCGGCGTTCATGTTCGTTGTATTAACTTACTTTGTCATTGTGGGTAGCAGTAATGCAGTGAACCTGACCGATGGCCTGGACGGTCTGGCGATCATGCCAACGGCAATGGTAAGCGGCGCGTTGGCGATTTTTGCTTATGTCGCCGGTAATGCGGTGTTCTCGAAATATTTGGGCATCCCGTATATTCCGGGAGCGGGTGAACTGGCGGTGTTTTGTGGCGCCATCACAGGCGCAGGGCTGGCCTTCCTTTGGTTCAATGCGTATCCAGCCGAAGTATTCATGGGCGATGTCGGCGCGCTCGCACTGGGCGCGGCGATTGGGACCGTCGCGGTGATCGTGCGTCAGGAATTGGTGTTATTCATCATGGGTGGCGTGTTTGTGGTGGAAACCTTGTCGGTAGCCATTCAAGTTGCGTCGTTCAAATTAACCGGCAAGCGCGTGTTCCGCATGGCGCCGTTACACCACCATTACGAACTCAAAGGCTGGAAGGAGACCCAAGTCGTCGTGAGATTTTGGATTATCACCATGCTGCTGGTTTTACTGGGTCTTGCGACTTTGAAGCTGAGATGATGAAGCTGAAAGATAAATTGCTGCTGGTGCTGGGTCTTGGCGAAACAGGACTATCCATGCTGCGTTGGCTTAGCGCGCATGGCGCACGTTTGCGTGCGGCGGATAGTCGTGGTGAACCTCCCGGCCTGACCGAGGCAGGCCGCTACGTTGCTGCGGGGCAAATATTCTGTGGCGGTTTTAATGATGCGTTGCTCAACGACGTCGATTTAATCGCGATCAGCCCCGGTGTATCAATGCGCGACGCAATCGTGGTGCAAGCCATTACGCGTGATATTCCGGTGGTGGGCGACATAGAGCTATTTGCACAAATGCTGCCGGAAATCAATCGTCCATGTGTTATCGCGATTACCGGTTCGAACGGCAAGACTACTGTCACCAGCATGGTAGAACACTTGTGCAAGGCGGCAGGCAGGGATGCCTTGGCGGCTGGCAACATCTCTCCGGCGTTGCTGGACGCGGCGCTGGATCGTGGCGCCAGACAACCGGCAGTGTGGGTGCTGGAGCTGTCCAGCTTTCAGCTTGAGAGTACCACGACGCTGAGGCCGGACGCTGCAGTAGTGTTGAATGTCAGTGAAGATCATCTCGATCGTTATGCCGATATGGCTGGTTATCGCGCCGCCAAAGCGCGCATTTTCAACAACGCAGCAGTGCAAGTGCTGAACCGTGATGACTTGTACAGCATGGCGATGACGGATTCGGGGGGTCATTGCATCACTTTTGGCTTGAACTTGCCTGCGCGTGAAAATGATTTCGGCATAGACCGTGCTCAAAATGACATATGGCTGACGCAG
>DASRWN010000114.1:0-8322 GCA_035654595.1 Gallionella sp. | reverse complement strand
CCTGACGGTAACGCAGGACAGCAAGATCTATCTCGACCAAACCCCGGTGACCCTTGAGACCTTGGCTGTCACGCTCAAGCCAATGCTGCGCCCGGAGGCCAGCGTGATTGTGGCCGCCGACAATGCTGCTCCCAATGGTGTTGCGGTTAGAGCCATGCTGCAGGCGCGCGCTGCCGGCGCGCAGCACTTTCTGATTGCGATCAAGCATGAGTAGATACATTGCGAACAGCGTCCTTCGATAATCCATGGCGCCGTTTGCGGTGGACTGCCCCTGCAAGCGTCGTCGCATGGGCCTTCATTCTTGGCATCTTCATCCGGCTCATTAATGAACCCGTCGTTCACCTTCAGGTGCCGCAGGCCATCGATGCCGAGTTAATTGAGGATGAGTCGCCACCGGTTCCGAAAGCTGCATCAGAACCTAAACCGGTGCCGTTGAAACAATCGCAGCCCCTGTTGCCACCGCGAATCAACGTGGCTCCTCCCGCAATTGAGGCACCTGCCGATCCGACGCCACCCACCGCTGCACCAGCGGTTGAGACGCCTGTCGATCCCACGCCCCCTATTGCTGTGCCGCCAACTGTCAGTACTCCGCCAGCATCCCAGCAGGCAAACAGCGTGGCCGCCGCCAACAGTAATGCGCGCGCGATTTATCGGCCGATACCAACCATACCGGACGATCTGCGCGACGAGGCATTCAGTGCGGCAGCATTGGCGCGTTTTGACATCGCTGCGGATGGATCAATAACCGTGGTATTGGTGAAGCCGACGCAGAATCCGCGCCTGAATCGACTGCTGCTTGAAAGTCTTCGTACCTGGCGGTTTTTTCCGGAATTGAAGGATGGCAAGCCGATTGCATCCAGCCAGCAAATCGTCGTTCGGTTCGAGGTGAAATAGGCCAATCTTTGCGCCAATCGGAGTTTACGGCCTCAGTCCTCTGGTGAAACGCCTGGACATTCGGCCGGCACTGTCAAGCACGACCAGCCAAGTCGCTGGTTGTCCCGCCCGCATGATAGAATTCACGCCTTTCTCGCTTTGATTATTGATGGAAATCGCCATGTTCTCTAATAAAAACACCGTTGCGCATACTGACCCTGAATTGTGGGCGGCTATTCAGCATGAAAACCACCGTCAGGAAGACCATATCGAACTGATCGCTTCGGAAAATTACACCAGCCCGGCAGTCATGCAGGCGCAAGGCAGCCAGTTGACCAATAAATATGCGGAAGGTTATCCGGGCAAGCGTTATTACGGCGGTTGCGAGTATGTGGATGTGGCCGAACAATTGGCGCTGGACCGCGTCAAGGCGTTGTTTGGTGCGGAATATGCCAACGTGCAGCCGCATTCCGGCTCGCAAGCCAATCAGGCGGTGTACATGGCGGTGTTGAAACCGGGTGACACTATTCTCGGCATGTCGCTGGCACATGGCGGACATCTGACGCACGGGGCATCGGTGAACGTCAGTGGCAAGTTGTATAACGCCATCCAGTACGGCTTAAATGCAAAAGAAGAAATCGACTACGATCAGGTGCAGGCATTAGCGACGGCGCATAAACCGAAAATGATCGTGGCAGGCGCATCAGCCTACGCACTGGTGATCGACTGGAAACGCTTTCGTGCAATCGCCGATAGCGTCGGCGCTTATCTGTTCGTGGATATGGCGCACTACGCCGGTCTGATTGCGGCAGGAATATATCCCAGTCCGGTCGGCATCGCTGATTTTGTTACCAGCACCACACACAAGACGTTGCGCGGCCCGCGCGGTGGCATCATTCTCGCCAAAGCCGAATTTGAAAAAGCGCTGAACTCGACGATTTTCCCCGGTATTCAGGGTGGCCCGCTGATGCACGTGATTGCCGCCAAGGCAGTGGCGTTCAAGGAGGCGGCCAGCAAAGAATTCAAGGTTTACCAAAAGCAGGTGGTGAACAATGCGCGGGTGATGGCGCGGGTGTTGCAAGAGCGCGGTTTGCGCATTGTGTCAGGCCATACCGATTGCCATTTGTTTCTGCTGGACCTGCAGGCCAAACACATCACCGGGAAGGATGCCGAAGCTGCATTGGGGCGAGCGCATATTACTGTGAACAAAAATGCGATTCCGAATGACCCGCAAAAACCTTTTGTCACTTCGGGCATTCGTATCGGCAGTCCGGCCATCACCACACGCGGCTTCAAAGAACTGGAAGCGGAAAAACTGGCGCACCTGATTGCCGATGTGCTGGATGCGCCAAGTGATGATGCGTTGATTGCTCGCGTGCTTGGTGAAGTGAAAATACTGACTGCTCAATTTCCGGTATATAGAGAATGAGCCGGTAGCGGATAGCCAAACAATCGGCTTTTCGTCACCAGTTACCAGCCATGAAATGTCCATTCTGCAAATGCCTTGATACGCAAGTAGTCGATACTCGTGAAAACGAGGAGCGCGACAGCATACGCCGCCGCCGCCGTTGCTTGGCTTGCGATAAACGTTTTACCACTTACGAGACAGTAGAGTTGCGCATGCCACAGGTGGTCAAACAAAACGGTATACGCAGCGAGTTTGATGAGGAAAAATTGCGTACCAGTTTCAAGCGCGCTTTGCACAAACGTCCGGTTTCAACCGAACTGGTCGATGCGGCGCTGGATCATGTGGTGCAAAAACTCTATGCGCTGGGCGAGCGTGAAGTGGGCTCGCGTCAAGTAGGCGAGATGGTAATGAAAGAATTGCTCAAGCTCGACAAGGTTGCCTACATTCGTTTTGCTTCGGTGTATAAAAGTTTTCAGGATGTAGGCGATTTTACCGAGGCAGTCGAGGCGGTGCGTAAAGCGCCGGCACGACGCAGCAAATAAAATAATCATGTCTGTCAGCAAAGACAATTTCTGGATGGCGCAGGCGTTACGGCTGGCAGAGCGCGGGCTGAACAGTACCAGCCCTAATCCGCGCGTCGGTTGCGTATTGGTGCGGGATGGAATAGTTGTCGGCAGCGGTTGGCACCAGCGTGCCGGAGAAGCGCATGCGGAAGCACATGCCCTGCGTGCAGCGGGGGAGTCAGCGCGTGGCGCGACAGTTTATGTAACGCTGGAACCGTGTAATCATCATGGTCGTACACCGCCGTGTAGTGAAGCCCTGATCAAGGCGGGCGTGGCACGTGTCGTCGTGGCGGTATCAGACCCGAACCCGCAAGTGGCAGGAAGCGGCATCGAGGCATTGCGTAGCGCCGGAATTGTTGTCGAATGTGGTTTGATGGAGGCGGCAGCACGCGAATTGAATATCGGTTTCTTTGCCCGTATGTCGCGTGGCATGCCGTGGCTGCGCAGCAAGATAGCCATGAGCCTGGATGGGCGCACTGCATTGGCTAACGGAATCAGCCAATGGATCACCGGCGTCGCGGCCAGACAGGATGTGCAACGGTGGCGGGCACGCTCCTGTGCGGTGTTGACCGGTATCAATACCGTGCTGGCCGATGATCCACGACTGAATGTGCGCGAACCGGATGATGCGCATCAAGCGCCTGCTGTACGGCAACCACTGCGTGTCGTGCTGGATAGTCGGTTGCGCACACCCTTGACTGCACGTGTTCTGGACAATTGTGCGGTTGATCGGGTGTTGATTTATACCGCGATCGGCGATGCCGGGAAGATAGCGGCACTGGAAAAAATGGGTGTGGCAGTTTGTGTGCTGACAGATGACAAGGGGCAGGTAGATTTGTCAGCCATGCTGCATGATCTGGCGCAACGCGGTTGCAATGAAGTGTTGCTCGAGGCCGGCAGTATTTTGAATGGCGCACTATTGCGTGCCGGATTGGTGGATGAGCTGTTGCTGTATATCGCCCCGCAACTGCTGGGCGATATGGCACGTGGCATGGCGCAGCTTGGCGACTTGGTAAGTCTGGAGCAACGCGTGGTGGTTAATTGGCAGGATATGCGGCAAATCGGCACAGACCTGCGAATTACAGCGAGGGTGGAAAATGTTTAGTGGCATTGTTGCTGATGTTGGGCATATCGCTGCTGTGACCGAGCGTGATGGCGGGCTGCGTGTCGAAATAGCGACCAATACGCTGGATTTAAGCGATGTGCAACTTGGTGACAGCATTGCAGTCAATGGTGCCTGCCTGACTGTCATTGCACGTGCCGCCAATAGCTTTACAGTGGAAGTGTCGCGTGAAACGTTGAACTGCACCGTCGGGCTTGAGCAAAAAGATTTGCCGGTTAATCTGGAAAAATCCATGCGCCTGGGCGACAGGCTGGATGGGCATCTGGTCAGCGGTCATGTCGATGGAGTGGGTGAGGTCAACGAATTCGCCAATCTCGGCGAAAGTTGGAAATTGCTGGTGAACGCACCGCAGGCGTTGGCAAAATTCATCGCCACCAAAGGTTCGATCACCATCAACGGCGTGAGCCTTACGGTAAATGAAGTGAGTGGTGCGGAGTTCAGTGTTAATTTGATTCCACATACACTGGCAATGACTAATTTGAAAAATTTGCGCGCGGGCAGTCGGGTTAATCTTGAAGTTGATCTGATCGCGCGTTATGTCGAAAGAATGATGCGGACGGGTATATGACAGGAATTACACCGATACAGGAAATCATCACTGAAATTCGCGCCGGACGGATAGTCATTCTCGTGGATGAAGAAGATCGTGAGAACGAAGGTGATTTAGTCATGGCGGCGGAATTCGTTACGCCTGAGGCGATCAATTTCATGATCCGCCACGCACGCGGATTGGTCTGCTTGACGCTCACCGAAGAGCGTTGTCGACAGCTGGATATTTCACACATGGCGCGCGAAAATAAAGCGCAATTAGGCACTAATTTCACGGTGTCCATCGAAGCGGCGCACGGTGTTACTACCGGAATTTCTGCCTCCGATCGTGCCACTACCATCAAAGCGGCAGTGAAAAAAGATGCCGTGCCAGCCGATATTGTCCAGCCGGGGCATATTTTTCCCATCATGGCCCGACCCGGCGGGGTATTGGTGCGGGCCGGGCACACCGAGGCCGGTTGTGATTTGGCACAAATGGCCGGAGTGATGCCTGCGGCGGTGATCTGCGAAATCATCAAGGAAGATGGTGAAATGGCACGTCTGCCTGACCTGATCGAATTTGCGCATTTGCACAAATTGAAAATAGGCACCATCGCTGATTTGATCGAACACCGCATTCGCAACGAAAAATTGGTCGAGCGCGTTGCCTGGCGAAAAATAAAAACTGTTTATGGCGAATTTGATCTGGCGACTTATGTGGACAAGACCACGCAGCGTACTCATCTGGCGCTGGTGAAGGGCGAGATTAAAGCCGAAAACGAAACTCTGGTGCGGGTGCATGAGCCGCTTTCGGTAATGGACTTTCTCGAGCAAAGTTGTTTCCAGCATCCAACCAGCGTGCATTACGCGCTGCAAAAAATTGCCCAATCTTCGTCCGGCGTACTGGTGTTATTGCATCACAACGAAACGTCGCGGGACTTGCTGGTGCGCGCCTCGGCGCGGCCGGAAGCGAGCCATGTTACGCACTGGGATCCGCGCAGCTATGGCATAGGCGCACAAATACTGTGTGATATTGGTGTCGGGAAAATGCGCTTGCTGGCGACGCCGAGAAAGCTGCCCAGCATGGCGGGGTTCGGATTGGAAGTGGTGGGGTATGCCGCGCATTAAGTTGTAGTTCATTGCGCTGTTCATTGTGATACGGAGAGAATCGGAAAATTGAGACATGAAGGAACTGGAAAAAAATATTGATGGCAAGGCGATGCGGATTGGTATCGTGCAAAGCCGTTTTAATCCCGAAGTCGGCGAAAAAATATTGGCTGGCTGTTGCGCGCAGCTGTTGCGCCAAGGCGTCAACGACGCAGACATCACTTTGTCTAGCGTACCCGGCGCGCTGGAGATACCGTTGGTGTTGCAACATCTGGCGCAAAGCAGAAAATATGACGCACTGATCGCACTTGGCGCAGTGATTCGTGGCGACACTTATCACTTTGAAGTGGTGTCGAATGAGTCGGCGCGCGGCATAAGTGATGTGCAACTTGCCTGTGGTGTGCCAATCGCCAACGCGATCCTGACCACGGATAACGTGGAGCAAGCCATTGAACGGGCGCAGGTAAAAGGTGCGGAAGCCGCGCTGGTTGCCATCGAAATGGCTAATCTGATTCGTGGCATGAAATGAACAAGGCTGTGGGCAACGGCAAAAAATCTGCCAACAACAGCCCGCGTCATCGCGCCCGTGAATTGGTAGTGCAGGGCATTTATCAATGGCGTGTGTCAGGCAGTGATGCGCAAGTTATCGCCACGCAAATGCAAGCCGAAGAAAATCTTGGCCGTTATGACAAAGAGATGTTTGTCAAATTATTGCTGGGCGCGCTCAGGCAGCATGTTGAGTTGAGTAATCTGCTTGTGCCGCATCTGGACAGGCCGCTGGATGAATTGAGTCCGGTTGAATTTTCTGTGTTGCTGTTGGGTGCATTTGAATTGTCACAACAGCCTGAGGTGCCTTACAAAGTCATCATCAATGAAGCCGTGGAACTGGCCAAAACATTTGGCGGTACCGACGGGCATAAATATATCAATGGCGTACTGGATAAACTGGCACTGCAAGCCCGTGGTGTGGAAGTAGCCGGGCATGGCAAAAATTAGTTCGGCTGTTTTCGTATGTCCGAATTTGACCTGATACGCAGATACTTCACCCGTCCCGCAACCAGTGCGCTGCTGGGTGTTGGTGATGATGCCGCATTGGTCGCGGTCAGCCCCGGAAACGTGCTGGTGATATCCAGCGACATGCTGGTCAGTGGTACGCACTTCTTTGCCGATGCTGATCCATTTCAGTTAGGACATAAAACACTGGCAGTCAATTTGTCTGACATGGCGGCCATGGGCGCAACGCCGCGCTGGGCAACTTTGGCGCTTGCACTGCCTGCTATTGATGAGGCGTGGCTGGAAAAATTCAGTGCGGGTTTTTTCGCCCTGGCGCAGTTGCATGGTGTAGAGCTGGTTGGCGGTGATACTACGCGCGGGCCACTTAATTTGTGTGTGACGATCTTTGGCGAAGTGCCAGTCAAACAGGCATTGCTGCGTAGCGGAGCGCAGCCCGGCGATGAAATTTGGGTGTCAGGCAATTTAGGTGATGCGGCACTGGCACTGGCGCATTTGCAAAAAAGAATTGTTTTAACCGAAGCTGAATTTGCCGCTTGCGCACCTGCCCTGCATCAACCCAAGCCACGTGTTGCGCTGGGGTCAGGTTTGCGAGGTATTGCCAGCAGTGTGATTGATATCTCCGATGGCCTGCTGGCTGACCTTGGTCATATTCTGCGCGCTTCAAACCTGGGCGCACAGCTTGATTTTGCAAGCCTGCCGATTTCTCAGACGCTGCGCAATCATGTGCAGCAAGCACTGGGCAAGCATTGTGTACTGTCTGGCGGGGATGATTATGAATTGTGTTTTACCGCTGCGTCGGCACGGCACGACGAGATTGTGCGTATCGGTGCGAGACTCGATTTACCGCTGACGCCGATTGGAAAAATTTTGGCAGGTAACGATTGTGTTGTGCGGGATGTAGCAGGTGTCCCGATAAATGTTGAGGTTACTGGTTATGCGCACTTCTGATGAATTATTGGTAAAACCGGGCTGGCGATTTTTATTCAGCCACCCATCACACTTTCTGGCGTTCGGCTTTGGTGCCGGCCTGGTGCCTAAGGCGCCAGGCACTGTCGGCACCTTGGTGGCTTTTCCCATGTATTGGTATTTTGCGCCGCATCTTAGCGATGCCATGTTTGTGGTTATGTTGATCTGGCTGTTTGTGGTTGGCATCGCGGTGTGTGACTTTACCGGGAAAGCATTGGGCATATCAGATTACGGCGGTATTGTTTGGGATGAAATCATTGCATTCATGCTGGTATTATTTTTTACCCCGACGGGCTGGCAATGGTCGCTGTTGGCTTTCGCGCTGTTTCGTTTTTTTGATATCGTTAAGCCGGAGCCGATACGCCATTTCGACAATAACTGGCACGGCGGTCTGGGCGTGATGTTCGATGATCTGCTCGCGGCCGGTTACACGCTGCTGTGTCTGGCTCTGGTGCGCAGCGCATTGCCGTAATGCGCTGCCTGCGAAGCGCTGCATTATTTGAACCAGTGCAACATCAGGACATTGGACGGAAATGGGGACGGAGTGCCCTGCGAGGCGTTATGTTTACAAGCAGAAAATTAAAAATCGATATTGCGGCACCCTTGCGCGTCACAGCGCAGGGCTGAACCGTGCTGATACCAGTCTCCCAGTACCCAGCGTTCACATTGATTGCCGTCAACCATATGTTCGTGTCGGGCGGGGCGGTGGGTATGACCGTGGATCAGGCGCGGAAGATCGG
>DASRWN010000113.1:0-5894 GCA_035654595.1 Gallionella sp. | reverse complement strand
GCACCAGACCTTCAATATATAAATCATCCAGCGAAACAAACATGCCAAAACTGGTCACCGAAGAAACTGTGCCACTGAACACACTGCCAAGGTGGTCGCGCATATAGAAGCATTTCAACCACGCTTCGACATCGCGGGTGGCATCGTCTGCGCGACGTTCGGTCATTGAGCAATGCGCACCCAGCTCGCTCCATTTCTGCGCGGGCTTGTATTGTTTGCCTTGCAGTACGGCTTTAATGGCGCGATGCACCAACAAATCGGGATAACGGCGTATCGGCGAAGTGAAGTGGGTATAAGCCTCATAGCCCAAACCGAAATGCCCGATGTTTTCAGGCTCGTACTTGGCTTGGCGCAAGGAACGCAGCATCACGGTCTGCAACAGCCCCGCATCGGGACGACCCTTGATACGCTTGAGCAGCTTGGAATAATCGGCCGCTTGCGGATCATCTTCACCGGTCAATTGCAGGCCGAATTCCTTCATGAACTCGCGCAACGCTTCGAGCTTTTCTGGTGTTGGTCCTTGGTGAATACGATACAAAACGATGTGCTCATGTTCATGTAAAAAATTGGCCGCGCATACGTTTGCCGCCAACATGCATTCTTCGATCAATTTATGCGCATCATTGCGCACCACTGGCACGATACGTTCGATCTTGCCTTGATCGGTAAATATCATTTGCGTTTCGACTGTCTCAAAATCAATCGCACCACGCTTGGCACGCGCCTGCAACAATTTTTGAAACAAGTCATAGAGATATTGCAGATGCGGCAAAATAGCCGCGTTACTCTTGGCCAGTTCGCCATCCGGCTCAGCCAGCATTTCGGCGACTTGCGTGTAAGTTAGTCGCGCTTGTGAATACATCACCGACGGATAAAAGTGGTATTTTTCAATCTCTCCGCTGTTGCTGACATGCATGTCACACACCATACACAAACGATCCACTTTCGGGTTCAACGAACACAATCCGTTGGACAGTTCTTCCGGCAACATCGGGATTACGCGACGCGGAAAATACACTGAGTTGCCGCGCAATATCGCTTCGCGATCCAGCGCATCACCCGCTTTTACATAGTGGCTCACATCCGCAATCGCCACGACCAACCGATAGCCACCTCGTTCTGGGGTGCAATACACTGCATCATCAAAATCACGCGCCGTTTCCCCATCAATAGTAACCAGCGGCAAATTGCGTATATCTTCACGCCCTGCCCAGTCTTGCGTACTTACTTGAGGAGAAATCGCTTTGGCCTGTTTTTCCACATCCTGGGGAAATTCATACGGCAGATCGTGCTTGCGCAATGCGATCTCGATCTCCATACCAGGATCGGCATAATTACCCAATACTTCGACAACCCGACCAATCGGTTGAGCATGCTTATTGGGATGCTGCAAAATCTCCAGCACCACGACTTGCCCCGGTTTGGCGCCGCCCGTCTCGCCTGCAGCAACCAAAATATCCTGAGTGATGCGACGGTTTTCCGCCACCATGAACTGAATGCCGTGCTCTTCGTAGAGACGCCCAACCACGCGGTGGTTGCCTCGCTCCAGTACCTCAATGATTTTGCCTTCCGGACGGCCGCGTCTATCCACACCGGATTGGCGCACCATCACGATGTCGCCATGCAAAACCTGATGCATTTCTTTTTCACTCAGGAACATGTCCGGGCTGCCATTTTCCGGAATCAAAAAGCCGAAGCCATCCGGATGCCCCTGCACCTTGCCCTTGATCAGATCCAGTTTATCTACAACACAGATCGCGCGTTTGCGATTGCGCATGATCTGCCCGTCACGCTCCATAGCGCGCAGGCGGCGGGAAAACAGATCCTGTTCCTCTTTCTGTATGAGCAGCATACTCAGCAACTCATCTTCAGCCATGGGTGCGCCTTGCTCGGCAAGTATCTGTAAAATGAATTCGCGGCTGGGCAGCGGGTTTTCATATTGCTCGCGTTCGCGCTCCAAAAATGGATCTTGTAAGCGCAAGCTATTTTTCTTTTTCATTGACAATAAATCCCTTAACAATTAGATTGCGCGGCTTCAACAAAACACAGCCCAGATGGCGGAATTGGTAGACGCGCACGGTTCAGGTCCGTGTGCCGCAAGGTGTGGAGGTTCGAGTCCTCTTCTGGGCACCAATTTAGATACTACTTCATTAGTAATCAGATAGTTATAAATAACAGTTGCCAGTAATTCAATGGTGATCCATTTGAGTGGTCCATTTTACATGAAACTGGCATCACATCTGTGGAAAAGCCGTCACGGCATCTTCTACTTTCGAATCACTCATCAAGGTCACGACTTCTTCAGAACTACCCTGATCGGTTGTCTCAAGAAAAATAACGTCGATAGCGAATATCGCCATGCTTACGTAGGGCATGAACACGGCATAATTCGCGATGAGCACGACAGAAGTTATGGCGACCGAACAGTGTTCTCACCCGAAGAGATAGTCAGGTCTATTTTTTCGGGGATTGACTATGAAAAATCTCGTGAATTTATGATGCCGAAACAGCCGCCCCATACAAGCCGCCGGCTTGATAAATACCTTAAATCAGCAATTGGACGACCAAATGCGCATTCCGCTTCAGCGATTTAATTAATTGATTGTGTCAAGAATTAACCTAATATCAAGCCTTGTATTCGTGGATTTTTGGGTGTTCATGCGTATTGATAAATCCGTTTTGACGCGAAATATTTGATAATACCGACACAAAATAGAGCGCCCTGCAATCGGTGGATTAAACGTCCAGGAAGGCTTTAAGTAGGTGGCTCTTCCTGATTAGCTTAGCTCGCATACAAATGCTGGCGCTGGCGCCACAGCACAAATCCACCCCACACAAGCCCAGCCAGCACCCCTATTGCTCCCAAAGCATGAGCAAATGATCCCCAGCGCTGGGCATTAGTGAGCTGCCCGAAAGTGCCCAAAAGATAAATCCAGTCGTGTGGCCCATCCTCGCCGGTACGGCCGCCCAACATAATCATCTGCGGATGTAGTGAGTCGTAAATATAGGGTGACAGATCAATCACGCTAACGCTGCCCCACCACAGGCAAATAGCTGCACCGAAATTGTCGCGATTGATTACCACAAAAGCCACGGCGATACCTAACGGCAACGCTACCTGCAACAGGCTGCCGCCGAGGATAGTCATGAACTCGCCGAATGGGATGAGGAATATGTGCCCAGCTTCGTGAATCGGTAACAGAATGTTATGCATGAACGACCCGCCAATCTCGCCAATGCTGTAATCGTAGCCAATCAGCCGCCAGCTCCAGATGGTCAGCAACACCAGCGCCAGGCTGCGCCCATAAAAGAAAACCGGATCAAGCCGTTCCAGAGGTTCCAGTAACATCGCGGCCATATCCCGCCAGCCTGGCTTGGGTGAAGGCTGATCAGAATTAGGGACTTCAAGTGCCTGCGCCTGATGCCACTTAAAGAAGTAAATGCCGCATGCGGGGCACTGGTTATCAGCCGCCAACGCCTGCGGCGGTGTGTGGCCGCATTCAGGGCACTGCCGATAGATTTCCGGCATCAAAGTTGATCCAGCGGACCACCCACCCCACGCTCGCCTTTATTCAAAACGTGAGCGTAAACCACGATAGTGGAAATATCCGAATGGCCTAAGTGGGCTGTATCCGATTTGGTAGATGGGTAAGTCATCATAATTATATTGAGAGGTCAGTCAGAACCTGACTTGCATTAATCCTTTCATTTTGTAGCGATGTGCAAGACCAATCTGGTTAATCACCTTATCCCGATAATAACGAAACGCTACGTACTGTTCAGTCGGCGTCAGCCAATGTTCTTTTTGCGCATCAAGCAAGCGCCACGCCCCCTCAAAGTAAACTTCCGCCCAATTATGGTAATCCTCCGCCCAGACTTCAATATTACGGTCAATAACATAGCCTCCCACCATACGTGCAGGAATGTCATTGGCGCGCGCCAAGGCAACCGCGAGATAAGCATACTCAGTACAATCACCCCGCCGCTGAATAAGCGCACTAAGTGCACCTAAATCATCTGCGACATAACCTGCGTATTGAAGATGCTGCTTTATCCAATCATAAATCGCCAGAGAGGTATCACGAGCAGTGGAGCGCTTGAGTTCTGCGGCCAGTAATTTAATACGCTCATCGCCAGTTTCGATATACAGTTCCGAGCCTAGCCATTCCTGGACGTTAAGCAATGGTGCTCTTGTTGGTTCACTGTATAGTGCCACGTCTACAATCAAAGTTACTATCTTGGTAGCCAAGGGAGCTACTTGCGGGAATGATAGCTTTAATATGCCGTGCCCAAGCACGTCGGACGACAAGTGGTAATCCATAGACACTTTGAGGTTGCCAAGCTTTTGTGTCGGCGTCTCAACTGCAGGGATATACAGCCATAGAGTCTGATCCGGCAGCTCCTCGGAGTACGGATTAGTAAGTGAAATCGTAAATCGCAGCTGCCGATGGATGGTGGCTGTGTGCAATTGCGCCTCTTGTGATTGCGCAAACGATAATGGAGAAAGAGCCAAGTCACCTAAGGCTGCGGCACATAATTTCAGGTAGCTTCTGCGATTCATTCGCGCCATCATATTGCTTGAAGGTTACCGGCTGCAGCCGGGCTGCTTTGGCCCATGCGCATACGCCGCCCATACCGCTTTTTGCTGCGCAAGTTGTCGCACATAGGCTTCTTCAGTATCGGCATAAACCAGCAGGGGCATTGGCTGGATTGCTTCTTGCAAACGATGAATATAATCCACGCCAATACCTGGCGTACTTACTAGCACAACAGCAGCTAACGGCAATATTTTTTTCTCTTTGCGCCTGCGATCAATCAAGCTTTTAATCGCACCCACATTTTCATCAGGAAGCAGTAAAGAAAGCACCAGTTGGCGCTGGATGCTCTTTTGGCTCGGTACTACAAGTACCAAGTTGGCATCAAACTGACTTTCAGTCCAAAGCTCGGCCGGCGAAAGCCTTATATACTGCGCCGCATCAGACGGACGGCCCACCACAGGTTGTTTACTAAATAACCATGCCGACATACCCCCTTGCAGCACCCTGATCTGCTTGAATCCTTGCTTTTTGAGTTCACCACAAGCACCATATAGTTCACGTTCGGCTTTGCCATTCCCAATCAACACAACTGATTTTTCGCGCATGAAGCTCTTTGAGCGAAGCGCCGATACTGTCATATTGAGTGCGCTGTCAATTCGATAAGCCTCATACTCTGCGGCAGTACGGACATCAACGAACAATGTTTCTGGGTGACCTTGAAGCAAAGGCAGCTCAACCGAGCTAATGGCACAAGACATATCCGGCATTGTGTTTATTGATTTATTACCGGGGCTAAACTTATCTGGCACCACATCATCAGCTAAACACGCGCTGCCAGCAGGTTTTATATCTTTAAGCGCCTCTTGGATAGAGGAGCTAGACTCGGCTTGCGCAACGCTGCAAAAAGCCATTAGTAACCACGCAACAAAGATGCAACAAGAACTTCGGCGAAAAGTTGTCCCAATAAACAAGGTGGCCGTGTTCATGGTTTGCTCGATTGATTTATCCCATCACCGCCGGATGGCAGCGCGCTGCCTGAAGACGTTAAAGGTAATGGGTTTGCAGCATCAAGATTGGTGGCCTCTGAGCGCAAAAGCAAATCGGATGGATAAGTGAATACCCAATCGCTGTACTTTTCCTTGCCTCGAAAGCTCATATCGTCAGCCTCAAAATTATTTTGTTTAATGGGCATTTTGGTCGATAAGGAATGTACTCCGACAATCTGCCCACCCACGCGCACCAAACCCCACTCAGCCTTTCCTGTCATTGGATCGATAAACACCTTACGCAAGTATCGTTTCACACCTGCGCTACGGCTGTCCTTCAACAACTCATCCATACTCTCTGGATATGCAC
>DASRWN010000112.1:0-4600 GCA_035654595.1 Gallionella sp. | reverse complement strand
GCCTTGCGCACCCCTGATTGAGGCAAAACGTGCATCTTTGGAAAAATCGGCAAACCTCGGCAAGGCAGTGGCGGCCAAGATACCCAGAATCACAATCACCATGACCAATTCGATCAAGGTAAAACCAGTTTGTTGTTTCATCTTAATTCTCCTGAAAACCTTGAGGCCGCAACCCCGACAGAACAATCCCTCGCCCTGACCAACAACCATCGCAACGGCCATTCGCCAACGCGTGGCGCATTATAGGCACACGTCAAGCCCTATACAACCCACCGCCGGTCTGAAACCGACCGGCAGTCGCGTTACACCAGCCAACGAGACATGGCAAAGAACAGGTAGAGGCTGGCCAGCAGCAACAGCCAGCCGACCGGTCGGGCATGACTGACCACGAATTGCTCCACCTGATCATGTGAGGTATCCAGAACTTGGGACGTGCTGGGTGTAGTTACCCATCGATTGGCATTTTCTTCGATTCCGCGCAACAAGCTGGGGCGCAGGGACAGAAACAAACCGACGATGAAAGCAACGGTAGAGCCGATCAACGAGACCAGCACCAGCGCATCCAACAGCCAACTGAGCAAACGCGGCGTGGCAAACCTGCTCAAACTTTGCAAAGTGTGCGCCTTGTCGAACAGAATGCCGAAATAAATAAAT
Organism: Gallionella sp.; assembly: GCA_035654595.1. Lineage (GTDB taxonomy): Bacteria > Pseudomonadota > Gammaproteobacteria > Burkholderiales > Gallionellaceae > Gallionella. The sequence goes on along the minus strand of DASRWN010000112.1, from coordinate 3,946 downwards.
ATATACGCCGCTCCCGCCGCGACCAGCAAACCCATCACGCGGTGATGCTGATAAAACCAGTATTCGATGCCGATGCTGCGATCCAGAAATTGATGAATATGTTTGGTTGAAATCCAGTGATTCGCAATACGATTGACCCGCGTTAAAAGCTGCGGCTTGAAAATGAGTAGCAGCCCGAGTGCGATACCAAGCAGCGCGCCGATCAGCAAGAAAATTGCCAAAGTGCGCCACAAAATGATTTCGACCGGATTAGTGTGCAACATAATAGTTTTCATCCTGAGTAGCCTATTTAACACAAAACTGCATCGCTCTGACGAATTCCGCCATTCCCACGTATAACCGTTCCTCGTCAAACGAGGACAAAACCCAAAAGCATATTTTGATAAAACCGCTGGATTCCCGGGTTAATGGATTCATGGTCATGGATTGTTTGGACTTTATCAAAACCATGAGTATGGCTCAACCGGTTCGAACAAGGTACCGGTCAATTCAGGCGCTGCGCTCTGTGATGACGGCAGGCGCGCAGTATCGTAATTCAAGGCGACATGGAAACGTATCCATTTTTTGCCGTCTTTACCGGGTTTGAAGTAACTGGCACTGCGCACCACATAAATCAAATCGCGCGATTTGAGGTCGAACAGCCAGTTGCCAGACCCTGTCGTCAACGGCGTAGGGTCGTAATATTCCCCGACATAGTTGCGCGGTTTTTTCTGCAGCCAGTTCATCGGATTATCCCGCGCCAGCGCCAGTGCATCGGCGGGTTTACCGCGTATTAATATTTTTCCGTATTCCATGACCAGCGCACTTTGAATGGCCCCGGCGACCTGCTCCATGGCGGTTTTTTCTGCCTGCTCTTGATAGAACAAGAAACGATTGAGAAGCAGCCCGGCCAGCACGCTGATGATGATGATAACAATCACCAACTCGATGAGTGTGAAACCGCGATAAAGCTTCTGTCCTCTGGAATTCATCGGTGCATTGCCGCTTTGCCCAGATCCCACATCGGCAGGAACACGCCCAGCGCCAAGATCAAGACCAGAATACCCAGCGCTACAATCAAGATGGGTTCGATTTTCGAGCTCAGGGTCGCCACTTCATATTTGACCTCGCGCTCGTACATGGAGGCAATTTCAAACATTAGCCCGTCCATGTCGCCGGTTTCTTCGCCCACCGCGATCATCTGCAACACCACCGGATTAAACACGCCGGTGGCAACTGCGGTACGCAGGATGCTTTCGCCACGTTCCACACCATCACGCATCTGCTCAATGCGGCTGCGCATGAATGCGTTGTCCACCACCATGGCAACCACATTGAGTCCTTGCAAAATCGGCATGCCGCTTTTGAACGATAGCGCCATGCTGCGCGCAAAACGCGATAGCGTGGCCTTGAAAATGATGGCGCCCACCACCGGCAGTTTGAATTTATATTTGTCCCATTTATAACGGCCTTCGGTGGTGTTGATGTAAAAACGAAAACCCATGGCTGCCGCTACCACCATGGCCAACATCAACAGCCAGTAACTCACCATGAAACCGGAAAAACCGATCAACACTTTGGTGATGGTGGGCAGCTCGGCGTGAAAACCTTCATATACTTTAGCAAAGGCAGGAATGACAAACAGGTTAATGATGACAATGGCGATTGCCATAGCCATTATCACGAAGCTCGGATAACGCATGGCGGTTTTGATGCGCTCGCGCATGTCGCGCTCAAATTCCAGATGGTCATAAAGTTGTATGAAAATCTCGTCCAGCAGGCCGGTCATTTCGCCCACCTGCACCATGCTGACGTAAAACATTGAAAAAACCTTGGGGTGGCGGCGCATCGCGGCGCTGAGCTCACGCCCGCTGTCCAGACTCTCGCGCAGGTCCTGAATCAATGCAGAAAAGGTCGGGTTCTGGGTGGACTCCTGCAAGCCCGCCAGTGCACGCATGATTGGTACGCCCGCTTTGAGCAGGGTGTACATTTGGCGGCTGAACAGCAGCAGGTCCATCGGACTGACACTTTTTTCCTGAGCCAGACGCTTGAAGAAATCCGGTTTGATCGCCACGCCAAGATTTGCACTGAAAGACTTGATTTCAGTAGGCGTGATACCGGTATTCATCAATTGGTCGGCGATGACGCTGCTATCAGTGCCATCCAGCGTGCCTTGTACCAGATCGCCTCGCCCGTTGCGGCCTTTGTAGGCAAATACCGGCATCAGTCTTCTACCTGATTGCTGATGCGCATCACTTCAGCCACCGTGGTATGACCTTGCTTCATTCGTTCCAGCGCGTGATCGATAATGGTTTTGCCCTGCATGTTTTTTGCCGCGACCTGCATGAAATGAGTGGCGCTGTCGTGCGACGCAGCCTCGACCATTTCACGGTTCATTTCCAGCATTTCATAGACACCCATGCGACCGCGATAGCCGGTACCGTTGCAGTGCGAGCAGCCACGCCCACGCAACAAGCCGGTCCATTGCTCCTGCGGCATGCCTTCAATCCGTAACCACTCGCCTTCTTGCGGAGTCGGGGTGTGCGGCTCACTGCAGCTTTCACACACACGTCGCAACAGGCGCTGCGCGATCACTGCCTGCACCGAAGAGGCCACCATGAATCGCGGCGTGCCCATGTCCACCAGCCGGAACAAAGTGCCTGCGGCATCACGCGTATGCAAAGTGGAAAATACCAGGTGCCCGGTCATTGCCGCACGCAAACCGATCTGCGCAGTCTCTGCATCGCGCATTTCACCGATCAAAATTATATCCGGGTCTTGCCGCAAGGCAGAGCGCAGCACACGGGAAAAACTGAGTTCTACCTTTTCGTTAACTTGCACCTGGTTAATGCCGGGCAGGCGATATTCGACCGGGTCTTCCACAGTAATGATCTTTTGGTCCATGGTATTGATCTCGGCCAACGCGGCGTAGAGCGTGGTGGTTTTACCACTGCCGGTGGGGCCGGTCACCAATACCATCCCGCTACTGCGTTTAATAATTTCGCGGAAGCGTGTCAGCATCTCGGCGGGCATGCCCAGATTCTCCAGCGAAGCCATGCCACCCTCTTGCCGCAGCAGCCGCATGACTACTGATTCGCCATATTGTGTCGGGCAGGTGGCAATACGCACGTCCACACCTTGTTCGCGCACACGCACATGAAAACGTCCGTCTTGCGGCAGGCGTTTTTCGGAAATATCCAGACCGGACATCAGCTTGAGGCGTAATACCAGCGCGGGGGCAATTTTGCTGTCTGCCTGGGTTTGCAAGTGCAATGCGCCATCAATGCGAAAACGGATCATCAGGCGGGTTTCTTGCGGTTCGATATGAATGTCTGAAGCGCGTATTTGCGTGGCGTCGTCGAACACGGTCTGCAACAATTTAACTACCGGCGCTTCTTCTGTTCCGACGCTCTCGGTCAGTGAGCCAAAGTCAACATAGCTGTCGCCCAGATCGTCGCTCAGCTCACGCGCCAGTCCGGAAATTTCTTCGGTGCGCCGATACCCACGATCAATGCTTTCCAGTAACTGCCCTTCGGTGACGACGCTGATATTGATATCGCGTTTGACAATGCGTGCGATTTCATCGAACGCGAACAAATCGGTCGGGTCGGCCATACCGACCAGCAATGCACCGTTGCGCTCTTCCAGCACGATGGCGCGAAAACGCCGCGCCTGATTTTCCGGTAGCAGGCGCACCTGCTCGAGATTGATGTTGTAGTATTTGAGATTGATATAGGGGATGTTGAGTTGCTTTGCCAGTGCTTCGGAAATTTTCTCTTCGGTGACGAAAGCATTGTCCACCAACACCCGCCCGAGCTTGCGGCCACTGCGTTTTTGCTGCTCAAGCGCAAACTGGAGTTGGTCTTGTGAAATAAGCTTTTGCTGGATAAGCAAATCACCTAAGCGAACTTTTTCTGGGCGAGCCATAATTCTTCCTTGAACGACTATTCGTTAACCAACTTCCAGC
>DASRWN010000111.1:0-9444 GCA_035654595.1 Gallionella sp. | reverse complement strand
GGCTATCTGGTCGGGTTGGCAATCGCTTTTTTTGTTCATTATCCCAACTTGAGTCCGGAATGGCGGTTACTCATCATCACCGGTTTTCTGGGTGGGCTCACCACTTTTTCGACCTTTTCGGCAGAAACGGTCACGCTGCTGTTACGCGGACAATATGCATGGGGTACGGGCATCATCACAGCGCATCTGGGCGGATCATTGTTGATGACAGTGTTGGGTATCCAGACTTTCAAATGGCTTCAAAACTAGGAGCGAGATCATGTATCAGCTTTCGTTTTATGTCAGTGAAAAACAACATCATGCCGGTATGCCGCTGTACGAGTGGATACTCGAAAAAGCCAAGTCTATGGGCATCTCCGGCGGTTCGGCGTTTCGCGCTGTTGCTGGTTTTGGCCGGCACGGCAAACTGCATGAAGAAACCTTTTTTGAGCTGGCCGGTGAACTCGCAATGAAAGTCGAATTCATCGTTGAAGGGCCATACGCCGACAAGTTGCTGGATGTGCTACGCGCGCAAAATATGGAAATATTTTATGTGCGTGCCGAAGTGCAGACGGGAATTATTTAAACCGGGCAGGTAACGGTGATCCTGCCCAGGATTTTATTGCTAGCCGAAAAAATCTTTTACTTTGTTCATCCACGATTTTGCGCGTGGATTGTGGCGTTCGCTGTCGGCAGCATTGATCGTTTCAAACTCACGCAGCAGTTCCTTTTGTCGATCAGTCAGGTTGATTGGTGTTTCCACAACGACGTGGCAATGCAAATCCCCATAACTGGAACTTCGCACGCCCTTGATACCCTTACCGCGCAGACGGAAGACCTTGCCGCTTTGCGTTTCGGCGGGAATCTTGACGCGTGCCACGCCATCCAGCGTGGGTATTTCGATCTCATCTCCCAGCGCAGCAGTGCTGAAACTGATCGGCATTTCGCAATGTAAATCGTTATGCTCACGCTGAAAAACCGGGTGTGGTTTGGTATGGATGACCACGTACAGATCACCGGTTGTTCCGCCATTCGGACTTGATTCGCCTTCACCGGTCAAGCGGATGCGGTCATCATTATCGACACCCGCCGGAATTTTTACGGACAGGGTTTTGTGTTGTTTGATGCGCCCGTTGCCACTGCAATTCTTGCATGGCGAGGGAATGATCTTGCCGGAGCCATGACAGCGCGGGCAGGCTTGCTGTATGGAGAAAAAGCCTTGTTGCATGCGAACCTGCCCCTGCCCGTTACAGGTTGTGCAGGTGGTTGGTTTCGTGCCGGGCTCTGCCCCCGAACCGTGGCAGACTTCACATTCCGTCATGGTCGGTATGCGTATTTTTGTTTCAGTGCCGCGTGCCGCCTGCTCTAATGTGATTTCCAGGTTGTAACGCAAATCTGAGCCGCGTTGCACCCCGCCGCGCCCGCCGCTGCGTCCGGCGCCAAAGATATCGCCAAAGATGTCTGAGAAATCAAATCCTGCGCCCGCCGCGCCCGCACTGCCTCCCATGCCGCTGCCATCGAATGCGGCGTGACCATACTGATCATAAGCAGCGCGTTTTTGTCCGTCGCTCAAGGTTTCGTAGGCTTCTTTGGCCTCTTTGAAATGCTCTTCGGATTTCGGGTTGTCCGGATTACGGTCGGGGTGATGCTTCATCGCCAGTTTGCGATAAGCCTTTTTGATTTCTTCGTCTGAGGCATCGCGGTTAACACCCAGCACTTCGTAATAGTCTTTTTTTGGCATAAGGAGCTTGTGGCTTGTAGTCGCTAGCTGGTAACAGGGAACTTGCAGCCAGTAGCAATTATTGTTGCCGTTCGCTACAAGTTACCGGTGCTCAGCTCATTTTTTTTCGTCTTTTACTTCGGTAAATTCGGCATCCACAACATCATCATGACCTGCTTTCGTTTCTGTACCGGGGGCTTCTCCGGCCTGCGCTTTGGCTTGCGCAGCGGCAATCATTTTTTCAGTCAGCTTGTGTGCAGCGGTTGCCAGTGTTTCGGCTTTGGCCTCAATGGCCTCCTTATCGTCTTTTTTCACCACTTCCTCAGCTTCTTTCAGGGCTGTTTCAATGCCGGTTTTTTCTTCCGCATTCAACTGCTCGCCATATTCCTTGAGTGACTTGTGCGTTGAGTGGATCAGCGCGTCCAGTTGATTGCGGGCAGTTACCAATTCCAAAATCTTGCGGTCATCCTCGGCATGTGCCTCGGCATCGCTCACCATGCGCTTGATTTCTTCTTCGCTCAAGCCGGAGCTGGCCTGGATCTTGATCCGGTTTTCCTTGCCGGTGTTCTTGTCTTTGGCAGACACGTGCAAGATACCGTTGGCATCAATGTCAAAGGTCACTTCGATTTGCGGCATGCCACGCGGTGCAGGGGGGATATCGGACAAATTGAATTGCCCCAGACTCTTGTTGCCGGAAGATATATCACGTTCGCCTTGCAGTACATGGATCGTCACCGCGCTTTGGTTGTCGTCGGCAGTTGAGAACACTTGCGACGCTTTGGTCGGGATCGTGGTGTTCTTTTTGATCAGTTTGGTCATCACCCCGCCCATGGTTTCGATACCCAGTGATAGCGGTGTCACATCCAGCAGTAGTACATCTTTCACTTCGCCCTGCAACACGCCGCCCTGAATGGCCGCACCTACTGCAACAGCTTCATCCGGGTTCACGTCCTTGCGGGGTTCCTTGCCGAAAAAGGCCTTCACTTTTTCCTGCACCATTGGCATGCGGGTCTGACCCCCGACCAGAATCACGTCACCAATGTCGGCGTTGCTGACACCGGCGTCCTTCATGGCAATTTTGCAAGGCTCTATGGTGCGCGCGACCAAATCCTCAACCAGACTTTCCAGTTTGGCGCGGGTGATTTTCACCGCCAAATGTTTCGGGCCGGAAGCGTCCGCAGTGATGTAAGGCAGGTTCACCTCGGTTTGCTGTGTAGAGGACAATTCGATTTTGGTTTTTTCTGCTGCGTCTTTGAGACGTTGTAGCGCCAGCATGTCCTTGCGTAAATCAATGCCACTGTCCTTCTGGAATTCTTCCACCAGGTAGTCAATGACGCGCATATCAAAATCCTCGCCACCCAGGAAAGTGTCGCCGTTGGTGGACAGCACTTCGAACTGATGTTCGCCGTCGATCTCGGCGATGTCGATGATGGAGATGTCAAAAGTGCCGCCGCCCAAATCGTATACCGCGATCTTGCGGTCACCTTCTTGTTTGTCCAGGCCGAAGGCCAGTGCGGCTGCGGTCGGTTCGTTGATGATGCGTTTTACTTCCAGACCGGCGATGCGACCCGCATCCTTGGTGGCTTGGCGCTGGCTGTCGTTGAAATAGGCAGGCACGGTGATGACCGCTTCTGAAACCGGTTCGCCGAGATAATCTTCAGCGGTTTTTTTCATTTTCATCAATACTTGGGCAGAGACTTCCGGCGCGGAGATTTCCTTGTCGCGTACCTTGACCCAAGCATCGCCGTTTTTGGCTTTGACGATACCGAACGGAACCATGGAAATGTCCTTTTGCACCATCTTTTCGTCGAAACGACGCCCAATCAAACGTTTCACACCATACAAGGTATTTCTCGGATTGGTGACAGCCTGACGTTTGGCCGGCGCGCCGACCAGCACCTCGCCATCTTCCATGTAAGCGATGATGGAAGGAGTAGTACGCGCGCCCTCGGCATTTTCAATCACTTTGGTTTTGCCGTTTTCCATGATGGCGACGCAAGAATTAGTCGTGCCCAAATCAATTCCGATGATCTTTCCCATGATGCTTCCTTTCAATGAATTATGCTGAATCAGTACGTCCTGAGCTGGGGACGCAGGTGTTACATTTCAAGTGGTTGATTGGGGTTTTGATACCAGTACTAGTGCGGGGCGCAATACTCGCTCGTTCAGCGCATAGCCTTTTTGCATGACGCTGATTATGGTGTTGGCGGGCTGATCGCTCTCTACCATGCTGATTGCCTGATGTTTGTGGGCGTCGAATTTCTCGCCGACCGGATTGATTTCACTGATATTGAATTTTTCGAATACGCCGGACAGTTGCTTGAGAGTCAATTCCATTCCATTCTTGAAACTTTCTACATTGGCGGTTTCAACGGTCAGGCCGGCTTCCAGGGTATCTTTAACCGCCAGCATTTCCTTGGAAAAACGCTCCACGGCATATTTCTGCGCTTTGGCCACATCCTCGTTGCTGCGACGGCGGATGTTTTCACATTCGGCTTTGGCGTACATCCATGAGTCATGGTGTTCCTGTGCCCTGCGTTCAGCCTCCTTGAGCATCTCCTCCAGGCTGGGCATCGCCTCGGGCGTATCGGTATCCGGCTCAGGCGTGGTTTGTGGGTTGGCTTTATTCTGTTCGTTTGTTTCGTTTTGTGTCATGACGCTCTCCAATTTTCACTTTGCCTCAGTTGGGGCTGAGTGCCCGATTTCAAGAGTCGAACGCAAAATTAATTTTTTCACGTGAGATAATATGTGCCATCCAGACGCAGTATTCCCATGCCTACCAACAAAAACGATTACTGGCGCATCGCCGGCTTTTATTTTTTCTACTATGCTTTTGTCGGCATGTTCGCGCCTTACTGGAGCTTGTATTTAAAGTCCATCCGCTTCGACGCGATCGAAATTGCCATTTTACTCTCGGTGCAGCCGATCATGCGCATGGTCGCCCCGAATATCTGGGGCTGGCTGGCCGATCATTCAGGCAGGCGATTATTGGTCGTGCAGATCGCCGCTACCTTGAGCGCAGTGTGTTATCTGGGCGTGTTCGCCACTACCAGTTTCTGGGGCATGCTGCTGGTATTGGCGCTGATGGGATTTTTCTGGAGCGCCTCAATGCCGTTGGTCGAAGCGACCACGCTGACCTATCTGGGCAAGCACACCGCACGCTACGGACGCATCCGCTCTTGGGGTTCGATTGGTTTTATTTTCTCTGTAGTGGGGCTCGGCTACGCTTTCGATCACATTGCCATCTACTGGCTGCTGTGGGCAGGGCTGGTTTGTGAGTTGGGCATCCTGATTTTTGCCCGCCAGATTCCGCCTACCGAAGTGGTGGCGCATCACACCGACAGCCATTCGATCAAAAAGATCGCGTTACGGCCTGCCGTGATCGCTCTGTTCAGCGCATGCTTTTTGATGTCGGTGGCGCATGGCCCTTACTACACCTTCTACTCGATTTATCTGGTCGAACACGGCTATGCAAAAAGTGCAGTAGGGGGTTTATGGGCGCTGGGTGTGCTATGTGAAATCGGCGTATTTTTCTTGATGCCCTGGCTGGCGCGCCGCTACAGCCTCACTCACATTCTGTTGATTAGTTTTAGCTGCGCGATCGTGCGCTTTTTGCTGATTGGTTGGGGCATTGATTTTTTGTTGTTATTACTCATCGCGCAGATTTTGCATGCGGCGACCTTCGGCGCTTATCACGCCGCTTCAGTCGGGCTGGTGCATGAGTTTTTTCAAGGACGCCATCAGTCTAAAGGCCAGGCGCTATTCGGCAGTATTACTTATGGAGCAGGCGGGATGCTGGGCGGACTGTTGAGCGGGCCGATCTGGCAACACTTTGGCGCAAGCGTGCTGTATTCGTGCAGCGCAGCAGCGGCGTTGCTGGGCTTGCTGTTGATATTGTGGAAGCAAAGCATGGTGGGTATGCGGTGAATTCAGCCTGTTTGCTGAAACCGGATTTTTAATTCGAGCATGGCAGTTTGATTATCACCTTGCTGCACGTCCGTTATCACACGCATCGTTACGCTGACCGCGCATTAACCAGCCACGCCAGTTGTGGCATAATTACGTGCTGTTAATAACGAGTATCAAGCAAAAAATTAGAGCATGAGCGCACAAACCCTATACGACAAACTTTGGCACACACACGTGGTGCGGCAGGAAGCCGATGGCACCGCATTGCTTTATATCGACCGTCATTTGGTGCATGAGGTGACCAGCCCACAGGCATTTGAGGGCTTGAAGCTGGCCGGGCGCAAGGTGTGGCGGGCTGCTTCGATTTTGGCGGTGGCTGATCACAACGTGCCGACCACTGGGCGTGCGCAGGGCATTGCCGATCCGATTTCGCGTCTGCAAGTGGAAACGCTGGATAAAAATTGTGCGGAATTTGGCGTCAATGAATTCAAGATGTCAGACCAAAGGCAGGGCATCGTGCATGTGATCGGGCCGGAGCAGGGCGCGACTTTGCCGGGCATGACGGTGGTGTGCGGCGACTCGCATACCAGCACTCACGGCGCATTTGCGGCACTCGCATTCGGCATAGGCACTTCTGAAGTCGAGCACGTGATGGCGACGCAGTGCTTGTTGATGAAAAAATCAAAAACGATGCAAGTGCTGGTGGAAGGTGCGCTGGGTAAGGGTGTAACGGCCAAAGACGTTGCGCTGACGATAGTTGGCAAGGTTGGCACTGCGGGCGGCACCGGCCATGCGATTGAATTTGCCGGCAGTACGATACGTGCGCTGTCGATGGAAGGGCGCATGACTTTGTGCAATATGGCGATAGAGGCAGGCGCACGCGCCGGTATGATTGCGGCGGACGACACCACAATCAATTATCTCAAGGGTCGTCCGTTTGCGCCGCAAGCGGATAACTGGGAAAAGGCGGTGGCGTATTGGCGCACTTTGCACAGTGATGAGGGTGCGCAATTCGATCAGGTGGTGCGTCTGGATGCGGCGCAAGTCAAGCCTCAAGTCACTTGGGGAACGTCGCCGGAAATGGTGGTGGCGGTGGATGGGCGTGTGCCGGATCCGGTCACGATGACCGATGCGGTGAAGCGTGCAGGTGCCGAACGCGCGTTGAGTTATATGGGGCTGGTTGCGAACACGCCGATCAGTGAAATCGAAATCGATAAAGTATTCATCGGTTCCTGCACTAATTCACGCATTGAAGATTTGCGTGCGGCGGCGGCAATTACGCGCGGCAAGCACATTGCGGCGAATGTAAAATTGGCGCTGGTCGTTCCCGGTTCCGGCTTGGTCAAACTTCAGGCGGAGCAGGAAGGGCTGGACAAGATTTTCCTGGCGGCTGGCTTTGAGTGGCGCGATCCGGGCTGTTCGATGTGTCTGGCGATGAATGATGACAAATTGGAACCAGGCGAGCGTTGCGCTTCAACATCCAACCGTAACTTTGAGGGGCGTCAGGGGCAGGGCGGGCGGACTCACTTGGTGAGTCCGGAAATGGCGGCGGCGGCAGCTATTGCCGGGCATTTTGTTGATGTGAGTGTGATTCATTAATTCAGGGAGTTTTCGAGATGAGAGTAATCGCAATTTTTTTGGCTGTGTTTATGCTGGTTGGCTGCAACACCATGCAGGGGCTGGGTAAAGACATTAAAGAAGGCGGCGAAAAATTGGAAAACTCAGCAAAATAAATGCAAAAATTTACTGTGCTGAATGGCTTGGTTGCGCCGTTGGACCGTGCAAATGTCGATACTGACGCGATTATTCCGAAGCAGTTTTTGAAGTCGATCAAGCGTTCCGGTTTTGGTCTGAATTTGTTCGATGAGTGGCGTTATCTGGATCATGGTGAGCCGGGTAGGGACAACGGCAAGCGTCCGCTCAACCCTGATTTTGTGTTGAATCAGCCGCGCTATCAGGGTGCGCAAATATTGTTGGCCCGCGAAAATTTTGGCTGCGGCTCGTCGCGCGAGCACGCTCCCTGGGCGCTGCAAGACTATGGTTTTCGTGCCATCATCGCGCCCGGTTTTGCCGATATTTTTTTCAACAACTGTTTCAAAAATGGTTTGCTTCCTATCTGCCTGACTGCGCAGCAAGTGGATGCCTTGTTCAAGGCTGTCGCGGCGCAGGTGGGCTATAAGCTGGCAATCGATCTGGAGCGGCAAATGGTTACCGCGCCCGATGGCGTGATTTATCAATTTGAAGTGGAAGCTTTTCGCAAGCATTGCTTGTTGAATGGTTTGGATGACATCGGGTTAACCTTGCAACATGTTGATGAGATCAAGGCTTATGAGGCGCAGCGCCGCGCCGCACAACCGTGGTTGTGATGAATGGATAAAGTGGAATTGCTGGAAAGTTGAAATGAAAATTGCAGTGTTACCCGGTGATGGCATCGGACCGGAAATCGTGGCTCAGGCGGTAAAGGTGTTGGCAGCGTTGCGCAGTGAGGGCATGCCCATTGAATTGAGCTATGCCCACATCGGCGGCGCGGGTTACGACGCAGCCCAAGACCCGTTACCGGACGAGACGCTGGCCTTGGCGCAGCGTTCGGATGCGGTATTGCTCGGTGCGGTAGGTGGTTATCAATATGATGGTCTGCCGCGTGCACAACGCCCCGAGCAAGGGTTGCTGCGCATCCGCAAGGGTTTGGGGTTATTCGCCAATCTGCGCCCGGCATTGCTGTATCCCGAATTGGCCAGCGCTTCGACATTGCGCCCCGAAGTGGTGGCAGGGCTGGATATCATGATATTACGTGAACTGACCGGCGATATTTATTTTGGTCAACCGCGTGGCATACGCATATTGGATAACGGCGAACGGCAAGGTTTTGATACCATGCACTACACTGAATCGGAAATCCGTCGCGTGGCACAGGTGGGCTTTCAGATTGCGATGAAGCGCAATAAAAAGCTGTGTTCGGTGGACAAGGCCAACGTGCTGGACACCAGTCTATTCTGGCGCGAAATCGTGACAGACGTGGCAAAGCAATATCCCGATGTCGAACTGTCGCACATGTATGTGGATAACGCTGCCATGCAACTGGTACGTTCGCCCAAGCAGTTCGACGTAATTTTGACCGGCAACATTTTCGGCGACATTCTTTCTGATGAAGCATCCATGCTGACCGGTTCGATAGGCATGTTGCCATCAGCCTCGCTGGATGCCAACAACAAGGGCCTGTACGAACCGTGTCATGGCTCGGCACCGGATATTGCCGGCAAGGATATTGCCAATCCGCTGGCAACGATTTTATCGGTGGCGATGATGATGCGTTACACTTTTGCGCGTGAAGATATTGCGCAACGCATTGAAGCTGCGGTGCGCAGAACCTTGCAACAGGGTTTGCGCACCACAGATATTATGGAGACCGGGATGCAAAAAACAGGTACGGCGGCGATGGGTGATGCAGTTGTCAAGAGCCTGCAGTCCGTGCCTTAGCTACCAGTTAAATTATTTGAAAGAACAGTAATGAGCAGGCAATATGATGTGTGCGTGTTAGGTGCGACCGGTGCGGTGGGCGAGGCAATGCTGTCGATATTGGAACAGCGTAAATTTCCGGTGCGCAATTTATATCCGTTGGCTTCCAGCCGTTCGGCTGGCTCTACCGTGCGTTTCAAAAATAACGATATGGTTGTTATTGATGTGGCGGAATTCGATTTTTCCAAAGCGCAAATCGGCTTGTTTTCCGCTGGCGGCAGTGTTTCGGAAAAGTATGCGCCCATCGCGGCAGCGGCGGGTTGCGTGGTGATCGACAATACGGCGCATTTTCGCTACGACAAGGATATTCCGCTGGTCGT
>DASRWN010000110.1:0-3695 GCA_035654595.1 Gallionella sp. | reverse complement strand
TGTTGCTGGGTGATGTGGGCAGTGGCAAAACCATCGTCGCAACGCTGGCCGCGCTGCAGGCAATAGAAAACGGTTTTCAAGTCGCGTTGATGGCGCCGACCGAAATCCTTGCCGAACAACACTATCTCAAACTACGCGGCTGGCTGGAGCCGCTGAAAATAGCGCCGGTATGGTTGTCAGGCAGCTTGAAGAAAAAAGATAAGCAGATCGCCGCTGCCAGTCTTGCCTCGGGCGAAACATTGCTCGCGATCGGCACGCACGCACTATTTCAAGAACAGATCAGCTTTCACAAACTGGGGCTGGCGATTGTAGACGAGCAACATAAATTTGGCGTACAGCAGCGTCTCGCTCTGAGGAACAAGGGAAAATATCCCGATACTGTTCCACCGACCCAACAAGGTGGCGCCGAGCCGCATCAACTGATGATGAGTGCGACGCCCATTCCCAGAACGCTGGCGATGAGTTATTACGCCGATCTGGATGTCTCGGTGATTGACGAGTTGCCGCCCGGGCGCATACCGGTCATTACCAAGCTGGTCAGCGATGAACGCCGCGACGAGGTCATTGCCAGGGTGCGTGCCGCTTGCATGGAAGGTCGGCAAGCGTATTGGGTGTGCCCATTGATCGACGAGTCCGAACTATTGCAATTACAAACCGCGCTGGAAACTTTCCAACTCCTCACAGAAACATTCCCGGAACTGCGTGTCGGCCTGGTGCACGGCAAACTGGATAATGCCGAAAAAGCTGCCACGATGGCCTTATTCAAGGCCGGACAGTTGCAACTGCTGGTTGCGACCACGGTCATTGAAGTGGGCGTAGACGTGCCGAATGCCAGCCTGATGGTGATTGAACACGCCGAACGTATGGGTCTGGCGCAATTGCACCAGTTACGCGGACGGGTGGGGCGCGGCACGTCACAAAGTTTATGTATTTTATTGTTCCAGCAGCCGCTTTCAGAGCTGGCACGGGCACGATTAAAAATTATTTTTGAAAGCAATGATGGCTTCGCAATTGCGCAACAGGATTTGCAGTTGCGCGGCCCCGGCGAATTACTCGGCGCACGCCAGAGCGGCGTCGCGATGTTGCGTTTCGCCGACATCAGCGCAGATGAAGATTTATTGAATCATGCCCAACAAAGCGCCGATGAATTGTTACGCAGTTTCCCGGAGGCGGCGCAAGCACATTTGCAGCGCTGGATGGCGAGTAAACATGACTACCTGCACGTCTAAAATGCTTTTCCGTACCACGAACAAGCACGGCTGGCACACTTTTTTGCCCGGCATCGAGGCAGGTTATATTCCCTGGCTGCGTGATTATGGTTCGCTGACACAGCGTATCCAGCAGCGCTGCACGCATTTCGCAGTGGACAAAACACGCAGCGGTTTGGCGCGCATTAAACTGGAAGAGTCTGCACCACTCGGCATCGCACCGCATCAACTCGCCTATTCGCGCGACGTTTTTCTCTACGCCCATGGCCATCCGGTTGTGTTTGCGCATAGCGTACTTGCCAGCAAGCATCTGCACGGTGCATGGTCTGCGGTGGGTCATTTAGGCAACAAACCGCTCGGCGCGTTGTTGTTCACGCATCCGTTGGTAGAACGGGGGGCCTTGCACTACAGGGCATTACGCAATTCTCATGCACTGTATCAACGCGCTGTCGTAATATTGAAAAATCCGCCCGGAAAATTATGGGCGCGACGTTCATTGTTTTATTTGCACGGCGCGCCGTTATTGGTCACCGAAGTCTTTTTGCCGAAAATTTTGCGCCTGACCGACTCAGCATAAAACCTGCATCTTTTCTGAACGGCTGGTTTTGACTCGCGCTATAAAATCCTGTTATGTTCCCCAACGGATAGCTTTCACAGCACACTGGAGAGAACCATGAATGAAAATAATGTCACCGTGCGATCCTACCTCGCGGGATTGTGGGACTTCACCATCAAATTGATGGTGAAGCCTGTCGATTTCTTCCGGACTATGCCAAAGAGCGGCGGGTTTCTTGATCCGCTGCTATACATCGTCGTGGCAGCATTGCTCGGCGTGCTGTTGAATACCATCGAGTCATTCGTGTCCCACGGCGTGGGCATTCATGACTTGGGCATTTTGTTCACCCAGTTGGTTATTGTGCCGCTCATCGCAGTTATCCTGAGCTTCTTTTTTGCCAGTATCTTTTTTGTGCTCTGGTCATTCATAGGCTCGCAGGAAAACTACCAAACCAGCTATCGTTGTCTGGCCTATATGCAGATCGTATTTCCAGTCACGATTTTGCTCAGTATCCTGCCCTATCTGGGTTTGCTGGGCATAGGCTGGTGGCTCTACATGATGGTGATTGCAAGCAAAGAAGTGCATAAAGTGCCGGTCAGGTCAGCCTTGGTGATATTCGGCATCATCGCAGCAATACCCGCTCTGGTGTACTACAACTCGGTATCTTCAATTCTTAAAACCAAACAACACTTGCAGGAATTCACTCAGGAGTTACAAAAAATGCCCGGCAAGAATGGCCCGGGTAATTCCGGGCAGTAACCATCAATACTTTTGTACTTCAATCTATCCGTGCTCCCCACTGAACGCCTCGCGTTATATATTCAGCTCACCCGGCTGAACCGGCCGATCGGTATTTTGCTGTTGCTCTGGCCGACACTGTGGGGCGTGTGGATCGCGGGCAATGGGCACCCGGCCTGGCATATAGTGCTGATTTTCGTGCTCGGCACGGTGCTGATGCGCTCTGCCGGATGTGTCATCAACGACTACGCGGATCGTGATTTTGATAAACATGTTAAGCGAACTCAGGAACGTCCCATCACCAGCGCACGCGTCTCACCCCGCGAGGCATTCTGGCTGTCGGCCACGCTTGCACTCAGTGCATTTTTGCTGATTTTGCCGCTCAATACATTGACTCTGTTACTTTCCGTGCCTGCATTATTTCTGGCCGCCAGCTACCCGTTTACCAAACGTTTTTTTGTCATCCCGCAGGCTTATCTCGGCATCGCTTTCGGCTTCGGCATTCCTATGGCATTTGCCGCACAACTGAATCATGTGCCATCGATTGCCTGGCTGTTACTCGTTGCCAATGTGTTCTGGTCGATCGCTTATGACACCGAATATGCAATGGTGGACAGAGATGACGATATTCACCTCGGCATACATTCATCGGCATTATTATTCGGCAAATACGATGTGCTTGCAGTCATGATTTGCTACACCGCCACACTGCTTCTGCTTGTGCTTGCGGGACAAATACTGGACTTACACTGGATTTATTATCTGGGCTTGCTGCTCGCCGGAGTCATTGCGCTATACCACTACACGTTGATCAAATATCGCGTGCGGGATAATTGCTTCAAGGCTTTTCTGCACAATAGCTGGTTCGGTGCGGTCATATTTGCCGGGATCGTGTTGGGTTATTCAGTGCCAAACCAAATTTAATTGGCGGCTGCAAAGTCAGACCAATAACCGTTCACCGTCAGACGGACGGACCAACGCCCTCAACCTGCACTCAATTGCTTGGTCATTTCGTTGCGCAACGCAGTAAATTCACCAGTCAGAGCAAATCCCTGCAACTGGTTTTGCGCATCAAAAAATCCCAATTTTGCGCCCGACCCATTTGCCAGTAATTGCCAAGCACCCTGTGCATCACGGGCAACCGGCACTACCGCAACCGGGTGCGCGGGCGTTTTAACCACCACCGGCATGGC
>DASRWN010000109.1:0-2570 GCA_035654595.1 Gallionella sp. | reverse complement strand
GTGATCTACCGTGTGTTTGGCGCATTATTTTTTGGCGCGGCAGACAAACTGGAAACCATCCTGCAGCAGAGTCACACCGAGCCGGAAGTGCTGATACTGAAAATGCACGAAGTCATCAGCATGGACACCAGCGCGCTGCATACGCTGGGACATTTGCACAAGAAGCTGCGCAAACACGACAAGCATCTCATTTTGTGCGGCCCGCACACGCAGCCGTATTTTCTGATGCAACAGGCGGGGTTTTTTGACCGGATAGGGCCGGATAACGTCGTGGCAAATCTGGATGACGCGTTGGCGCGCGCGCGGGAATTGTTGGTTCCCATAAAATGAGTTACGTGTGTTTGATGCGCCTAGGAGAGCGCTTGTCGGAACGGGCATGAATGATCTGCGCCAGTGCACGCAAGGCTTCATTAACCGATGCCGAATCCGGGAATATTGACGCTACATCGCTGTCCAACACGACGATGTTCGCACCTTCGGCAAGCCGTGAAATATATTTTCCTCTAATTCCATGGGAAAAATCATATTCGGGTTTAAGGTCGTCATTCTTTGGTTTCATAATATTTACGTTCCTTGTTGGTTGCGGGACGTGCGCTGATTATCCTGATTGAATTTCCTCCGTCGGTATGTGAGACAACGAGAAGGCGGGACTGGTTTGATAATCCTAGCAGAAGAAATCTAGCTTCGCCCTCCGAGTGCTCATTATCTGAAATGGTGTTCGATAGTACATCGTAGAAAGCTGTTGCCGCTTCTTCAAAAGTAACGCCATGCTTCTTGAAATTCTGAAGGGCTTTCTCCTTGTCCCATTGAAACTCTATCGACATTCAGCATATTCCTTTCACTGTTTGCACTATATCACGGCGCGCTCGAAGCGATAAATCTGGGCGCAGTCAAGAGGGCTTCCTACTGCCTTGAGATTTCGCTAGACAGACAATTTACGAGGGTATGCTTTTGTCGATAAATCCCTGAGAGCGTGCCTTCATAAGCGCCGATATGGACTTCCCACACTTTAGCGATACCTAACCTTATTTGTTGTCGTAGCAAACACCAAATCATTCGTCACCTAGCTATAAACCACTTTCACGTTTTCCGTTTGCAGCAAACTACGCAAATCACACAACAAATCGTCATGCAGGGTCACCTGCCATGCTTCACCCAGGCGTAACTGGCAGTCTGCGCTGTCGTTCCGGTAATGAATCAACACCGGACATTTACCCTCGCGATAAGGCGTGAACAATTTTTTAAGCTGCTCGACACTCGCGTTGCCATTGCAACGCAACGCGAGTTGCTGCGCAAAAGCGGAACGTGCGGAAGCGAAATCAAACAATTCTTCGCCACTGACCCGCACATTGCCGGAGTACTCATCCATGCTGGCTTTGCCGCGCACTATCAACAATTCGTCTTCGCGTATCCAGGGACGGTTCGCCTCGAATATTTCGCTGAATATGGTCAGCTCGACCTGTGTGTCACCGTCATCCAGGGTGACGATCGCCATGCGTCCACGCCGTGTTTGCTGGATACGTATCGCCGCCACAATGCCGGCCAGCAAGACCGGCACGCCCCGACGCAGCGGTTTTCCGGATTCACTCGAAGCGTTGCCGGGTGCAACAAATTGCGGCGTGAGATCGGCCAATTTCAGTTTGATGAAGTTGGCCAATTCGTCGGCATACTCCTGATAGGGATGTCCACCCAAATAAAAACCCAGGCTGGCTTTTTCATGCGCCAGTTGTTCTCGCAACGACCAACGCGGCACATCGGCCATTTTCACGATCAGCTCCGCATCTGCCTCCTCGTGACCAAATAAACTGTTCTGGTTGGCGGCGCGCGCCTGTTGATCGGCACTTGCCAGCGCACCGTCGACACTGGCTATCAAACTGGCGCGATGGTCATTGAGGCCATCGAACGCACCGGCGCGTATCAACGCTTCCACCGTGCGCCGATTGACGATGCGCTTATCCACACGGCGACAAAAATCAAACAAATCCTTGAACGCGCCCTGCTCGCGTGCCTTGACGATGCTGGCGATGGCAGCTTCTCCCGTGCCTTTGATCGCACCCAGGCCATAAGCAATGGTGGCTTCATCCACTGGCTCAAACGCATAGCCGGAGCTGTTCACATCCGGTAGCAACACGCGGATTTTCTGTTGCAAGGTGTCGAGATAAAAGGTGCGCACCTTATCGGTGTTATCCAGATCGCCCGACAGGGTGGCTGCCATGAAGGCGGACGGATGGTGTGCCTTAAGGTAGGCGGTCTGATAAGCCAACAATGCATATGCGGCTGAATGTGACTTATTGAAACCGTAGCCGGCAAACTTCTCCATCAAATCGAACAGGTGCGTGGCGAGACTTTTTTTGATGTCGCGCTTGATTGCCCCGTTCACAAAAATATCGCGTTGCTCGGCCATTTCTTCAGCGTCTTTTTTGCCCATCGCACGCCGCATGATGTCTGCGCCGCCCAACGAGTAGCCGCCGATAATCTGCGCGATTTGCATGACCTGTTCTTGATACACGATCACACCGTAAGTCGGCTTGAGCGAGACTTCCAGCTCGGGATGAAAATAATCCGCCTTG
>DASRWN010000108.1:0-5059 GCA_035654595.1 Gallionella sp. | reverse complement strand
TTTCTGTGCCGTCCAGCTCAATCATGGTTTGATCTATGAATGATTGTTCCGCAGCGTCCAGCCCGATGACCGCCTCGGCGATTTCGGTGTTCACATATTCAACCGCCTTCAACACACCTTTGCCGAGATAGCGTTGTTTATCGCCATCGCGTAATTCCATCGCTTCTTTTTCGCCAGTGGACGCGCCAGACGGCACTGCAGCGCGCCCCATCACACCCGATTCCAGCAACACATCTGCTTCTACAGTGGGATTGCCGCGCGAATCCAGAATTTCACGGGCGATAACATCAACAATTGCGCTCATACGATTCCCTTAACTTTTTCTTAAATATTTTTCAAATCGACATTTTCTTCGATCAGCCCCTGCCGCTTGACCGTTTCATCCAGCACCTTCAAGGTTTGCAGCAATGCCTTGAGATGCCCGAGCGGAAATGCGTTGGGGCCATCCGACAAGGCTTTCGAGGGGTCGGGATGGGTTTCCATAAACAAGCCGGAAACACCCACAGCCACTGCCGCGCGGGCCAACACCGGCACGAATTCACGTTGCCCACCGCTGACTGTTCCCTGCCCGCCCGGCAACTGCACCGAGTGGGTGGCATCAAACACCACCGGGCATCCGGTGTTGCGCATCACGGCCAGCGAGCGCATGTCGGAAACCAGATTATTGTAGCCAAATGATGCGCCGCGTTCGCACACCATGATGTTGTCCGCACCGCTTGCTTCGCGCGCTTTTTCCACCACGTTCTTCATGTCCCACGGCGACAAAAACTGCCCCTTCTTGATATTCACCGGACGGCCACAACTTGCCACGGCATTAATGAAATCGGTCTGCCGGCAAAGAAAGGCAGGCGTTTGTAACACATCCACCACACTCGCCACCGGCTTGATTTCATCAATGCTATGCACATCGGTCAACACCGACACGCCCAATTGCGCCTTCACTTCACCGAGTATTTTCAAGCCGGCGTCCAGACCAAAACCGCGAAACGATTTGCCGGAACTGCGATTGGCCTTGTCGTAGGAAGATTTGTAAATGAACGGGATGTTCAATGCACGACAAATTTCCTGCAACTGCCCGGCGGTATCCAGCGCCATTTGTTGCGACTCAATGACACATGGTCCGGCGATCAGGAATAGCGGGCGATCCAGCCCGACTTCAAAATTGCACAACTTCATAGTTCACCACTTACAGTCTTAAAGTTACCGGGTTTCATGCCGCCACCTTTTCCATCTTGGGCGCTGTCTGACGTTGTAAAGCCGCTTCAACATAAGCCTTGAACAAAGGATGCCCGGTGCGCGGCGTGGAAGTAAATTCGGGATGGAACTGTACACCAACGAACCACGGATGAATGGCTTGCGGCAGTTCCATTATTTCCGGCAGGTTTTCAGTTGGAGTACGCGCAGAAATAATCATGCCGTTTTTTTCCAGCGCAGGCACGTAATGATTGTTGACTTCATAACGGTGACGATGGCGTTCATTCACCTCGTCACCGTAAATGCGTTGCGCCAATGTGCCGGGTTTGACCGGACAAAGTTGCGCGCCCAAACGCATCGTTCCGCCCAGATCAGAAGCATCGCTGCGCGTCTCTACCCTGCCATCACGGTCATGCCACTCGGTAATCAGCGCGACCACCGGATGTTCGCTATCCAGATTGAATTCTGTACTGTTGGCATCGGCCATGCCCGCAACATGCCGCGCATATTCGATAACCGCCAATTGCATGCCCAGACAAATGCCCAGATAGGGTATTTTGTTTTCGCGCGCAAAGCGAATGGCGGCGATCTTTCCCTCGGTGCCGCGCTTGCCAAAACCACCCGGCACCAAGATTGCATTAAAGCGCGCCAAGCTCTCCATACCACTGGTTTCGAGCGCTTCGGAGTCGATATATTCGATATTCACGTGAGTCGAAGTGTGTATACCGGCATGGCGCAGCGCCTCAATTAACGACTTGTAGGATTCAGTCAGTTCGACATATTTGCCAACCATGCCGATGGTGATTTGGTGCTGCGGATTTTCCAGTGCACTAACCAATTTTGCCCACACCGATAAATCAGCAGGCGGCAAATTCAATGCCAGCTCTTCGCAGACGATACGATCCAGTCCCTGCTGGTTCAGCATTTGTGGAATTTTGTAAATGCTGTCCACGTCCCACATCGAGATCACGGCCTCTTCACGCACATTGGCAAACAGTGAAATTTTGGCGCGCTCGTCATCGGGAATGCGCCTGTCGGCACGGCACAGCAAAGCAGTCGGGAAAATACCGATCTCACGTAATTTCTGTACGCTGTGTTGAGTCGGTTTGGTTTTCAATTCACCTGCGGTAGCGATATAAGGAACCAGCGTCAGATGCACATAAGCTACCTGGTTGCGTCCCATACGCAGACCCATTTGCCGCGCCGCTTCCAAAAAAGGCAGCGATTCAATATCGCCAACCGTCCCGCCAATTTCCACGATCGCCACATCGGCCTTGCCGTCATGCGAGGCGGCTGCGCCACGTTCGATGAAAGCCTGTATCTCATTGGTGATATGCGGGATCACCTGTACCGTTTTGCCCAGATATTCGCCGCGCCGCTCCTTGCGGATCACGCTATCGTAGATTTGTCCGGTAGTGAAATTATTGGCTTTGCGCATCTTGGCGGAAATGAACCGTTCGTAATGCCCCAGATCCAGATCGGTTTCCGCGCCATCTTCCGTCACGAACACTTCACCGTGCTGGAATGGACTCATGGTACCGGGGTCCACGTTGATATACGGATCAAGCTTAAGCATCGTCACCTTGAGACCACGCGATTCGAGAATAGCTGCGAGGGAGGCGGCAGCGATACCTTTACCCAAGGATGAAACAACGCCACCGGTGATGAAAATGTACTTAGTCATGGGATGCGATGATACCGTAAAACCGCCTGCCCTCAAACGGGTGCACAGATATAGCCAGCCATTTGGTTGTCGTCTTTCGACAGCCTGGCGGAGTGGCTGGTTGTTTTATCAACTGCCTTTCATAATCGTCATTGACGCATCTGAAGCGCTTGCCGCCGGAGCAGAACGGGCGTCATCTCTATCAGGGGTATATCTTTGGTAAACCCGTCCCGATCGAGGAATTCAGGTCATAGGTTTAATAATTGTTACCAAAATTGTTGACAGTGCCGTCAAAAAAAATCTACATTCGCTACACTCTGACTATCAAGCTCTCTGCAACACGACCCTCTTCACCACTTGGGGAAAGCATATGTCCGACATCCAGTCCATATTGAATGAAACGCGTGTCTTCAACCCCTCCGCCGAATTTACCAGACAGGCCAATGTCTCCGGTATGCAAGCCTATCAAGCCTTGTGCCAGGCAGCGGAACAAGACTACAGCGGCTATTGGGCAACATTGGCGCGTGACACATTGCTGTGGAAAAAACCCTTCAGCAAAATTCTGGATGAGAGCAACGCACCATTTTTCAAATGGTTTGAAGATGGCGAATTGAATGTCTCGTACAACTGCCTCGACAAACACCTCGCCAAACAAGCGGAAAAGACCGCGATTATCTTTGAGGCAGATGACGGAACAGTCAGCCGCATCAATTACCGTGACCTGCACATACAGGTATGTCAATTCGCCAACGGACTGAAGTCGCGCAGCATCAAGAAAGGCGATCGCGTCATCATCTACATGCCGATGAGCATCGAGGCAGTGGTGGCTATGCAGGCCTGCGCACGAATCGGTGCAATTCATTCTGTGGTGTTTGGTGGTTTTTCTGCCAGGAGCCTGCATGACCGCATCACTGACGCGCAAGCCTGCGCCATCATCACCGCCGACGCACAACTGCGGGGTGGCAAACTATTGCCGCTGAAACCCGCCGTGGATGAGGCATTGGCGCTGGGTGACTGTGCGACGATACACAGCGTCATCGTATATCAACGCGCGGCCTGCGAGACCGCGTGGAATGCCCGGCTCGACATTTGGTGGCATGATTTGTTGGCGGGGCAAGCCAACACTTGCGAGCCGGAATGGGTCGGCTCTGAACATCCGCTATTTATTCTCTACACTTCCGGCTCTACCGGAAAACCGAAAGGGGTACAACACTCCAGTGGCGGCTATTTGCTCGGTGTCATGCTGTCCATGCGATGGGTGTTCGATTACAAGCCCAACGATATTTTCTGGTGCACTGCCGATGTGGGCTGGATCACCGGTCACAGCTACGTCGCCTATGGGCCTCTGGCGATGGGCGCGACACAAGTCATGTTTGAGGGCGTACCCACCTATCCCGATGCCGGTCGCTTCTGGAAAATAATCCAGGATCACAAAGTCACCACTTTTTATACCGCGCCGACCGCGATTCGCTCATTGATTAAATTGGGCGCCGAGTTGCCAAAACAATATGATCTTTCCAGCCTGAGGCTGCTCGGCTCAGTGGGCGAACCAATCAATCCGGAGGCCTGGATGTGGTATTACCGCAGTGTCGGACAGGGACGTTGCCCGATTGTAGACACCTGGTGGCAAACTGAAACCGGCGCGCACATGATTGCGCCGCTGCCGGGCGCAATGCCGCTCAAACCGGGAACTTGCACGCTGCCGCTGCCCGGCATCATGGCCGGCATCGTCAACGAAACCGGTGAAGACGTGGATGGGCAGCAAGGCGGATTCCTGGTTATCAAACGCCCTTTTCCGTCACAGATTCGCACCATCTGGGGCGACCCGGCACGTTATAAAAAATCTTATTTCCCCGAAGAAATGCACGGCGCATATCTGGCCGGAGATTCAGCGCACCGTGATCAGGATGGCTATTTCTGGATCATGGGGCGCATCGACGATGTATTGAATGTCTCTGGTCATCGCCTCGGCACGATGGAAATCGAATCCGCTCTGGTTGCCAACCCACTGGTCGCCGAAGCAGCCGTGGTCGGCAAACCGCATGCAATAAAGGGGGAAGCCGTGGTAGCGTTTGTGGTATTGAAAGGCGCCCGCCCGACTGATATTGAAACGGCAAAGCAACTCGCCGAAACATTGCGCAGCTGGGTCAGCAAAGAAATTGGCCCGATCGCCAAACCAGACGAAATCCGCTTTGGCGATAA
>DASRWN010000107.1:0-2971 GCA_035654595.1 Gallionella sp. | reverse complement strand
ATGATCTGCTCGCGGCCGGTTACACGCTGCTGTGTCTGGCTCTGGTGCGCAGCGCATTGCCGTAATGCGCTGCCTGCTCGGCGTTGCCCTGTTGTGCGCAAGCAGGCCAAGCACCGAGCGCATCAATGCCAAATCCCTTGGGAATGCTACCTCGTGGCTTCCAACATTAATTCGATCGAGACGTATCCCGAGGGAATCGCTGATCTCAAACATATTAAAAATACGTGGTCTGCGCTCCACAGTTAAAGAGGTAGCAGAAACCCACGTTGTTTGGCGAGTGTGTACGCATCCTGCCGACAAGGCTTTAATTTGGCATTGGGGTTGGCAACCGTAGCGGCTTCGCCTCCCACCTCCAGCAGGACTTTAGCCACATCGGCATCGTTACCAATTATCGCCCCTTGAAGAGCGGTACAACCGCCACCGTCGACATACTTGATGCCAACATCAACCCCCTTGTTAAGTATCAGCACAGTTATTTCCTTAGATTTCTTCCGCTGCTCAGGCGTCATCTCTCGTGAGTGATATCGAAATCCCCCGGCCACGGCCCCAAGCGTAAGACCAATCTGTAAGAAATCCTGCTGAACAATTTCAGGACTCCTGTGTTCCAATATTTCCAACGAAACCTTATCAATAAACGGCAGTAGCAGCCATTTTTTTTCGATGTCATCAGGGTGAATGGCATACTCAACCAGCGTTGTCGACCGGCCAAAAAAACATAGCGTCCCATAGCCAATAGCGGTATAAATACCGTAGCTCGCAATAACGCAGATGGTCAGCCACTTGGAAAAAGATCGTCTCATATCCACAGCCATCGCCCCTGCTTGTATATCTCGTAATCGATTTTATGAACGAGAGTCCACAGAACCGGCAGCAAATCAATTTTAACTTCTAACTCTGGTAAATCAAAAGGTGATGGCGTGACACCCTTGCGCGTCACAGCGCAGGGCTGAACCGTGTTGATACCAGTCTCCCAGTACCCAGCGTTCACATTGATTGCCGTCAACCATATGTTCGTGTCGGGCGGGGCGGTGGGTATGACCGTGGATCAGGCGCGGATAGTGATACTCGCGCAATAACTCCGCAACCGCGGTATCGTTGACATCCATGATGACACTGTCTTTTTGCCTTTTTGCTTCAGTACTCAGCTTATGCAACTGGGCGATGCGCGCTTTACGCGCTGCCAGTGGTTGAGCCAAGAAGCTTTTCTGGAACTCCGTGTCGTGCACTTGAGTACGAAAATTTTGGTATTCAATATCGTCTGTGCACAGTGTGTCACCGTGGCTGAGCAAGGTGGGTGTTCCATGTAGATCAATGAGCGTGGGGTCATGCAACAGTTTCGCGCCACAAGCGTCGGCCAATATTTTCCCCATCAACAAATCACGATTACCGTGCAGCAAAAAGACCTGCGTATTCCCTGACCTCAAGCTGTGTAATGAGCTGATGACCTCGGCATGGAAAGCATCTGCAATGTCATCATCGCCAACCCAGTATTCGAATAAATCACCCAGGATGTAGAGTGAGTCGGACTGTGGCGCGAGCTGAGCAATAAAATATTTGAATGCCGCCATGCTGACAGGCTGGTCGGCAGCAAGGTGCAGGTCTGAAATGAAAAGACTGTGCGACATAAGTCAAAACGGCGCATGCTGCGCCGTCCCGGATTATTTTATGACTTCCGCCTTGGTAATGACCACATCCTGATCTGGTACGTGCTGAAAGTCGGCATGATTCCCCGTTTTGACTTTACTGATTTCATCCACCACTTTCGTGCCGTCTACCACCTGACCAAACACGCAATAGCCGTAACCGCGTGCATCAGGCGAAGAATAATTAAGGAAGCTGTTGTTTTTGACATTAATGAAAAATTGCGCGGTGGCTGATTGCGGATCGTTGGTACGCGCCATTGCCACGGTGTAGACATCATTGGTCAGGCCATTGGCCGCCTCATTACGGATCGGCGCATTAACCGGTTTTTGCTTCAGTCCCGACTCAAAACCACCGCCTTGAATCATGAATCCATCAATCACACGATGAAAAATTGTGCCGTTGTAAAAACCGCTATTTACATAAGCGAGAAAATTTTTAACCGTTTCAGGGGCCTTTTCGCCATTCAGTTGCAATGTGATGATGCCGTGATTGGTATGCAGTTTGACCATGATGGGTTTGCCTTTATCAAGAGAATAAGAAAGTGGGGAAGCGCAGCACAACAGCAGCGCGAATATAGCCGTGATCTGACGTCTGAATATCATGCTGACCCTTCATAGACGATCTGCCAACGGTTGTCTTGCTTGATCCAGTATTGACGTTTTTTCATGCGATTGGATAAATTATTGCTACTGTAATCCTGCTCGAAATCAACGACTACCATGTTGGGCTGTTCGGGGTAAATGAACATGCTCACTTCGTTGACATTGAGCTTGATCCAGCTTTTGCTTGAGTTGACGAGTTTTTTCTGTCTGGACCAGGCTGCGAGGTTCTGGTTATCGCTGCTGAAGTTGCGTGCATAGTGCTTAAGGTAGGCATCGGTGTCGCGGCTTGCCCAATCTTGACGCCACTGCTCGATTTCTTCCAGCAATGCATTGCGTTCGAATTTATCCTGGTCAGTTTCCCAGTCCATGCGATTCGTAATAATGACTGGCGTAACGCCAATTTGCAGGTAGGGCGCCAGCTTATCCAGATTGTCATTGGACAGCACTACGCAGCCGTCGCTGGCGTGAGGCGGGCGGCTGTACGTATCACTGGGTGTGCCATGCAGCCAGATACCGTGTCCGGTATAACCGTTCTTACGATCCCATTCATTGGGGTAGTTGATTGGATAGGCGGCACTGCCATATATGTCAGGGAGTTTATTTTTAGATAGTTCGGCTTTAACGAAATAGACGCCGATAGGGGTGCGCTGATCGCCCTCAGATGTTTTTTCAATGCCAAGTTTGCCGATGGTGACGTAATAATCTGCAACATAGTGCGCCTCGTT
>DASRWN010000106.1:0-4554 GCA_035654595.1 Gallionella sp. | reverse complement strand
GAGCTGCAGGGCTTGCGTAAAGACGAGCTGGATCGTTATCTGCGCCACCGCGTCGCGGTGGCGGGGTTTTCCGGTGAAACATTGTTCAACAAATCGGCGGTGGCCGCATTGCAGCGCACTACCGGCGGTACGCCGCGACTCATCAATATCGTTGCGCACAAATCGCTGATGCTGGCGTTCGGCGAAGGGCGGCAACAGGTTTCGGCCAAACACATTCGTGCTGCGGCTGCCGATACGCCTGAAGTGCGCCGCGACTGGTTTCCGGTCGCGTTTGGACTGACAACGATTGCTGCGTTGGCCGCGGCAGCGATAGGCTGGATGATATTGCGATGAGTGTGATCAACGAGGTGCTCAACCAACTCGAGCAGCGCGGCGTCAATGTCTCTGCCAAACAGGAGACGGTGCGCCCGGTACCGGCGCAGGACAAGCAAAAAAACAGACTGATAATGCTGATGTCGACGTTTGCTTTGATTGCTGCTGCCGGTGCATGGGTATGGCATGAGAGACAAAGCAGCCAACCTGTTGTTGCAGCACCGGTTAAAAAAGAGCTTCCAGCCGAACCGAAAATCAGTACGGCCAAGCCCGTTGTCGATGCGGCGCCAAGCGTGGTAAATGATGCGGCATCCGGTGTGGCAAAGCAGCCTGATGAAAAACCGCTTGCGGCCGATTTGCAACTGAGCTTTGAATTGGCCAGCGTGCCCTCCACCCTGCGGACAGGTAAAAACAAACACCAGCCCCATACTGTTGTTCAGCCAAAATCAACGTCGACAAAGCGTCCGCCCGCGGGTGTTCCGCCCAAGCTGGCAGCGTTACCAGTTCAATCGCCGACCGGCGCCATACCGGGCGCCGCCAAGCCTGCTGCTGTAATCGACAATACTGTGCCAATCAAACGGGTTAGCCCGGCGCAACAGGCCGATGCCGAATTTCGCAAAGGGGTGACGCTGATGCAGGAAGGTCGTGTCACGGATGCCATGGAACGCTATCAGGCCGCATTAAAGTTTGACGAAAAGCATGACGCCGCGCGGCACGCATTGATTGCATTATTGCTGGAGAATAAACGCGGTGACGATGCCGAGCACGAGCTGGAAGAGGGCTTGAGGATCAGCCCGGAGCAGAGCAAATTTGCCATACTGCTGGCGCGTCTGGAAGTGGAGCGCGGTGCCGTGCCGGATGCATTGGCAACGCTGCAAAAATATCTGCCGTATGCCGGTCAGCAGGCAGATTACCAAGCCTTTCTGGCGGCGTTATTGCAACGCCAGGATAGACACGAGGAAGCGGTCACGCATTATCAGGTTGCCTTGCAGAGTGTGCCGAAGAACGGTATCTGGTTGGTCGGTTGCGGTATATCTTTACAGGCGTTGCAACGCAATGTTGATGCCCGGGATGTCTTCAAGCGTGCTCTGGAGAGCAAAACGCTCAATCCAGAATTGCAGGAGTTTGTGCGGCAAAGACTCAAAACACTTTAGTTTTTGTACTGCAGCAACGTTCTGGCGACAACCCACGCGCTGATTTTTGCTGCTCCTTGTCGTTTAACCGTATCGGCCAGTGCGTTCAGGCTTGCTCCGGTGGTCAGCACGTCATCCACTAAAGCAACGTGCTTGCCAGTCAAATCCATCTCGCAGGAAAACGCGTTGCGTACATTTGCAGCGCGCTCTTTCCACGGCAAGGCGGATTGCGGTGGTGTGTCGCGCAGGCGCCGACAGGCATCAGGCAAGAGTTTCAGTTTGAGTTCACGACTGATTTTTTTGGCAAGCAATGACGATTGGTTGAAGCCGCGTTCGCGCAATTTGGCGGGATGCAGCGGCATCGGGATGAGGTAATCTGGCAGGCTGTTTGAGTCGATGCGGCGGCTGAGTTTTGCCGCGAAGCTGTATGCCAAAGCCACCTGTTCACCGTATTTCATGGCCTGTATCAGCTTGTCAATCGGGAAGGTGTAATTAAACAGGGCGGTGGTTTGGCTGAATAAAGGTGGCTGCGTCAGACACCGCCCGCACACTTGACCCTGCGGAGCGGGCAAGGCGCACACCGGGCAATGCGGCTGATCGGCATAGGGCAGTGCTTCATCGCAAGCCAGACACCACTGGCCATCGTGACTCATCGTGCCGCACAGCACGCACGGCTGAGTGGGGAGCAGATGCTTAATTCGTGAGCTTATGTTTAGTAAAATGCTGTTTGGATTTGACAAGTCATCCGCCTTTCCATGATGATGTCATTTAACCACAAACCTCCTTCTCTTCAGGCCGCCATGAACTCTCAGGTAATAGAATTTTTTCGCCCGGCAAAACCGGTTGCTGCGCCACAACGCTGGCGTGTGCAAGACATCGAAGCACTGTTCAATCTACCCTTCGCTGATTTGCTGTACCGCGCCCAGCAAGTGCATCGCACACATTTTGATGCCAATGCCGTGCAGCTTTCCACATTGTTGTCGATCAAGACCGGTGGTTGTTCAGAAGATTGTGGCTACTGCCCGCAATCGTCATTTCACGCCTCCGGCGTGGACAATCAGCAGATGCTTGATGTTGAGACGGTGCGTTCTGCTGCACATGCCGCGCAGCAGAACGGTGCGACGCGCTTTTGCATGGGCGCAGCGTGGCGTGAACCGAGCGATGCAGACATGCACAGCGTGGTGGAAATGATCAAGGCGGTACGCGGCCTGGGGCTGGAGACCTGCGCCACGCTGGGCATGTTGAATGACGCACAAACCGGCCAATTACAAGCCGCCGGGCTGGATTACTATAATCACAATCTGGATACCGCGCCGGAATTTTATGGCGACATCATCACGACGCGTGACTATCAGGACCGGCTGGATACGCTGGAGCGTGTGCGCCGTGCAGGTATGCATGTGTGCAGCGGCGGCATCGTCGGCATGGGCGAGAATTTGACGCAGCGTGCCGGTTTGATCGCGCAGTTGGCCAATCTGGAACCTTACCCGGAGAGCGTACCGATCAACAATCTGGTCAAGGTCGAGGGCACTGCGTTAGCACAGACAGAAGATTTGGATCCGCTGGATTTTGTGCGCACCATTGCTGTGGCGCGCATCACCATGCCGACTGCGCGGGTGCGGCTTTCCGCCGGACGGCAACAGATGTCAGATGCCATTCAGGCATTATGCTTTTTGGCCGGGGCGAATTCGATTTTCTACGGCGAACAATTACTGACTACCGCCAATCCGGAGGTGGAAAAAGACCGGGCGCTACTGGATAAGCTCGGCATGTATCCAGCTACGGAAAAACGTCAGCCAGAAAGTGCATAGAGACGGCGGCGTAAAGACAAAAACAGAACTCATTCCGCTCCGTGATTTCTGTGCTATCTGCGACAAACATGCCCCGCACTGAATTGCAAAATGAATTGAACCGGCGCGCCATGCTTGGCTTGTTGCGGCAGCGGCACACGCTGCAAAGTCCGCAGTCAGCCCATATCCTGATAGACGGTCAGGCTTATTTATCCTTCTGCAGCAACGATTACCTGGGACTGGCCAATCACCCGCGCTTGATTGCCGCACTGCAACAAAGCGCCGCGCAATATGGCGTTGGCTCAGGCGCGGCACATTTGGTCAGCGGTCACACACAGTTACATCAGCAACTTGAAGGCGCGCTGGCGCAATTCGTTAATTTGCCTGCGGCATTGTTGTTCTCCACCGGCTACATGGCCAATCTGGGTATTGTGCAGGCCCTGGTGAGCAAGGGCGACACAGTGTTCGCCGACAAACTCAACCATGCTTCGCTGAATGATGCGATGTTGTTGTCGCGTGCCACGGTAAAACGCTATCGTCATCGTGATACCGTGCAACTCGCACGGTTGCTGGAACAAACCGGCAGTGGGCGCAAGCTCATCGTCACCGACGCGGTATTCAGTATGGATGGAGATATCGCGCCTTTGCCCGATTTGCTGACCTTGTGTGAGCAGCATGATGCCTGGTTGCTGGTCGATGATGCGCATGGTTTCGGCGTGTTGGGTGAGCAGGGGCGTGGTTCTTTATCACATTTCAGGATTGCTTCATCACGTATTATTTACATGGCGACGTTGGGCAAGGCCGCCGGTGTATTTGGCGCGTTCGTCGCGGCTGAACAGGTGGTGATTGATACACTCATCAATCATGCGCGCAGCTATATCTATACCACGGCCAGTCCGCCCGCATTGGCCGGTGCAGTGCTGGAAAGTTTGCAGTTGATTGTCGAGGGCGATGAGCAGCGCGCCCATTTGCAACTGCTGATTGCGCAGTTGCGTAATGGTTTGCGCGGGCTGCCTTGGGCATTGCTGCCGTCTGACACAGCGATACAGCCCTTATTGATTGGAGAAAATCAGGCCGCGGCGAGCTTGGCCGCTGCGCTGCGTGAACGCGGCATCTGGCTCAGCGCGATTCGCCCGCCCACCGTTCCGGCAGGCACGGCACGCTTGCGTATTACCTTATCTGCCGCGCACAGCGCCGCAGATGTGCAGCGCTTGTTGGAAACATTAGATGAGCTTGCACGTTGAATCCAGCGGCAGTGGCGCACCGTTGTTGCTGATACACGGCTGGGGCATGCATGGTGGAATGTGGCGTGCTGTCAC
>DASRWN010000105.1:0-10388 GCA_035654595.1 Gallionella sp. | reverse complement strand
TGAACATATCGGCACGATCCGGATCGCACACGACTTGCGCCAGTCCTTCGCGATCGCGCAAATCGATGAAAATCACACCGCCATGATCTCGACGGCGGTGAGCCCAACCACACAGGCTGACAGTTTGGTCAAGTTGGTCGGTATTAAGTAATCCGCAATAATGTGTACGCATGTTTCGGTTTTTGAGATTTAAGGGCGGGCTTTTTTGATTACGAATTTTGACTGATAGCACGCTGCCTGACGGCCTCAGAATCTGCCACTACGCCCATCGAAACAATGGTTCTGAGCGCCCCATCTACTGTCATATCCAGCTCTATGGTATCGGCTTTAGGCACGAAGAAATAAAAGCCATTCACCGGACTTGGCGTAGTGGGAATAAATACCGCCACGTGTTCTTGTTCGAAATGGCCCACCGCCTCTCCCGGCACATTGGTTTGAAATGCCAGCGACCAGGCCTGTGGATGGGGATAGCGCACCAACAATACTTTGCGAAAAGAGTTGCCATTACCGGACAACAATGTGTCACTGACTTGTTTAACACCTTTGTAAATACTGCCTGCAAACGGAACATGCAGCATCATTTTTTCAGAATAGGCCCACAGACGCTGACCGAAGACGTTGCGTATCAGCAAACCGGTCAGCAATACCACCACGAATGTCAGTATGATGCCCAAGCCGGGAATATGTATGCCCAATACCCTGTCTGGCTGCCATTCTGCCGGCAACAGCAACAGTGTCTGATCCATAGTCCCGATGGTCAGATTCAATACCCACAGGGTAATACCCAGCGGGACCCAAACTAACAGGCCAGTGATGAGATATTTCTTCATTGATCAGGTTGCGCTACTGCTGGCAACTGGGCCGGTTGGGCTACCGGCAGCCGGAGTGGGATCAGCGCTGGTGGGCGGGGTGGGATCACTGCTGGCGGGTTTGGCTTGGCTGCCACTTTTGAAGTCGGTCACGTAATAACCATTGCCTTTCAACTGAAACCCGGCTGCCGTCAATTGTTTGATCAGGCTTTCTTTGCCACACTCGGGACAAACAGTGAGTGGTGCGTCGCTCATTTTTTGCATCACATCTGTGTGCAGACCACAAACAGAGCAAGCGTAAGCATAAATAGGCATGTCTTCTCCTACCGAGTAATTTTCAAAGGCGCGCATTATACCTGAGCCCGTCTTTGGCGGCACGCCCTAAAGGCTACACAAACAGCATGACGAGCAATTCCACCTATAGTTTGGCAGGTTATGGCGGTTGACGTATTCTGGTTTTCGGCTCAGGCCTGCGGTTTGAAGCATGGCAATAAAACCGGATTGGAGTTGCCACAAAGCTGGGTGTCCCTTAACATGATCCGTTCAAAGACTTTAAGCTGGCATTGCGTCAACGCCGTTATTTTTAATACTTCGTGGTGAGTGGGGTGTAGATTGGAATTTAATAATTTGGTACTGCGCGACCAGTTAACCGGGTTGTATAACCTCAGGCAACTGGAAGAATCCGTGGAACGCGAGGTCGCCTTATTGCTGCGCAAGGGCGGGCGCATCGCGCTGTTAATGATCGGTATGGAGGGGCTACAGGGCGTTACCGATAGCTTTGGCTCTGCCGCCAGCGATGAGGTGTTGCGCACCTCGGCCATGCGGTTTTCACAATATGTGCGTAGGTACGATACTGCGGGCCGCTATGCCGACGAGAAGTTCATGCTGATATGCCCGGGAATCTCTGAAAAAAGTGATGCGATATCGCTAGGCGAACGGATGCTGGCCGTGCTGGGTCGAGAAACGCATTTTAATCACAATCAAAATTCAGTTCGATTAGTGATTAACATCGGAATTGCCTTTTACCCTGACAACTACAATATGCATATCGAAGGCGCGGAAGATCTGATGCGTGTCACCAGTGAAGCTTTAGCTACTGCCAAACAGGCTGGCCAAAATTGCCATGCATTTGCCGTTGCCGGTTAATCTGCGGGCAATAGCATTAGTCAAAATCCAACCGCCCACATGTAAGCCTGGTTACCATTAAGGCAGTGGTCACCATGCTACTCTCTGTTATAGTGCACAGGCCAAGCCTATCCAATCAGCTTGGCGTTTCAGCGCCCATTCCCGACCTCTTCGGTCATTTATTCGTCTGCCCCGATTGGTGTTGCTCAGATTGAGCGGCAGGCCGTCGCAGGAGTCTTGTTTTGCCAAATCATAAAATCACCTTTACCAGCTTAACTCTGGCGCAACCATTGATGCGTGCCATTGCCGACGCAGGCTACACAGACCCAACCCCGGTACAAACACAAGCGATACCGCTGATATTGAATGGCGGCGATTTGTTGGCAGGCGCACAGACCGGTACGGGCAAGACCGCTGCTTTTACCTTGCCCATTTTGCATCGTCTGAGCGCAACGCCTGCCAAAGACGTACGCCCAGGCCACCCTCGTTGCCTGATTCTCACTCCGACGCGCGAACTTGCCGCGCAGGTGGAAGAATCGGTGCAAACTTATGGCAAATATCTACCCCTAACGTCCATGGTGATGTTTGGCGGAGTGAACATCAATCCGCAGATAAAAGCATTGCGTGACAAAGTTGATATTCTGGTAGCTACGCCCGGACGACTGCTCGACCACATCGGACAAAAGACACTTAACCTCTCCGCAGTTGAAATTTTGGTGCTGGATGAGGCCGACCGTATGCTGGACATGGGCTTCATACGCGATATCAGGAAAATCCTCGCGCTGTTACCCAAGCAGCGCCAAAACCTGTTGTTTTCGGCGACCTTCTCCGACGAAATCAAGACTCTTTCCGACGGATTGCTGCACAACCCCGGCTATGTCGAAGTGGCACGCCGTAACTCCACAGTAGAATTGATTGCACAAAGCGTACATCTGGTACCACAACGCCTCAAAAGCCATTTGCTGTCGCACCTGATCAAGCATCACGATTGGAAACAGGTTTTGGTATTTACTCGCACCAAACACGGCGCAAACCGGCTGACCGAAAAACTGATTGCGGACGGCATACCCGCCGCCGCGATCCACGGTAACAAAAGCCAGCCGGCACGCACCAAAGCTTTGGCACAATTCAAGGACGGCTCCTTGCCAGTGCTGGTCGCCACCGACATCGCCGCGCGTGGGCTGGACATCGATCAACTGCCACATGTAGTGAATTTTGAATTGCCGAATGTGCCGGAAGATTACGTGCATCGCATCGGTCGCACCGGGCGCGCAGGCAGCAGCGGCGCGGCAATCTCACTGGTGGATAAAGAAGAGTCGCAGTTTCTCAGGGACATCGAGCGATTGATCAAGCGCGAGATACCGGTGGTTACAGTGGACAGCTTCGTGCCACCCACCCATCTTCCGGCTGAAACACCTCGCCCACCACGCCAGGCACACGGACAAAGACGAAATAGCAGCCCACGCAACACAGCAAACGGCAATCGGCAACAACCGCCACGTGAAGGTCAAAAACAAAAGCCGCGTAATCAACAACAGCACGGGCAACAAGCACATAACGGGCAACATACTGCCAAGCCACGCCCAGCACAAAAGACTACCGAGCATCTATCCGAAGCGGCACGTCATCAAGCCATGCCCCAACCTGCCCTGTTTTCTCCCAAGCCTATCCCGCGCAGGGGTCGTTAACCCTGTGCCTTGCCGCCAGAGCACAAAGATCAATTAAAGCCGTCGCCATGTGCCCTGCTCCAGCTTATCCAGCGTCCACTCACCTACACGGTAACGAATCAAACGCAAGGTAGGAAAACCTACCGCTGCCGTCATACGCCGCACCTGACGATTTTTGCCTTCATGTATGCTAAGTTCTATCCAACTGGTCGATATATTTTTTCGTACTCGTATCGGTGGATTACGCGACCACACACTGGGTGGTTCGCTCATCAAACGAGCATCAGCGGGTAAGGCAGTGAAGTCTGACAAGCGCACGCCGTCACGTAATTTTGCTAACGCGGCTTCATCCGGCTCTCCCTCTACCTGCACCCAATAAGTCTTGGCCAGTTTATGTTTAGGGTCGGTAATGCGATGCTGCAACTTGCCGTCATCGGTCAACACCAGTAAACCTTCACTGTCCGTATCAAGGCGCCCGGCGGGATAAAAACCGGGAAGCGCGATATAATCGGCCAGTGTCGGATGCGGGCCATCGCGACTGAACTGGCAAATTACGCCATACGGTTTGTTGAATAACAAAATGTTTCCCATTTAAATCCCCGGCGGCTGTTTGACGCAACTGGCAGCACAAATTTTTGCATTCCTTGAAGAAAGTTAAACCATGTACCAACACATCAAGATTCCAGCCAACGGCAACAAAATTACGGTTAACAAAGACTACACGCTGAACGTACCGACGCAGCCCATCATCCCTTTTATCGAGGGCGATGGCACCGGCGTGGATATTACCCCACCGATGCGCGCCGTAGTGGATGCGGCGGTAGCCAAGGCTTATGGCGGTAAACGTCAAATCGCCTGGATGGAAGTATTCGCCGGCGAAAAAGCGGTTGCGGTTTATGGCAACGACACCTGGCTGCCGGATGAAACCGTGCAGGCAGTACGCGAGTACGTGGTGTCAATTAAAGGTCCTTTGACCACGCCGACTTCCGGCGGAATGCGCTCTTTGAATGTAGCGTTACGCCAAATACTTGATTTATACATTTGCCTGCGACCAGTGCGCTGGTTTGCCGGCGTGCCGAGCCCGGTGAAGGAGCCACACAAAGTGGACATGGTCATCTTTCGTGAAAATACCGAGGATATTTATGCAGGCATTGAGTGGGAGACTGGCTCACCAGAAGCAATCAAGATTATTCAGTTTTTACAAAATGAAATGGGCGTCAAAAAAATTCGTTTCCCGCAAAGCTCCGCCATTGGCATCAAGCCGATGTCAGTGGAAGGATCGGAACGCCTGATTCGCAAGGCGATTCAATATGCCGTAGGCAACAAACGCCAATCCGTCACGCTGGTGCACAAGGGCAATATCATGAAATACACCGAAGGCGGTTTCAAAAAATGGGGGTATGAACTGGCTGCGCGCGAATTTGGTGCGACGCTGATCGATGCAGGGCCGTGGATGAAACTGCCGGAAAAATACGGCAACATTGTCATTAAGGACGTCATTGCCGATGCCTTCCTGCAACAAATTCTGCTACGGCCTGCCGAATATGACGTGATTGCCACGCCGAACTTAAATGGCGACTACATTTCTGATGCGCTGGCTGCCGAAGTGGGCGGTATTGGTATCGCCCCGGGGGCCAATCTATCCGACTCAATAGCCATGTTTGAAGCGACGCATGGCACTGCGCCCAAATATGCAGGCAAAGATTACGTCAACCCCGGCTCACTCATTTTGTCGGCGGAAATGATGTTGCGGCACATGGGCTGGCTGGAAGCGGCCAATCTGATTATCAAAGGGATGAGTGGTGCGATTAACGCAAAAACGGTTACTTATGATTTTGCCCGGCTAATGGACGGCGCAAAACAAGTGTCTTGTTCGGCATTCGGCGCAGCCATTGTTCAACACATGTAATTGCAGCCCAGCAAAAAAGCCCGGCACTCTCGTACCGGGCTTTTTACCAACTCAGCAACCTATCAGGGAGCCTGGATGTTGGAAGCTTGCTTGCCTTTAGGGCCTTGAACTACTTCAAAGGTAACCTTCTGGCCTTCTTTGAGTGACTTGAAACCACTCATGTTGATTGCGGAAAAGTGCGCGAACAAATCTTCGCTACCATCATCGGGCGTAATAAAACCAAAGCCCTTTGCGTCGTTGAACCATTTAACTGTACCAGTTGCCATGTGATTGCTTCCTTACTAAAAAAACGGGGAAACCCCCCGCGAGACTGTTTGAATCCAAGATCGCACACGGCAAAACCAGTACTGCAGATACTTTGAGTCAAACACCAGCGCGCTTTTTACTCTGGTTTATCCAGTATCGTCAAGAGAAATAATACATTATTTTCAATTAGGCTTGAAAATAGGGTCTCTAATCACCAGATATATGTGCCGGATGGAGTATTAATCGGCGTATGAACCATGTCCAGTAAACAACAGAGCAGTGCGGTAGTCGCACCAGAACGCCCAAAGACAAAGCTGCCGCGGCTATATAAAGTGATTCTGTTTAACGACGATTACACGACAATGGAATTCGTTGTTGAGGTGTTGCAGCATTTTTTCACGATGAATCATGAACGTGCCCTGCAAATCATGCTCAAAGTGCACAATGAGGGTTCTGCGGTGTGCGGCATTTTTTCACGCGACATCGCTGAAACCAAAGTGACGCAAATAACAGAGTTTGCAAAACAGCACGGGCATCCGTTACGATGCAGCATGGAGGAAAATTGAAATGATCGCCCAAGAACTGGAAGTCAGCTTACATCAGGCATTTGTCGAAGCACGCCAAAAGCGCTATGAGTTCATTACCGTAGAGCATCTGCTGCTGTCCATGCTGGACAATGCTTCCGCCGTGCAAGTATTACGTGCCTGCGGCGTGGAAATTGAAGACCTGCGTAAAGTAGTCAGCGAATTCATTGCATCCCATACGCCCGTCGTGCCGGGGGATAGCTCGGTAGACACGCAGCCCACGGTTGGCTTTCAGCGCGTCATTCAGCGCGCGATATTACATGTGCAATCCGCAAATAAAAAAGAAGTTTCCGGCGCCAACATCCTTGCAGCCCTGTTTGGCGAAAAGGATTCTCATGCAGTCCATTTTCTGACCCAGCGCGGTGTCAACCGCCTCGACGTGGTCAACTACATCGTACATGGGATCAGTAAAGACGGCCAAAGCAGCACAACTCCGACACCGGTCGAAACCGAAGCGGAACAACAACTCGGCAATGACGGGGTCCTCAAAAATTACACTCTGGATCTGAATGCACAAGCTCTTGCGGGCAAAATTGACCCATTGATTGGACGAGAGATAGAACTCGAACGCGTTATTCAAACATTGTGCCGTCGCCGCAAAAATAATCCGTTGCTGGTCGGCGAAGCCGGTGTTGGCAAAACTGCCATCGCAGAAGGGTTGGCATATCGTATTGTCAAAGACGAAGTGCCTGCAATTTTACAAGATGCCCGCGTTTATTCGCTGGACATGGGCGCACTGCTCGCCGGCACCAAGTATCGCGGCGACTTTGAACAACGTCTGAAAGCCGTGCTTAAGGAGTTGGGCGAGGCGCCGAATGCAATTCTGTTTATCGATGAAATTCATACCCTGATTGGCGCAGGCGCAGCTTCAGGCGGCACTATGGACGCATCCAATCTGCTGAAACCGGCGTTATCGAGCGGACAATTGAAATGCATCGGCGCGACTACCTATCAGGAATATCGTGGTGTCTTTGAAAAAGATCATGCTCTGTCGCGCCGTTTTCAGAAAGTGGATGTGCCAGAACCGTCCATTGAGCAGGCTATCGCGATCCTGCGCGGCTTGAAAACCCGTTTTGAAGAACATCACAGCGTCAAATACAGCTCGGCCTCACTGGTCAGTGCAGTGGAGCTTTCTGCACGCTTCATCAATGACCGCCACCTGCCTGACAAGGCAATAGACGTATTGGACGAAGCCGGCGCAGCACAACGAATACTACCGAAATCCAAACAGAAAAAAGTTATTGGTAAGCACGAGATCGAGGAAATTATTTCCAAAATCGCCCGTGTTCCATCGCGCAGCGTTTCTTCTGATGATCGCCATGTGCTGAAAACACTGGAGCGTGATTTGAAGGCGGTTGTGTTCGGCCAAAATCAGGCAATAGACGCCCTTGCTGCCGCGATCAAAATGTCGCGCAGCGGCTTGGGTAATCCGCAAAAACCCATCGGCAGCTTCCTGTTCTCTGGTCCGACCGGGGTGGGCAAAACCGAAGTGGCACGCCAGCTCGCCTATGCGATGGGGATGCCATTGCATCGCTTTGATATGTCCGAATATATGGAACGCCACGCTGTGTCACGCTTGATCGGCGCGCCGCCCGGCTATGTCGGCTTTGATCAAGGCGGCTTACTCACCGAAGCAATCAGTAAACAACCCCACGCGGTGCTGCTGCTTGATGAAATCGAGAAAGCGCATCCGGATATTTTCAACATTCTGTTGCAAGTAATGGATCACGGCACCCTGACTGACAACAACGGACGCAAAGCCGATTTCCGCAATGTGGTCGTTATCATGACCACCAATGCCGGTGCAGAAGCGTTGAACAAAAGCCACATGGGCTTTACCCATAACAGCGCGATCGGCGACGAAATGGCGGACATCAAACGCACCTTTACCCCTGAATTCCGTAACCGCCTAGATGCGATCATCTCTTTTGCCCCGCTGAATCATGAGGTCATCTTGCGTGTGGTGGATAAATTCCTGATACAGCTGGAAGAGCAGCTGCATGAAAAGAAAGTAGAAGTGCTGTTCACCAGCTCGCTTAAAGATTATCTGGCAAAACAGGGCTTCGATCCACGCATGGGTGCACGTCCGATGGCACGCCTGATACAAGATACCATTCGCAGCGCACTTGCAGATGAGCTGCTGTTCGGCCGTCTGTCCAACGGTGGCAGGGTAACCGTCGATGTCGATGCAAATGACAAAGTGCAGTTGACGTTCGCAGAAGAAACCGTCCCTGTTTGACACGATCTATTTCGCAAAGCGAGTGACGCAGGCAATGCAGATAGCATAGTCGCCGATTCGTCGCAAAGCAGCGTCATTATTTCCCGATGAGATTGGATAAGGCTTACCGTGGCCGCTTTGCTCCCTCACCCACCGGCCCACTGCATTTCGGTTCCCTGGTAGCCGCCATCGGCAGCTATCTGGATGCAAAGCATCAGCAAGGCAAATGGTTAGTGCGCATCGAAGATCTGGATACGCCACGCCTTGTCAAGGGCGCAGCTGATGACATTCTCAGAACTTTGGAAAGTTATGGTTTGCAATGGGACGAAACCATCCTTTATCAAAGCGAGCGCAACGGCTTCTATCAGGCTGCTTTCGACCAATTACGTGCTACCCACTTGCTTTACCCATGCACATGCAGCCGCAGGGAAATTTCCGACTCCACCATACAACGTGGCCAGGAACTCATCTACCCCGGCACCTGTCGCAATGGTCGGATATCCGACAAGGCCGCACAAGCCTGGCGGTTACGCGTCAATGATGCGTGCATAACGTTCAATGACCGATTGCAGGGAACAATCGCGCAGGACTTGGCAACCGAGGTCGGTGATTTTGTATTGCTGCGCGCTGACAATCTGTTTGCTTATCAACTCGCAGCAGTGGTGGATGATGATGCCCAGGGAATTACTGCTGTCGTACGTGGCGCTGATCTATTACTGTCTACCCCGCGCCAGATTTACCTACAGCAGCGGCTGGGGTTTGCCGCGCCAGCCTATATGCACTTGCCTGTCGTGGTCAATGCCCAAGGCGAGAAACTCAGCAAGCAAACCCATGCGCAAGCGGTGTCAATACAGGATGCCGCTGAAACATTTTTTACCGCGCTGATTTTCTTGCGGCAACAGCCACCCGTCGAATTGCGCCACGACGGTGTCGAACGGATATTAAGCTGGGCTATCGAAAACTGGCAGCCGGATAAACTGTCGGCCATTTCTGGCTGATTTTCTTTACAATGCGCCCAGTGATTTTTTTCGCAAGTTCGACATGACCGACAAATACGCCGTCATCGGCAATCCCATCGCGCACAGCAAATCACCGCAGATTCATAAACTGTTCGCGCAACAAACCGAGCAGGACATCAGCTATGAAGCCATCGAAGCGCTGTTAGGATTGGGAGATTTTATATTTTCCGTAAGGCATTTTTTTGATCAAGATGGAAAAGGTGTGAACGTAACGTTGCCCTTCAAAGTAGAAGCGTTCCACAATGCTGATTATAAAAGTCAGCGAGCCCAATCTGCCCTAGCGGCAAATACATTGACTTTTAAGAATGGGGAAATTTTTGCTGACAATACTGATGGAGTTGGTTTAATCTGCGACATTCAAATCAACTATGATATTTCGCTTGCCAACAAGCGCATACTGCTCATAGGAGCGGGCGGAGCAGCACAAGGCGTACTTTACCCTTTACTGGAAAAAAATCCCTCGTTACTACATATTGCTAATCGCACAAAAGAAAAAGCAGCTGTATTTGTTACCTCTTCTGAATTGGCCAAAATTATTGGCGAAATCGAAATTCAAGCTAAAGCATTTTCTGAATTAAACAATCATCAATATGACATCGTCATCAATGCCACCTCTGCTGGACTAACCGATGAAATGCCTCCGCTGCCGCCCGGCATCTTCGCGCCCGGCGCACTCGCCTACGACATGATGTACGGGCGCGAAACACGATTCATGAAATTCGCGCGTGAGCACGGCGCTGCGATAGTTTCTGATGGTCTCGGCATGCTGGTTGAACAAGCCGCCGAGTCGTTCTATATCTGGCGCAACGTG
>DASRWN010000104.1:0-15845 GCA_035654595.1 Gallionella sp. | reverse complement strand
GAACAGGATTCCCTGGGAATCAAAAAAGGCGCGCTGTGGTGGTTCAGCCGACGTGAATATGGTGAAGGTATGGCTCAGACCCTGTTACGCCTGGTAATCACGCCGGATTTACTATAGACAGCGACGATCATTCAATCACATGGTCTGGTCATAACCTAGGCGGGGTTATTGCGAAACCTCATCGCGCAATACTCAGCACGACGACACCTGCGCTC
Source organism: Gallionella sp. (assembly GCA_035654595.1). Lineage (GTDB taxonomy): Bacteria > Pseudomonadota > Gammaproteobacteria > Burkholderiales > Gallionellaceae > Gallionella. The sequence goes on along the minus strand of DASRWN010000104.1, from coordinate 15,630 downwards.
ACCAGCAAGATTCCCAGCCAGTCACGCAGGGTGGGACGTTCATGCAGCAGAATGGCGGCAAAAATCGCCACCAGTACCAGGCTGAACTTGTCTACCGGCGCGACTTTTGAGGCATCACCCAACTGCAGTGCGCGAAAATAAAATATCCATGAAGCGCCTGTAGCCAGCGCCGATAACGATAGAAACAGCCAATTTTTCGGGCTGAGCGCGAAGGGGTCGCTCCACTTTCCCGAGAAATACACAAAACCAGACAAGACCACAAAAATCAAAAATGTGCGTAGCAGCGTAGCAAAATCAGAATCCACTCCCCTCAATCCCAGCTTGGCAAAAATGGCCGTCATTGCAGCAAAAATCGCAGACAGGATTGCCCAGAAAAACCAGTCATGTTCCGATAACATCGGTTCTCCCATTGCCGCTCAGCTTATTTTCCACGCTACACTTTCGCCTGCCCGCAGCGGTATCAAACGATGTTCCCCGAACATCAGGCTGGCTGGCACTTGCCAGCTTTCTTTGCGCAAGGTGATTTGCTCGGTGTTGCGCGGCAGGCGGTAAAAATCCGCGCCGAAAAAACTGGAAAATCCTTCCAGTTTGTCCAGCATGCCAAGTTGATCAAATGCTTCGGCATATAACTCAACAGCGGAATGTGCACTGTAAATGCCCGCGCAGCCACAAGCCGATTCCTTGGCATGCTGCTCGTGCGGGGCGCTATCGGTGCCAAGAAAAAATTTCGGATTGCCGCTGGTTGCAGCCTGACCCAAAATTTCGCGATGCAGTTCGCGCTTCAATACCGGCAAACAATACATGTGCGGGCGGATACCGCCGCTGAACATAGCGTTGCGGTTATACAGCAAGTGGTGTGCAGTGATTGTCGCGGCGACATGTTCGGGTGCGCTCATTACAAATTGCACCGCATCACGAGTGGTAATGTGTTCAAACACGACACGCAGTTGCGGAAAATCATGCAGCAACGGAATCATCACCCGCTCAATGAATACCGCCTCGCGATCGAACACATCCACACCGCTATCGGTTGCTTCACCATGCACCAATAACGGCATTTCACAACGCTGCATTTCCTCCAGCGCCAAGTAAGTCTTGCGGATATCGGTGACGCCTGCATCGGAATGGGTGGTTGCTCCCGCCGGATATAGCTTTACCGCATGAATCACCCCGCTTTGCTTGGCATGCCGAATTTCTTCGGCACCGGTGTCGTTAGTTAGATACAGGGTCATTAGCGGTTCAAATTTAACGTCCGCCGCCAAGGCGGTGAGGATGCGCGTCCGGTAGGCTTGTGCCTGAGCAGTGTGGGTGATCGGCGGCTTGAGATTGGGCATGATGATGGCGCGGGCGAACTGTTTTGCGCTGTCGGCCAATACCGATTTCATCAGCACGCCATCTCGCAAATGCAGATGCCAATCGTCAGGGCGAGTTATCGTCAGTTGTTGCATGTCAGGGCTTTAGTGAACGATGGCGAGGTGGAATTGTAATGCAAAGCGGAACCGGTTGGCGCATAAGCGATGCTTGTCGTCCGGCAGGAAAGGTTGCAGCTTAGTATAGCGATTAGATAAGGGCCGCGATTTGTTGTAACAGTTCTTCTTCCTGGAAAGGTTTTCCCAGGTAGACATTCACACCTAGTTGCAGCGCATAATCCCGATGCTTGTCGGCAGTGCGCGAGGTAATCATGATGATAGGCGTTTGCTTGGTTTTGCTGTCCTGACGCAAACGTTTGGTCAACTCAAAACCGTCCATACGCGGCATTTCTACATCCAGCAACATGACTGAAGGGCTGATTTCACTGAGTTGCTCCAGCGCATCTATGCCATCCTTGGCGGTCACCACCTGATACCCGGCACGCACCAGCAGGCGCGTGGTGATTTTGCGCACCGTGAGCGAATCATCCACCACCATCACCAATGGCAGCGTACGTAAAACTTCTGCGGTTGCCTGTTTAATCTTGCCAGTCGAGGCTTTGATGCCTTGCACTACTTGCGCGGGGTTCAGAATCAGTACGACTTTACCGTTACCAAGTACCGTAGCGCCAGCGATACCGGGCACACGCGATAGTTGCGGGCCAATGTTCTTGACCACCACTTCCTGATTGCCGAGGAACTCATCGACATGCAAGGCAATGCGTTGCCGACCACTGCGTACCAGCAGCAAAAAATTACGCGGCTGGTTATCCGAAATACGGTCTACCTCACCGAGCAGATGGGGCAGATAAAACAGAGGGTATGCCTGCTCTTGCCACACCACTTGTTGCGCCTCATACAAGGCAGTCATTTCTGCCGTCTTCACCTGGCGCACTTGTGCGATCATGTTGGAAGGAATCGCATACATGGTTTCATTGGAACGCACCATCAGAGTTTGCGTAACGGCCAGCGTCAGGGGCAAATGAATGGTGAATTTGGTGCCCAGCCCACGCTGCGAACTGACCTCGATACGCCCACCTAACGCGGCGATTTCGCTGCGCACCACATCCATCCCGACACCGCGACCGGCAACTTCCGTAATTTCGCTGGCGGTGGAAATACCCGAAGTAAAAATCAATTGCGTCAGTTGCTCATCGCCGGGGTTTTCATCTGGCTGCAGCAAGCCCTTGGCGATAGCAGCTTCGCGCAATACCGGAAAGTTCAGGCCGGCACCATCGTCGCTCAGTTCAAACACCACTTCGTTACTATCTTGGCGCAAACTCAGGCGAATATCACCGGTCGGGTTTTTGCCGCCTTGTATGCGAGCTGATTCGCTTTCCAGGCCGTGCACGATCGCATTGCGCAACAAGTGCTCAAATGGCGCGGTCATTTTTTCCAGCACACTGCGATCCAGCTCCACTGTTACGCCCAGTAATTCCAGATTGGCGCGCTTGCCCAATTCCCGGGAAGTTTGCCGCATGATGCGGTACAGGCGATCGCTGATGCTGTTGAAAGGAACCATGCGCACGTTCATCAGGCTCTGCTGCAATTCACGATTAAGCCGGGCCTGGGCCGACATGGCGGCAGAAGTTTCATCAATGTTTTTCAGCAGTGAATGCTGAACAGTCTGCACGTCATGCACACTTTCGTTCATGAAGCGGGTCAATTCCTGCAAGCGAGTGAAGCGGTCAAATTCAAGCGGATCAAACTGCTCGGCACTATCCTTGAATGATGAGACACGCGCTTGAATCTGGCTCTCGGCCTGAATTTCCACTTCACGTAATTGTTTGCGTAAACGTATCACGCTATCGGTCAATTCCAGCAAGCCATCCTTGAAGGCGCGTAATTCGGCCTCCATACGTGAACGCGCCACGCTGATTTCGCTGGCCTCGTTGACCAACCTGTCAACCACATCAGAGCGCACCCGCAGCATATTCGCAGCATCACGCGCGCGCTGGTCTCCCCTGCGTTCCTGAACCGCATAATCCGATGTACGACGTTTAACCGGTTCCTGCTCTGGTTCCGGTTCGGTTATTTTTCCGCTGCGTAAATCTTCGAGCAAGGTAGTGACACGGTCAAATTCACCCTCCAGCACATCCCAATATCCGGCTTCTTTTTGCTGGTGTGCAGCTGACAATATGCGGTCTTCCATACTGTGCGCGATTTCGCCAATGCGCATTGCGCCTGCCATGCGGGAGCTGCCTTTAAGCGTGTGCAGCAGCCGCTTCAATAACTGTACGTGTTGTTCATTATCGGGTTGGTCGCGCCAGGCACGAAGTCCTGAACCGATTCCGGGGCACAGCTCATCGGCTTCTTCGAGAAATACCGGCAGCAACTGTTCATCGACATCGTCGCGCACTTGCGGACGCTCTGGAGTAACCGCGGCCGGAGTGGCTGCAACCGGGGTGGCTGCGGAAGACTGCGGAGCCAGCGTTGAGACAATGGCAGGTTGCACAGCTGGTTCGCCAAGCCGGTCTTTATCAGCGAGCAAATCGCTAACCAGATCGCTGCCAACCGGCATCTGTTGATCACAAATGCTATGCACCATGCTATCCAGCGCGGCAATCACCTGAACCAGTAGTTGCGCCTGTTCATCGCTCAGCGTAAAGGGTTGTCCGATACGGGCTTGCAGCCACCCCTCCAGAGCGGATGCCAAATCCACCACCGCCGCAAAACCCATGGTGCGGTTTACCCCGGCCAGGGTATGGGCAGCGCGCATAAAGTTATATTGAATAACGGGTGGTTTGGCTGCACGCAGTGCAGCAAGCTGCTGCTGCAGCACGGCTATGTGCTGGGTAATTTCTTCGCTGGCGATTTTAAACAGCGTCGGCTGTAAGGTGATGTCGCCAATCCTGACCAGTTCCCGCTCAACAATAATTTGCGGCAGCGCTGTTGCTTCCGTCAGTTTAATTTGCGTCGCGATATTAAGGTCGAGGCCCTGCTCGATTTGCTCTGCAGCAACAATCAAGTCATTCGCTTCGATATGCGCATTACCGCGGCTATTCAGCGCTTCTACCCAGCCACTAAAACGTTTTACCGCTTGTTCGACAAAGCTCAGCAATGCACTGCTTGCCGGTTTGCCATCCTGCAGCCATTTGTTCAGGGCACGCTCAATCACCAGCGCCACGCCAGCCAGATCATTCAATCCGACCATATAACCGCTGCCCTTCAAGGTGTGGAAACCGCGCCGAATGGTAATCAGCGGCTCGAGAACTTCCGGATGCGCCGTGCAACTCGCCAGATCGTGATGCATGGCGCCCAATACCTCTCCGGCCTCTTCCAGGAATACATCGAGCAACTCCTGATCTTCAACCTGCGGATGCTGCATCACCGGTTCAGATGCGCCAGATTGCTGTTCCGTTGCAATTGTTTGTGCAGGTGCCAAGCGTAATTTTTCCAGTTCGGCGAGCGCAGACTGCAAGCCAGCAATTTCATTCTGATGCCCGTGCGGCAAACGCTGCAGATAATTTTCCAGCGCGCTGAGCGCGGCAGCCAATACCGTGCGTTGAGCTGGTGCAACCGGCTCTTCAGCCTGGTCGAAAAGATTTGCGCCGACCTGGATGGAGAGGCTGAGATCAGCGGCGTGTTGCAAAGATAAAATGACCAGCCCGCCATGAATTTGTCCGAGCAGTCGGTGCAATCCCTTTAATTCAGAGCGCTTTGCTGCGTCATTAAAAAAGCTATTCAAAATCTGTTCGGCCTGACGCAGATTCACCAGCATTTCATTGCTTAATAACGCCAGCAGTTCTTCATGGCTCATCCGGTAATAAAGTTGTATCAGATGATCCGAGAGTTGCGCCGGCTCAGGCTGCGCAGCAAGCGCCGATTGCATGCGTTCGGACAACAGGCGTACCTGCTCGGAAAAGTCCTCTGCCAGATATTGATAATGGTTAATGCCACTATCCAGCAACAACAATGCCATCGCCATGTCGATAGCTAACTGGCGCGCTTGCTCGGGCTGTGTAGCGTATTGCGAAAAATGAACCAGTTGCTGGACAGAATCTTGCAGTTTGTTTTGATCAAGCTGTTCGCTTTGTTGCGCCAACAGGTCGGCCTGCACAATAAATTTTTGACAGCTTGGCTGATCACCCTGAATACAAAGTTCCCAGTAGTCTTGTGCACTGCGTGATTGTTCGCGCATGATCTCCAGACGTTGCGCCAACTCTGCCGGTGATAAAGATGAAGATGTGGGAAAATATCGAGTCAGCGCGTAGGTTTTTTTAATCGCGTTGACGGTTGCACTGGTATTTTCGCTGTGTCCGATCAGGTACAGCATTTCATTCATCAGTAACTGGGTGTCACCAGGATTTCCTTCGGCAGCGGCGCGCATCTGCTGATCAATACGCCCCAGTAATTTACGTGCATTAAGTTCCGCAGGCAGACTGCTTGATTTCACACAGTCAAGCAGACCATAACTGACCCACCAAAACGCTCTGCCCCGATCTTGTGGCGTAGCGCCCAGTGCCACATCAAGCGCCTGTTGCATCAACTGCACGGCCGCTGCGCTATTTTCACGCAAGAACCGCAGCAGCCCCTGTTGGTATTGGCTGCGTGCCGTTTTAAGACCGGGCTGTGCTGCGTCTGACTGTGCAATACCCAACACTTTTTCGGGCAGGGGCACGTCCAAGTTCGGAAAAAATAAATCCAGTTCGAATGCCATTTCCAGACCACGTAACTGCTGCAGTTCCTGATATTGCGGAAATAGTCTCAAAGTGGCGTTATCTGCGCCTTGCAGTAAATCATTGAGGTAACGGTTGAGAGCAGCCAAAGCATGCTCCAGCACATCGTGATGCAGCACTGAAACGACACCCGGGTTGGCGGAGAGCTCGGCCAGCACAGTTTCCAGCTCGGTACAAAACACCACCACGCCATCCAGGCGGATCATTTTAAGCACGCCAAGCAGACGCCGCAACTCGTTGTGCGCGGCACGGAGCGCTGCTTCATGCGTGACCGGGCTGGACAGGAAACGCTCCATCTGCACGTTTAATTCGACCATGGTGGCATTCATGCCCGGCCTGACAGCAGTAATAACAGCCGGGTCGAATTGTGCTTGGTAAGTCATGCTGGAATAGCTATAACCGTCAATCAGATTTTGAAGCCGGCTACCGAGCTTTTCAGATCGGTAGCAAGATTATCGATCTGCACAACCGATTCGGCAGTTACGCGCGTACCTTCGCTGGTTTGCCCGGCAATTTTCAAAATATCCTGCATGGTGGTTGCCACAGCTTTGGCCATATCGGTTTGAATTTGGGTGGAGACGGAAATACTATTGATCAGCGAAGCCAATTCGTTTGAAACCTGTTCAATTTCCTGCAAGGACTGTCCCGCTACGTCGGATAATTTTGCACCCTCCACTACACCCAGGGTGCTTTTTTCCATCGCCGCAACTGCGTCATGGGTATCACTCTGAATGGTCTTCACCAGCGAACCGATTTGCTTGGTCGCCTCGGCAGAACGTTCCGCCAGGCGTTGCACTTCTTCAGCAACCACTGAGAAACCGCGGCCAGCCTCGCCGGCTGAGGCCGCCTGGATGGCTGCGTTCAGGGCAAGCACGTTGGTCTGATCGGTAATATCGGAAATCAGATCCACGATTTCGCCGATTTCCTGGGAGCTTTCGCCCAGCCGTTTAATTCGCTTCGCCGTGTCCTGAATCTGCTCACGAATACCATCCATACCGGTAATGGAGTTACGTACCGCCTGCGCACCCTGTTCGGTTACGATCAAGGTACGTCGACCGACCTCGGTTGCTTTGGTGGCGCTGGCATCCACCTCTTGAATCGACTTGGTCATCAGTTGCACTGATTGTCCTACGTCTTGAATTTCTCGCGACTGTTTTTGTGTCGCGTTCAGCAACCCTTTGGAAATATTACCGGCACTTTGTGTCGCTTGCCCCATTTGTGTCGCCACCGCTGTAATCCGTGCTACCAGCTTACGCAGCTCCTCAATGGTGTAGTTGACCGAATCCGCGATGGCGCCGGTAATGTCCTCAGAAACGGTGGCATTCACCGTCAAGTTACCATCCGCCAGATCCCCCAGCTCGTTCATTAAGCGCAAAATAGAACCTTGATTCTGTTGATTGGTGCGTTCCGCCTCGCGGGTCTGGCGACGTGAATCTTCCAGATATTCTTTGGCGATCAGCAATAACAACAGCAGCGTAATTACTCCGGCAACCGATGCGATAATGCCGGTGATTTTAATCATGGGGGTAGCCTGGTATGCGCTTGTCAGTTGCTCGGTCTGTTTGGATAAGGACTCGGTGTCTTGCAGGATGGATTGCACCGCAGCCTTCGCATCCACCAGACTACGTGATTGGCCGACCAGAATTTCAATACTGTTACGATAGGGATCAAATAATTCGATCGCTTTTTGTACATTAGGGTCTGTTGCAGGCATTGCCGCCAAAGCAGTTTCGGCAGAATAGGTATCAATACCGATCTGCGCCATTTGCTCCATGCTGATATCGGTAGCCAGCAAAGTAGCAGCGTCGCGCGCAATACGCTCAATCGCCAAGGTAAACTCGGTAACCAGCTCACGCTTGACGCCCGAGGCAATGATCTCGTCCAGCAGGGGACGGTATTCGCTACCAACCGAGTTGATCACGTTAATTGTCACGCCCAGTGTTACCAGCCCGGGACGCCCAGATTCCAAGCTGTCCAGGTCTGCCTGGGTTTTTTGCGCCGTGGCCAGCAGCGTAGTTAATGCCGCGCGTGGCTTGCCCCGGGTGGCAGGCAACTCCGCACTACCCTTATCCAGTAAATCCAGATCGGCCTGCAAGGCTTGTCGTGCGTCGGCCAACGTGTCGAAGGCGTCACTGTTACCCGACAATGCCAGGCCGGAATCCTTGGCCAGACGCTCGGCAAACAACTCCACGCGGCTGGTATGCAGCGTATAGCTGGCTCGATAACCGATTTCCTGGTTGTTGATATAAACTGAAATTGCAGTGGTGAGCAAAGCCACCGCAGTCAGGCCACCCAATATCTTGAGTTGCTGCACAATGGGCAAATGCCCAATCAGCGGCAGGGAAAAATCCAGTAAAGACTTTTTATCGGCGTCAGCTTTTTTTGTATTAACGAGCGGCTTTTCGTCGGCCCGGCTGCTAAATCCTGGTAGTGTCAGTTTGAATGCCATGTTGCTCTCTCCCTAGCTAAAACGGCTATGCGCCTATTTGCAAAAAATCTGTCTGCTGCAACATCGCTACTACATCAAGTTTGCGCCAGGCTGTGCCTTGCGAATCCAGATATTGATCTCGCTCCGTGTCGTGCCGCCAATTTTGTGTATCGCGCAAACCCATCACGCGATCGATCAGCAACGCGGTGTTGAAGCCGTGGCGTTCCGCAACCAGCAGTATGCGGTTAGTCATGTCACCTGATGCTGTGCCTTTTTTCTGGTAGGCCGCCAGATCGGCGATGCCGTATAAATTGCCACGCACATTGGCTACACCGCGAAACCAGGCTTTGCTGAATGGCACGTGGGTCACAGGCGGCATAGGCATGACCTCGCTGATGTCCGCCATGTTAATCAACCAGTTTTGTCCGGCAATCAGAACGCCCAGTGAAGATACTCTGTCACTTGCGCGATCCCTCGCATTCATGCGATTGCTGAGGTTTTGTTGAAATTCGCGAAGATTGAGACGTTTGGACATGGAGCCAGTGCTCAGCCCAGAGCGGCAATTTTGCCAAGCAGTTCTGCCGCATTGACCGGTTTAGTTACATAATCTTTTGCGCCTTGGCGCAAGCCCCACACCCGGTCGGTTTCCTGATCCTTGGTCGTGCAAAGGATGATCGGAATATTCTGCGTCTCGGGTTCTTTGGTGATTGCACGGGTCGCCTGAAAGCCATTCAAACCGGGCATCACCACATCCATGATAACCAGATCGGGTTTGATGAGTTTTGCCTGTGCCACCCCCGCTTCGCCGTCTTCAGCAAAAGTAACGGTAAATCCGTTGTTGGTTAAAATTTCTCCGATAATGTGACGCTCGGTCGGTGAATCATCTACCACTAAAATTTTCTTGATCGCCATGGTGTTACTCCTTCTCTTTTCTTTGGGTCAGTAATATAACGGTTTCTATCAGACTTTTTTTATTGAAAGGTTTGAGCAGATATTGATCTGAACCAACTAATTTGCCGCGCGCACGATCAAACAGCGTGTCCTTGCTGGTTAGCATGACAACTGGAATATTTTTGAAGCTCTGGTGGTTTTTAATCAGGGCGCAGGTTTGATAGCCGTCCAGGCGTGGCATCATGACATCGACGAAAATGATGTCCGGACAGTGATCCACCACTTTGGCCAAACCATCAAAACCATCTTCTGCCAACACCACGTTGCAACCTGATTGCTTGAGGAACATCTCGCCGCTGCGACGGATGGTATTGCTGTCATCAATCAGCACTACCTTCACTTCTGACAACGGTAAGTTTTCACTCAATTTACTTCCCCCTTGATTTCACATTGCTGCGCTAGCCATTAATTTTTTTAGGTTGCCGCGCCCGCTGCCAGCCTTTATTGAGACTAGTTGCGCCCCCAATCCTAGCGGGTTTTAGTCATGTTGTCATAATTATTATGCTAATAACAGGCCGAGTTTTCCCAAGCTCTAGCGTTCAGCCTGTTATTGGTGAGTGCGTACCCAACGTTTCCACAGGCCGAACAATTTTTCGTCGCGTACTGCAATGACCGAACGCTCCCAGATATCGCCCTGGGTAAAATCATCCTGTTCGATACAGCAAGCCCGCCCTCCGGACTCCTGCAAAATCAAAATACCAGCGGCGTAATCCCACAACTTTTGTCCGCCGTGCAAATACAAATCGAAGCGTCCGGCTGCGGTGTAACACCAATCTAGCGCGCTCGCGCCAAAGTTACGCTGCGAACTGTAGGGCGGCGCGGTGGCCAGTGCCGTGAGCAATTTGCTATCCAGCCTTTTCAAGTCGACGCTGGCCAATGCCTGCTTCAAGGTAGTCACGGTGTCGCGACTAAGCAGACTTTCACCATTCAAAAATGCGCCACGCCCCTGTTCGGCAGCAAACATCTCGTCTGCGACAGGGTCGTACACCGCCCCCAATACGCTTTGTCCGTGACGCAACAAAGCAACCGAAACAGCGAAATAAGGCAGGCCGCGGACAAAGTTAGATGTGCCATCAATAGGATCAATACACCACAAACCTTCATGCCCTGCTTGCCATAATGCTTGTTGTTCGGCGGTAGTCATTTCTTCGCCTAAAACCGGCACGTTGTGTATGGCCTGAAGCTTTTTGCTCAGCGCGTTCTGCGCAGCAAGATCGGCTTCAGTACACAGACTGCCATCGCTCTTGCGTTGATGCGCAACCTTAAGATAGCGCGGCATGATTTCCTCCGCCGCCACCAGTTTGACTGCCGCAATAATTGCCTTGAGTGTGGCACTCATGCTGCGTGTCGTGCCAAGTGTCATGCCGCGTTTTTCCATTTGATCGAGCAACCCATGCTGGCAATTTGCTCGCGCGGTCCTTGCCCGGTTTGTGCGATTTGCCGCAGTGCATTGAATAAATCGCGTGGCGCATCAGCCACCAGCTCTTTGCGTGAACTATCCAGTCGCCCGCGATATTGCAATTCCAGATTACTGTTGAAACCAAAAAAATCCGGCGTACACACCGCGCCATACTGTCGTGCCACCTGCTGCGTTTCATCCCACACGTAGGGAAAAGGATAGGCGTATTGCTGTGCAATTATTTTCATATTGTCGAAAGAGTCTTCCGCATATTCACTGACATCATTCGACATGATGGCGATGCAGTTGATGCCGAATTGTTGCAACTCGCGCGCATCGCGCACGATGCGTTCGCGAACTGACTTGACATAGGGACAGTGATTACAGATGAACATCACCAGCAAACCGTTCTTGCCGCGACAGCTGGCCAAGTTATGGCGTTTGCCATCCACGCCCAGCAAATCAAAATCCGGGGCTTTCCAGCCGAAATCACATAATGGAGGTTGCAGACTGACCATAAGGCGCTCCTTAACAGTTTTTGATGAATTTCTAGCCGTGCCACTATATTATCATGCTCATTTCTACTCGCTAACTTAACTTATGCCGCGCTTCTATCACTCGGCACCATTGCCCGTCAGTGGCAGTATTGAATTGCCATATGGTGCGGCACATCATGCCGTGCGTGTGCTGCGCTTGCAGGTAGGTGAGACGTTGCAACTGTTTGATGGCAGCGGCAATGAATGCCAAGGAACCATTCTCGATATCAGCGGCAAACGTGTGGTGGTTGGCAACATCATTTCAATCAACGCGAGCTGTGAGTCGCCGTTGCAAACAGTATTGGCGCAAGCTTTATTGAGCAGCGAAAAAATGGACTGGGTGGTGCAAAAAGCCACTGAGTTGGGGGTTGGCGAAATGCAGCCGCTGGCAACTGAGCGCAGTGTAGCGAAATTATCTGGTGAACGTGCCGACAAACGCGTCGAACATTGGCAGCAAGTTGCCATTAGTGCTTGCGAACAATGCGGGCGCAATGTATTGCCGCAGATTCATGCGCCACTCGACATCATGGCGTGGCTGGCAAGTATGCAAAAATCATCTGCGACAAAATTCGTTCTATTGCCACAAGGCGAGCAGTTATTACAGCAACAAACCAGACCGTCCGGCAAAATAGTGCTGTTAATCGGTGCGGAAGGTGGCTTCAGCGCAGCCGAAAGCGAGGCGGCAATGCACGACGCCGGATTTATTCCGCTGCGACTCGGCGCACGGGTATTGCGCGCTGAAACGGCGGCGGTGGCAGCACTGGTGGCGGGGCAAACGTTGTGGGGAGATTTTAATTAACACCAGAGGCCATCTATTGGCGCTTCTGGCTTGAACATGCTGCGTTCAGAATTAAGGGCGGTATCCAGAGCTGACAGCGCAACCTCAAGTTGGCCGGTTTGATGATAGGCCACTCCGGGCAAAAAGTTGCCCTGCGCATCATCGGGATAACTGTTGCAATACGGGAATAAAATCAGGATTGCCTGACCTGCGTGATGCTGTCCGAGCAGCTCCGCTGCCCGGATTACTGTGCCATCAAGCAAAACTTACAGCGGAGGGGCAGGTAGTGCCGTTTTGGTATAAACAGCCGCTCCCTGAATAAGGCTGCCTGCGCCAAAACTGCTGCCAGATATCTCATAAGCAACTCCGGCACGCGCTGCGTCCGCACCGGCGAAGAAACCGGTCACGCTGGCAGAACAGGAAATGCATCCAGTGCCGGTTGCAGAGCCAAACCCGTTAAAGGTGTTACCTGAAAAGCTGCTAAAGAAACTAAGATCGACTGTTGTGCCAGCGATAGCAATATCCAACGTGCCACTCAAACTAGGCTGGCCGCCAAAGAAAACATCCAGTCCGCCGCCAGTTACCGTGCCCGGTGCAACCAAGCCAGAATCAAGCGTGGGTCGCGTCGCACCCAAAAGATCATAGTGGGCCGAGCCACTGGTTGGCATGAGTGGCGTCGGGATACCGACCACGCCGTGAAATCCCTGGTCTGCGGTCAAATTGGTAATGGCGACATCGCCAGCCGCACTAGTGTGGGTGATAGTGCCGTAAAAACGTTCCCAGCCGATGGTCCCGTCGTAGCCGGACGCGGGGATACCGTTGTACACGCCGTTATCTACTGTGGCAGCGGTAAAATCAGTAACATTTCCGTTCGGGTTCAGGTAAAAAGAAATGTTCCCTTGGCCGTTTAAAACGGCGATGGCACCAAATTCCGGGACAGACAAGTTAGGCAATCCGAATCCTTCGCCCGCATCCAACTGGGGTCCGGCAGCGACAGATACCAATCCGGTCACCACCGTTATGTTGCTTGAATTAACGCTCGAGCTGCCAGTATCTGCTGCTATCGGGGTAGTGGACTTTTCTACCGGTTGGTCAACGCTCTTGCTGATACTGGCGGGTGGCGTGGACGGTTTTTCGAAGGTCAACACCGGCGCAGTATTGGCATTGGCAACAAAAGCCGATTGGCCTTGCGAGATGACCAGACTGCCGCCCGCGTTGGTCAAGCTGACCTTGCCATCGGTCACATTTACCGTCAGGCCATCGCTTAAGGCGACGTTATAACCAGTGCCGCGTATGCCGATGGTAGCCGTCGGTGTGACGACCCGGTACTTATCGCGGTTAACGTGACCGATCGCGCCGCTGATTGCCCGTAGTCCGCCTTTCAACAGACTGAAGAAACCTTTTTCGCTACCGTCAGTTTTGTTTTCATAATTGTAATCGTCCACCCGGAACTGGCTATTGGGTTGTAACGAAACATAGGCACCATCGGAAAAACGAATCTGTGCCCGCCCGCCCGGTGCGGTATCGATTGCATCGCCGGCGTTGATATCCGCACCTTTGACAAGTGGGTGCTGCACACCGTCAGCTCCGGCGGTCATCACATTGCCCGCCACGAAATCCACATGGCCTGCGGCAACGCAATATCCGGTTGCCGGAAACACGGCACACGCCGCCGCCAGCATCGCGGCTAAATGAGTCAGTTTGAAATGATGTTGAGGTGACATGATCTTTCCTCCCGATTTTGCGCTAGTTAAAGTCACGGCGTACAACAACACTATACACCGCACGGCTGTATGCATTGATAACGATATTGGAGCTGTTACGGGTAAAGCCTGCTTGAGGCGTGATCGTCCAGTTTTGCAATGGAACGTAACTGAGCCCCACAACCAAATCAGACTGCGTGTCCCTGCGCGTCACAAGGAACAACGGATCCGGCCCACCATATCTGCGCTGTTCTACACTTGCTGAACCAAATAATGTTGATTGCGGATTGAGCTTCATCTCGCCACCGGCCCTGACGCCGTAAGGCTTGTGCCCCAGATGGGGAACATTGGCAGCCCGTTCTTTTTCTTCGCCGCCATAGCCGCCGAGATAAATCACCGGCGCATATTGTCCGCCCAATGCATGGGCATAAGCACCGCCGAGGATATAACGATTGGCATCCTGTATGTCGCGCCCCGGGTAATGCAACTCAGTGTACTGAAAATAGGCGCTGGCCTGGCTGTCGTTGTCCAGGCTGTGCAGCAATTGCGCCGTTGCGCCGGTGGCATTACGAAATAGCGTGTCGTCAATGCTGAAATCCTGCGATTGCAGGGAAACAGAATAATTGTTATCGCCTTTGGTCAGGCTGATGCCGGCATTAACGTCCGCGCCGCCGGTATCAAAAGCAGTTTGGGAAGAGTTGAAGCGCTGATTGAAACTTCCTCCGCCGAATATGCTCCACTCCGGCGTAAGCGCATGCCGCACGCTGCCGCCCACCGCGACGCTGCCGAAGCTGTCGTGCAATTGTTGACCATTGGTGCTCAGTGTCGAAATCGCCCCGCCAAAAAACGGAATCGCGACCTGACTGGCCGCAGTCGCGCTGTTTACGTTACTGTCGTTACCCAGCGCGCTTTCCACATAAGTTCTGATAGTGGTTCTTTCTCCCGATTTGGCCCGTTCGATCGCACCCAGAAATTTCTCGATGGTCGCACTCACTTCTTTAGGGGGGTTTTGCTGCTGAACAGTCTCGAATTCATGCTGTGAGGCAACCACCTCGCCAGTGGCGAAATAGGCTTTGGCGATTTCGGCGCGCGCCTGCAGATGGTTTGGGTTGACGGCCAACACACGCTCCAGAGCAAACACTGCTTCGTTGGCCCTGCCGCTATCCAATGCGGCAATGCCGAGCAGGTAGTCATAATTCGGGTCACCGGCAAGCTCGGATTGATAAGGCACCAGCAGCGCGTAGGCTTCCTTTGCCTTGCCGCGCTTCATCAATTTATCGGCCTGTGTCAGCAGACCGTCCGGTGCAGCCATAGCGAGATGAGATAACATCAACACTGCCAATAGCGCAACAAACAACACTTTGTGTTTCACTGGCATCACGTCCCTCCCAGATACGTTGATACTCATTGCTTGGCATGGTAACTCAAAAAACAGCAGATAAATCAAATTGGGTACAATTTAGTCAGGGTTCGTGGCATCATTCGCGCAAAGCCGCTGCCGTGGCGGATTCAAACTAAAAACTGACATGCCTATTGTCGTCACCAATCCGGTCGATTTCGTTAAGTGGTTCCGTTCCGTTGCGCCTTATATCAATGCGTTTCGCAGCAGAACCTTTGTCATTGCGTTTGGCGGCGAGGTCATAACCGACGGCAAATTCGTCGAACTTGCGCATGATTTCAACCTGCTCAACAGCCTCGGCATACGTCTGGTGCTGGTGCATGGCGCGCGTCCGCAGATCGAGCAGCA
>DASRWN010000103.1:0-4982 GCA_035654595.1 Gallionella sp. | reverse complement strand
AGTCGCACCATCTCGTTGCAACTCACCGAGATGGAAACGGTATTCGATGAAATGAAAGGCTTGGGGCATGGCAAACTCACACTATCGGTAGTAAATACCGCAAATTATTTCACGCCACAGCTACTCGCCAAATTTTGTTTGAAGCATCCCGCCATTGACATCATCCTGCAAGTTGCCAACCGCGACGCCGTGCTCAAGCAACTTGCCGATAACAGTACTGATCTCGCCATCTTGGGACAACCGCCTGATGGGCTGGATCTCAGCGCGGCATCATTCATGAATAACCCATTGGTGGTGATCGCCGCGCCCGATCATGCTCTGACCAAACTCAAACGCATCAAATTGGCGCGGCTTGCCGAAGAGACTTTCCTGTCACGGGAAAAAGGCTCCGGTACACGTAGCGCGATGGAGCGTGTATTCGAGCAACATAAAATCCAACCGCATATCAGCATGGAAATGGAAACCAACGAGGCTATCAAGCAGGCAGTGCGCGCTGGAATGGGTCTGGGCATATTGTCACTACACAGCATCGCGCTTGAGGTTGAAACCAAACGGTTGGCAATACTTAATGTTGAGCATTTTCCGCTGATTCGCCAGTGGTTCGTTGCGCACCGCACACATAAGCGTTTGAGCAATGCAGCTTTGGCATTCAAGAATTTTCTGTTGACTGAAGCTGCCGACATTGCCGCATAAATCCATATCCAGATATTGACGCAAATCGTCCGGGCCAAAAAGAATAGGCGACCTTTCGATCGCCTGTTCTGAAACATCCATCACATTTTTAGTTGACCACCGCCTGCAATTCACCCTTGGCATAACGGATGGCCATGTTGTCCAACGAGATTGGTTTGATCTTGGCTGCCTGGCCGGCACAACCGAACGCTTCGTAGCGCGCCTTGCAGATATCTTTCATCGCCTTGGTGGATGCCGCCAGGAATTTGCGCGGGTCGAAATCCTTGGGGTTTTGTGCCAGATGACGGCGTACTGCGCCGGTAGAAGCCATACGTAAATCGGTATCAATATTGATCTTGCGTACGCCGTGCTTGATGCCTTCAACGATTTCCGAAACCGGCACGCCGTAAGTTTCGCCCATGTTGCCGCCAAACTCGTCAATGATCTTGAGCCATTCTTGCGGCACCGAAGAAGAGCCGTGCATCACCAAATGAGTGTTGGGAATACGCGCATGAATTTCTTTGATCCGGCCAATCGCCAGAATATCGCCGGTCGGCGGGCGAGTGAATTTATATGCGCCGTGCGAAGTACCGATAGCGATAGCCAACGCATCCACACCAGTTTGACGCACGAACTGAGCGGCCTCTTCAGGGTCGGTGAGTAATTGGTCGTGGGTCAGTACACCTTCTGCGCCGTGTCCGTCTTCCTTTTCACCCATGCCTGACTCCAACGAGCCCAAACAACCCAGCTCGCCTTCTACAGAAGCGCCTACCGCATGTGACATGTCTACCACCCGACGTGTTACGTCCGCGTTATACTCAAACGAGGCGGGTGTCTTGGCATCTTCCTTCAAAGAGCCATCCATCATCACACTGGAAAAACCGCTGCGGATGGCATTGATGCACACTGCCGGAGAGGCGCCGTGATCCTGATGCATGACCACCGGAATATGCGGGTAAGTTTCTACCGCCGCCGCAATCAAGTGACGCAAAAACGCTTCGCCGGCATATTTGCGAGCGCCTGCGGAACCTTGCATGATCACCGGACTATTGCATTCATCCGCGGCTTCCATGATGGCTTTTACTTGTTCCAGATTATTCACGTTGAATGCGGGCAAGCCATAGCTGTATTCCGCAGCGTGGTCGAGCAATTGTCGCATAGAGACTAGAGCCATTTTTTTCTCCTAATTAAAAATTAAATTTGTTGTGTAGCAGTTTAATTACAAAACTTGTCTCGCTTAATCATAAGGGCTTACGAGCATCTCCCACCTTGATGATCTTCATGGTATTGGTGTGTCCCGATTTGCCCATCGCTTCGCCTATGGTCATCACAATAAGGTCTCCGGCACTAATCAGTTTCAAGCGAACCAACTCTTCTTCTGCGTCACGCAGTGCTTGGGAGTGCTCATGCGAAATAACCTGAAACGCGATTGGGTGTACGCCGCTGAACAAGGTTACTTTACTGAGCGTTTCCTGCAATGGCGTCAGCGCAAATATCGGCACACCGGCATTCATGCGTGACATCCAAAGCGGTGTCGAGCCTGATTGCGTCAACGCAACAATCGCCTTGACCTTAAGGTGCGTAGCAACAAATAACGCAGACATCGCGATTGATTGGTCAATGCGTAAGAATTTCTGCGCAACGGCACGTCGATCAATCGTATGGTCTTCGACCTCGACCTCGGCCTTAAGACAAATACGCGCCATAGCTTCGATGGTCTCCACCGGGTAATCGCCCACCGCCGTTTCCGCCGACAACATCACTGCGTCAGTACCATCCAGAACTGCATTTGCCACGTCCGAAACTTCCGCACGCGTCGGGATCGGATTGGTAATCATCGACTCCATCATTTGCGTGGCGGTGAGCACCAAGCGATTTTTCGCGCGCGCCTTTTTAATCATGCGTTTTTGCAAAGCTGGCACGGCAGCATCGCCAACTTCCACGCTTAAATCTCCACGCGCCACCATGATAGCATCCGATGCATCAATAATATCGTCCAGAGCCGGTATCGCTTCCGCACGTTCGATCTTGGCCATTAACAGGCTTTTACCGCCCGCCGCCTGCATCAACTCGCGTGCCAAACGCATGTCATCGCCGGAGCGCGGGAAGGACACCGCCAAGTAATCAGCCTTGATTAACACCGCAGTCTTGATGTCCTCTTTGTCCTTGTCCGTCAAGGCTGGGGCAGTAAGTCCGCCGCCTTTGCGGTTGATACCTTTGTTGTTGGACAATACGCCGCCGCGTACCACCTTGCAAATCACTTGCGTACCTTTGATTTCCTTGACATGGAATTCCAGCATACCGTCGTTCAGCAGCAGAACAGAGCCCACACTCACGTCATTGGGCAAGTTTTTGTAATCCAGGCCGACCCGCTGCTGATTCCCCAATCCCTCCAGTGCTGCATCCAGAACAAAGATATCTCCGTTAGCCAGAACAATTTTGTCGTTTTCGAATTTTTTTACCCGTATTTTCGGGCCTTGCAAATCGGCCAAAATGCCCACTGTGCGGCCACATGCCCTGGCTGCAGCACGCACAGTTTCAGCACGCTGCACGTGATCTTGTGCAGCGCCATGTGAAAAATTCATCCGCACCAGATCCACCCCGGCACGGATCATTTGTTCCAGTATTTTTGGGTCACTGGAAGCGGGTCCCAGCGTTGCAACTATTTTGGTTCTACGCAACATGTGTATATTTATCGGCTCCGAGTTTATTAGATTTGAGCCAGTGAGTTAATGATTGGAACGCTGCTCCAAAATTTCTACCGCCGGCAGTTTTTTGCCCTCGAGAAACTCCAGAAATGCGCCACCGGCCGTGGAGATATAAGATACCTTGTCATAAATGCCGTATTTCTGAATGGCCGCGATGGTATCGCCACCGCCTGCCAAAGTGAACGCTTTGGTACTGGCGATTGCCATTGCGATGGTCTTGGTGCCCGCGCCAAACTGATCGAACTCGAACACCCCGACCGGGCCATTCCAAACCACTGTTCCCGCCTTCATGATGATGTCCGCCAACTGTTGCGCAGATTCCGGTCCGATGTCAAAAATCATTTCTTCATCGGTAACCTCACCGGCGGACTTCAGAGTAGCCGGGGTATTTTCATTGCCGGCCAAGAACGGCGCTTCTGTACCAACCACCACATCGCTCGCAATCGGAATGCTTGCGCCACGGGCAGACATTTTTTCTATCAATGCCTGCGCAGTAGGTACCAGATCATTTTCACACAGCGATTTACCGACCGGGTGTCCGGTCGCTTTAAGAAAGGTATTAGCGATTCCGCCACCCACCACCAACTGATCCACTTTTTCGGACAAACTTTCCAGCACCGTCAGCTTGGTAGAAACCTTGGAACCGCCGACAATCGCCACCATTGGACGAGTCGGGCTGAGCAATGCTTTAGTCAACGCTTCCAGTTCACTGGCCAACAAAATGCCGGCGGCGGCCACTGGTGCAAATTTTGCAACGCCGTGGGTTGACGCTTCAGCACGGTGCGCAGTACCAAAAGCGTCCATGATGAACACATCGCATAACGCCGCGTATTTTTTTGCGGTTTCATCGAGGTTCTTTTTTTCGCCTCTGTTGAAACGGCAGTTTTCCAGCAGCACCAGCTCACCTTCAGCGACATTGAAGCCGCCATCCACCCAATCCTTGATCAAACGGACCGGCTTACCCAATTTATTGGCAATGTCATGTGCAACGGGCTTGAGCGAGTTTTCTTCGGAATAAACTCCTTCTTCGGGACGGCCCAAGTGCGATGTGACCATTACTCGCGCACCGGCTTGCAACGCGTAGTTGATAGTCTCCATCGAGGCGGTAATGCGCGCATCAGAAGTGACTTTGCCATCTTTGACCGGCACATTGAGATCGGAACGAATCAGGACGCGCTTGCCCTTAAGATCCAGATCCGTCATTTTAATTACAGTCATGTTTTTCCTTTGTTGCAAACTTGCAGTGCGCCGGGCTGATGCTTGTGCCCGGTTCAGAATGGCTCACTTGGCGATATGGGCCACCATGCGCATCAAATTACAGGTGTAGCCGTATTCATTATCGTACCAAGCCACAACCTTGACAAAAGTGGGGTCCAGCGCAATGCCGGCCTCGGCATCAAACACCGATGGGCACGTCTCGCCGCGGAAATCGGTGGAAACCACTTTTTCATTGGTATATCCCAGAACACCTTTCAACGGGCCGCTTTCTGAAGCCGATTTCATGGCGGCGCAAATTTCTTCATAGGTCGCGGCTTTGTTCAGCTCGACTGTTAAATCAACTACGGATACATCAGAAGTCGGCACCCGAAAAGACATGCCGGT
>DASRWN010000102.1:0-5602 GCA_035654595.1 Gallionella sp. | reverse complement strand
ACTGCCCAAAGAAGCGAAGCGCATATCCTATGAATTGATATTCTTGAAAATCGCCTCAAGCATTTGTTTGCTGGTGTCATCGTTCTTGCCATCCTGATTAGTGACAGACACTTCGCAGCTCTCTCCGCTATCCTTGACGTTTACGCGATAACGCGCCTTGGGATCCGGGCTGCCTTTCCAGAACTTAAGTTTGTCCAGCCAACTGCTTTCCTGTTTATCCAGCTTCAGCAGATATAACCCAGCGGTGCGATCTTTGTCATCCACAATCAGCTCCGCACTTTCAATTGCCAGACCAACTCTGCGCCAACTCTTGTCAAATGGATCGCCTATCATGATGATTTTTTCGCCACTGGCATCTGTTTGCAGCTTGGCCAGACCCACTATTTTTACTGATTTTGTCGCAGGTATACCTGCAGCTGCATCAGCTACTGCCTGCTCCGCTTCCGCCCGAGATTTGCCAAAAGCCACCATCAGACGCTGCAACATTTCCGCTTCCAGCTCCGGATCATTCGGACGCGGTTCCCATTTGGTCGAAGTCTGATCGCCATTGCGCGAGAGCACTTCCGCCAGACCACGGTGGGTAATGTATATCTCAGTGCTCTTGCCATCTTTGCCGCGCTCAAGACGCACGCGGTATTGATCACGCTCACCGGAAGAATACAAATCGCTAAAAACCTTCCCGATCAGATCGTGTATCAGGCCATCCTGAATCTTGGCGCGGTTCTCAGACCAGTCAGTTTCCATAATGCCGGCAGTCTGATCTTCTGTTTTGATGGACAAGCCCACCCCTTGCCAGAACGATTTGACCACCGGCCAAACATTTTCCGGCTTGTCATTCACCACCAGCCAGCGCTGCGCGCCATCACGTTCCAGACGCACTCCCTGCGCCACCGGCAATATCGCACTGTTTTGCGCGTTGGTCGCCAAATTCTTTTTGCTGTATGACGAATAGGTCGCTACCGAATCTCCACTCTCGGATACCTTGAAACGCTCTTCGTTGCCCGGCGCAGTCAGGTCGGGCGGCAACTCCAATGCAGGCACCTGTGTAGCGCCATTCCGGTAATCAATGCGTTTATCGCCCAGCCCGAGAGTGCTGCAACCTGCCAAACAGACCAAAACCAGACCGGTGATTCCGCTATGCCATAATTTCATTGTTTCTCTCCCGCACAAAAGCGTGATTAGTTAAATAGACCGGTTTGCCGCATCGCCGCCTCGACCATCCCCTGCATATCTTTGGACAGGGGCGTGAGCGGCAAGCGTAGTGCGTTTTTCATTTTTCCCAGCCGTGCCACAGCCCACTTCACCGGGATCGGGTTAGCTTCGACGAACAAATGACGGTGCAGCCCCATTAGCCGGAAATTAATTGCACGCGCCTTGGCAACCTCGCCGCTCAGTGCCGCCACGCACATCTCATGCATCAATTTCGGCGCAACATTGGCCGTCACCGAAATCGCGCCATGCGCGCCGAGCAACAACAACGCCAGCGTGCTGGCATCATCACCACTGTAGACCGCAAAATCCTGCGGGGCGCGCTGCAACAAATCTGTGCCGCGCTGCATATCGCCGGTCGCATCCTTGATGCCAACGATGTTAGAAATTTGCGCCAGCCGTAACACCGTATCATTGCTCATATCCGCCACGGTACGACCCGGTACGTTATACAAAATATGCGGCATGTCGACCGCCTCGGCGATACTCTTGAAATGCAGATACAAGCCTTCCTGAGTCGGTTTGTTGTAATAAGGCACCACGCTCAACGAAGCGTCCGCCCCGGCTTTTTTGGAGAAAGCAGCCAGCTCGATCGCTTCTCTGGTTGAATTCGCACCGGTGCCCGCGATGATGGGAATACGCCCCGCAGCATGCTCTACGGCAACCTGAATCAATGTCTCATGCTCTGCCACGTTCACCGTGGGCGATTCGCCGGTCGTGCCAACCACCACCACGGCATCGGTCCCCTGCTCGATATGAAAATCGATCAAGGTGCGAAACGACGCCAAGTCCAGGCTGCCGTCTTCATGCATAGGGGTGACGATTGCAACAATACTGCCCTTGATCATTTTTGCTCTGCGCTTGCTTGTCGAAAGCAGGCATTTTACCTGAATACCCACCCACACCAAAATAACAGTGCAACAAAATCTGCCGTCAAGCCAGCTCACTGTTAAAGAGCGCCAGACTCTGAGGCATAATGACAAGCATCGCGATTGGCCGAATCCAGACATGAACCCTATTGCAGCGCTCTCTTATCGCATCAGACTCACCCTGAACAAATTATTTGGTTGGCTGGCGAAGAAATGGAAAGCCGGCTTCTATCTCTATCTGGCCGGCCTGTTCACCGTGCTCGCCTGTGCCGACACCGCTTTCCTGCACGTCACTGCCAACATGAAACAGGGCGCATTCGACATGATGGTGCGCTACCGGCTGGTCGTGCCCAAGCCCGACCCGGACATTGTCATCGTCGATATCAACGAAGCCAGTCTTGCCGCCATGTCTGCCGAATATGGCCGCTGGCCGTGGCCGCGTCAGGTGCTGGCGGAATTTGTCGAACAGATTGAGAAGCAGCAGCCCCGCGCAATCGTATTCGACATCTTGTTCAGCGACCCGGATGTTTTCAATCCGGATAGCGATGCCTATTTTGATCGCGCCATCGCCGACACCAACAATACCTTTTTCCCGATGTTGCGCCTCGACCCGGCTGACGACCCGCTAAGTCAAATCAACCCCGGCATGATTCCGGGCGTGGTCAAGCTGAATGAAAATGCGCAATCTAACGCCACCGTCGCGATGGTGTTGCCTTTTTTCAAATCGGTGTTGGCGAATGGCCGCCTCGGCCTGCACAACATTTACCCGGACGCGGATGCCATCACCCGTCAATACCCGGTTTACCGTGACGACTATGGCTGGAAAATTCCTTCACTGCCGCTAAATATCGCGCAGCATCTCAAGTTGCCGCAACCGGATGCGCAGCAAGTGCTGCTCAACTGGCGCGGCCCGCCTTTTACCTACCATTCGGTCAGTTTCAGCGATGTGTTTTTTGACTTGGGCAGTAAAAACAAGAAGCGCGCAGCCAATGAATTTAGCAACAAGATTGTCATTATCGGCTCGACCGCACCCAGCCTGTTCGACATCAAGGCAACGCCACTCAGCCGGATACATCCCGGTATCGAGATTCTGGCCACCGCGATCGACAACTTCAAGCATGGCGACTACCTGCGCTTCCCCGACGTGCGCATCATTTATCTGTTACTCACCCTGACCGTCATCTGGGCAACCGCCTGGGGCTTTTACCGCAATGCGGGGCGCGACAAGATCGACCGCTTGTTTGGCGCTTCGCAATTTATCCTGATTGGCATCTCCTATGCCAGCATCAACTTCACTAATACCTATATCAACCTCACCGGCCCGGTCACTCTCGGTCTGGCCTATTTCACCGTTGCCCGTATCTACGCCTTCGCCACCAGCAAGGCACTGGAGAGAAGTACGGTGCGCGCTGCGCAACGACAAGACGGAGAACTGCATGGCACTTTGATGCTGATCCGCTTGGGCAGCCAGGCGGGCGCATCGCATGCCAGCATCCTGAATGATAAGGTACGTGAAAAAATACGCCTGGGCATAGAAAGAACCGGTGGCAAAAACAAAAGCGTGGAAATACTCGTAGGCACGCAAAAAGGCCTGTGGGATTTATTCGAAGACACGCTGGCGATTTCCTGGCTGCATCCGGCAGACGACGAACCAAGCCGCCTGGACATACTCCGTGACATCGACGCCATCAAACAGGCGATCCGGCCGCTGTTGCACAAATACTGTCCGGCTTCGGATAATGACGTGCGCTATTTCATCCACGAAGGAATGGTCGCCGGAGGCGATCGGGCGCGCAACAGCTGGCGGGCATTATTCGCCGAGACACTGCTGCACTGGAACGAAACGAAACAAGGAGAAACATAATGCGCATGACAACACATTTAGGTGCCCTGCTGCTGACTGCGCTGCTGGCCATGCCAGTGGCTTACGCAGGTGAGGGTGGCTCAATGATCAAGACCGATGAGCTGAAAGCCGAGCCGTTCCGCGACGCTAAAACTGTAGCTAAATTGGCCGGTGGCGACAAGGTCGACATCCTGAAAAAAGATGGCGGCTGGCTACAAGTAAAAAGCGCTCAGGGCAGCGGTTGGGTACACATGCTCAGCGTGCGGCGTGGCGCGGCGCGTAAATCTTCGTCAGGCAACGAAGTGGCCGGATTAGCCGGCCTGGCATCCGGGCGTGCCGGTACTGGCAAAGTGGTCGCCACGACTGGCATACGCGGTCTCAATGAAGAAGAACTCAAAGCAGCCAAATTCAACGAAACAGAGTTGAAGCTGGCAGAGTCCTATCTCACCAGTCGCAGCGAAGCACAAACCTTTGCCAACAAAGGCAAACTCAAAGCACGCAACATGGACTATCTGCCCGACCCATCCGCAGGAGAAAGCAAATGAACCGCTCCATCACTCAATGGCTGGCTGCGACAGCACTATCGGTGTGCCTGGTCAGCGCGCACAGCTTCGACTTCCAGCAAGAATTGAAAAACGCGGCCAGCAGCCTGAAAGAACCGGGCAAGCTCTCAAGTCTGGGCGGTTATTCCGAAGCGGAGGAAACAGAGATAGGCAAACAGATTGCCGGCAATCTGCTCGGCGCCGCGCCGCTGGTAAAAGACAAGCTGCTGCAAAAATACGTCAATAACGTTGGCCGCTGGGTCGCAAGCCAGAGCGAACGACCCGACCTTGCCTGGCATTTCGGTGTCATTGATTCAACTGACATCAACGCATTTGCCGCACCCGGCGGTTATGTCTTTGTCACCAAAGGTCTCTACCGGCTGCTCAACGACGAATCAGAGCTGGCGGGCGTGCTGGGGCACGAGATCGGACACGTGATCCGCAAGCATCACCTGAAAATTTTGCAGCAAAGCAAGCTGCTCGACAAAGGCAGCAAATTGTTGGCGAAGCAAACCGGTGGCAGCGATAAAGTGCAAAACCTGATCGGCAGCGGCGCAGAAATCGTGTCGCGCTCACTCGACAAAAGTGCAGAGTTTGAAGCTGACCGTATCGCGGTCGTGCTGGCAACACGCGCCGGATACGATGCCTTTGGTTTACCGCAGGTGTTGCAGGAAATCGGCCACACCGCCAGCAACGACAGCAGCGTGGCGTTGTTATTCAAGACTCACCCAGCCCCTGAAGAGCGGCTCACCAGACTGGGGGACGCAATGGACGACCATTTTGATGGCGTGAAAGGCCAGACCTTGGCGGGACGGCTGTACCGGATTAAATAGAGTTGCGTCAGCCTGTCAGTAACAACAAAGGCTGCCTTAGCAGCCTTTGTTGATTAGCTCAGATTAACGCTCAACCCTTCTCGAACTTCATCACCCTATCTACAAAACCCACTTGCGCAGCAATATAAATACTTATATATTACGACCATGAAACTGCTCAAGTTCATCGGCTCCAGCGAAGACGATCTGTCCGAATTCCCCAAAGAAGCAAAGGGCGCAGCGGGGCATGAGCTCTGGCAAATTCAGCTTGGTTTGATGCCATCGGACTGGAAACCGATGCTGACTGTCGGCACAGGTGCATACGAA
>DASRWN010000101.1:0-29922 GCA_035654595.1 Gallionella sp. | reverse complement strand
GTCGGCACGGACGGCAAGCTGGGCGGTCAGGCACAGGTGCCGGGCGTGGCGGGAACGTGGAAGGACCTCACCGACAACGTGAACCTGATGGCGGCGAACCTGACGGGTCAGGTGCGCAACATCGCCGAGGTGACGACGGCGTTGGCGAAGGGTGATCTGACCAAGAAGATCGCGGTGGATGCGAAGGGTGAGATTCTGGAGTTGAAGAGCACCATCAACACGATGGTGGATCAGTTGAACGCGTTCTCCGGCGAGGTGACGCGGGTGGCGCGCGAGGTTGGCACGGACGGCAAGCTGGGCGGTCAGGCACAGGTGCCGGGCGTGGCGGGAACGTGGAAGGACCTCACCGACAACGTGAACCTGATGGCGGCGAACCTGACGGGTCAGGTGCGCGGCATAGCCAGGGTTGTGACTGCCGTGGCGAAAGGCGATCTGAAGAGGAAAGTGGTTTTCGAGGCAAAAGGCGAAATCGCGGCCCTGGCCGACACCATCAACGGCATGATCGACACCTTGGCGACATTTGGCGATCAGGTGACCAACGTGGCCCGCGAGGTGGGCATAGAAGGCAAGCTGGGCGGGCAGGCAAAAGTGCCGGGCGCCGCCGGATTGTGGCGCGATCTTACCGACAACGTTAACCAACTGGCGGCAAACCTCACTACTCAGGTGCGGGCTATTGCCGAGGTCGCCACGGCGGTGGCGAAGGGCGACCTTACGCGCTCAATCATGGTGGAGGCGATGGGGGAGGTGGCGATCCTCAAAGACAACATCAACGAGATGATCAGGAACCTGAAAGAGACCACCCTCAAGAACAACGAACAGGACTGGTTGAAAACCAACCTGGCAAAATTTACTCACATGCTGCAGGGCCACACCGATCTGATGACCGTGTCGAAGCTGGTCATGACGGAACTGGCGCCGCTTGTCCATGCCCAGCAGGGCATGTTCTATACACAGTCGAAACGCGGCCCCGACGAGCCTCGCCTTGAACTGCTCGCCAGCTACGCCTTGAGGTCAACCAAGCACATTGCGAAAACGCTACGGATGGGTGAAGGTCTTGTGGGGCAATGCGCCCAGGAGAAAAAACGCATCCTGCTGGAAGACATTCCCGATGACTATATCCGCATCAACTCCGCTCTCGGCTCCGCTGCACCCCTGAACATCATCATCCTGCCGGTGCTGTTCGAAGGCGAGGTCAAGGCGGTCGTCGAATTGGCTTCGCTCAGGAAATTCAGTGAGTCGCACCTGTTGTTTCTCGAACAGCTGACGGAAAGTATCGGCGTCGTGTTTAATACCATCGAGGCGAACATGCGCACGGAAACCCTGCTCGAGCAATCGCAATCACTTACCAAGGAACTGCAAAGCCAGCAGGATGTGCTGAAGGAAACCAACGATCGTCTGGAGCAGCAGGCGCAAGATCTGCAGGACTCGGAAAAACTGCTCAAGAATCAGCAGGAGGAACTGCAGGCAACAAACGAGGAGCTTCAGGATAAAGCCAAGCTCCTTTCGGAGCAGATGCAGCAGGTTGAACACAAGAACAGGGAAGTCGAGCACGCAAAAGCGGCACTCGAAGAAAAGGCCGAGCAGCTCGCGCTCAGCTCCCGCTACAAATCCGAGTTTCTCGCCAACATGTCGCATGAATTGCGTACGCCCTTGAACAGCTTGCTCATTCTGGCGAAACTGTTGACTGACAATACGGACAGCAATCTGACGCAAAAGCAGATCGACTATGCACACACCATTTATTCCGCTGGTGTCGATCTGCTCTCCCTGATCAACGATATTCTCGATCTGGCCAAGATCGAATCCGGCACTATCACGCTCGACATTGCGCCCGAGCATTTCGTCGAGCTGCAGAGCTATGTCGAACGGACCTTTCGCCAGGTGGCCCAGGGCAGGGGTCTCGAATTCGTGGTCGATGTCAGTTCCAATTTGCCCGCGGTGATACACACCGATGCGAAGCGGCTCCAGCAGATCCTGAAGAATCTGCTTTCGAATGCGTTCAAGTTTACCGAGCGAGGGAGTGTCGCGTTGCGGATTTTCACCGTGAAATCCGGCTGGACTCCGGGTCATATCCAGCTTGACTCCGCGGCCCATGTGGTGGCGTTCGAGGTAGCGGACACGGGTATCGGGATTCCTGCACACAAACAGAAGGTCATCTTTGAAGCTTTTCAGCAGGCCGACGGCACCACGAGCCGCCGCTTCGAGGGCACGGGGTTGGGGTTGTCTATCAGCCGTGAACTCACTCGCCTGCTGGGTGGAGAGATACGGGTCGACAGCAATCCAGGAAGAGGCAGTACGTTCAAACTTTATCTCCCGCTGACCGAAGGACCGACAGAGATCGAGGCGAGACAATCCGAGATGCTCGATAAGCAAGCCGCCGATTCCACCACACGATCGGTCAACGGCCCGCAGCAGAAGCCGGAGCAAAAGACCAGTTCAATGGAGCGCGTTCAGCCGTACGTAAGCGACGATAGGGGCAATATCCACCCTGGTGATCGCGTTGTGCTGATCGTTGAAGACGACGCCAGTTTCGCCGCGATCCTGCTCGACATCGCGCACGAAAGCGGCTTCAAGGGAGTCATTGCACCGAGCGCGGATATGGCGTTGACTCAAGTCAAGGAGTTATCGCCCGACGCGATCACGCTGGATCTGAGGCTGCCGGACATGGATGGATGGGTAGTTCTGGATCTGTTGAAACACGATCCGGCAACGCAGCATATTCCGGTCAGCGTCATTTCGGTTGAAGACCGGGTACACAAATGTCTACACATGGGAGCCCTACAGGCAGTGCGCAAGCCGGCGCCCAAGGAGACGCTGCTGGAGGCGCTCGCCAAAACACGCAATATCATTGAAAGCGAGGTCAAGACACTGCTGGTCGCGGACGGCGACGACGCACAGCGCGGTAGTATCGAGCAGATGTTGCGCGAAGAGGGCGTGCAGATCAGCGTTTTCAGCAGCGGTGCGCAGGTGCTCGAAGCCCTGCGGGAAACCCGGTTCGACTGCATGGTGCTGGGTTCGAATCTGAGCGACATGACAGCCATGGAACTGATAAGGCGCATCGTCGAATCCACCACGGGAACCGAGATACCGTTCGTTATCTACGAGAACGAGACAGAAGCTCCGGGTGGAGGCAAGCGGGAAAATCTCAAGAAACTGGCCGAGATCGCGGTCTTTAAAAACGCGAAAACGCTTCAAGCCTTGCTGAGGGAAACCACCTTGTTCCTTCATCAGGCAGTTAACGACCTGCCAGTGGACAAGCGCCAGTTGCTATCCAGTCTTTATAAAACTACTCCCGAACTTGCGGACAGGAAAGTGCTGATCGTCGATGACGACATACGTAACATTTTCGCGTTGACCGGAGCCTTGGAGCAGCACGGGATGACGGTTCTCAGCGCCGAGGACGGCAAGGAAGGGATCGAGATGCTGAAGAACAACCCGGGCATTGACGTGGTCCTCATGGACATCATGATGCCCGAGCTCGATGGATATGACACGATTCGAATCATTCGCGGGCTCGAAGAATTCGAGAATCTTCCGATCATCGCGGTGACCGCCAAGGCGATGAAAGGAGATCGAGAAAAATGCATGGAGGCTGGCGCCTCCGACTACATATCCAAGCCCGTCAATATCGAGCAGCTTTTGTCGCTGATACGGGTCAGATTGGCCGGATAACGAGAGACTGCAGTGTCAGGCACAGAGAGAGCGAATGTTCTTGTAGTCGATGACGAGCCGCACAGTCTGGTCGCCATGGAGGAGTTGCTCAGCGGCTCCGACCGGAACGTGGTGCTGGCCGGTTCCGGAAAAGAGGCGCTGAGGCAGATTCTGAGAACCGATTTTGCGCTCATCCTGCTGGATATACGCATGCCGGAAATGGATGGTTTCGAGACCGCCACACTGATCCGGAAGGTGAAGCGCTCCTGTCTTACGCCCATCATTTTTCTCACCGCGGCGTACGAGGACATGGAATCGAAGTTTCGAGGGTACGAAGTCGGGGCCGTGGACTACATCGTCAAGCCAGTTTCCCCGGATATCCTGAAGCTCAAGGTGGCGGTGTTCGTCGACTTGTACCGCAAGAGCGCGGAACTGACAACACAGATAGCCGAGCGTCAGAGCGCGGAACGCAAACTGTCCCAGCTGAACGAGGACCTTGAGACCAGGATACGCGAACGCACTGCCAGACTGATTGTAGCGAACGATCTGCTGCAGAAGGAAGTCGAGATGCGCAAGGATGCCGAGACGCATCTTAAAAGGGCGAAACAGGCGGCGGAGGCCGCAAATTCCGCAAAATCGGAGTTTCTGGCCAACATGAGCCATGAGATCAGGACGCCGATGAACGCCATCATCGGGATGACCGATCTGGCACGGCAGACGGCCCTGACGCCGGAACAGCGCGAATACCTGGACCTGGTGAAGACCTCGGCCGAGTCCCTGTTGACCATCATCAATGACATCCTTGATTTTGCAAAGATCGAGGCGGGCAAGCTGGAAGTGGAAGCCGTTCCGTTCCGGCTACGCCAGAGCCTGGGTGACACGATGAAAACGCTTGCTTACGATGCGCACAAGAAGGGTCTGGAACTCGCCTGTGAAATTTCTCCCCATACTCCCGACGCGCTGCTCGGGGATCCGATCAGGTTGCGCCAGATACTGCTCAATCTGGTGGGCAATGCCATCAAATTTACCGATTTCGGCGAGGTGGTGATTCAGGTTCAGCCCCAGCCCCAGCCCCAGTCGAGCCGGGATGCCGGCGTGACATGCCACTTCACCGTGAGCGATAGCGGTGTCGGTATACCCGAAGACAAGCAAACCTCCATCTTCGCTCCGTTTTTGCAGGCTGACACCTCGACGACTCGAATATATGGAGGCACCGGACTGGGGTTAACGATTTCGGCGCGTCTTGTGGAAATGCTGGGTGGAAGAATCTGGCTCGATAGCCAGCCAGGCAAGGGAAGCACTTTCCACTTTACGGCGTGCTTCGGCCTGCAGGCGGCGACCCAACCCGAGGAGGATCGCGTCAATCTGGAGGGAATGCGGGCGCTTGTGGTGGAAGACCATCCGGTCAGTCGCCGCGTCCTCGTGGATACGCTTAAACTGTGGAACATCGAAACTCAGGAAGCGGAGAACGGCGAATCCGCGATGGAAATCCTGGAACAGGCGAGACAGGCGAAGATACCGTTCCGTCTGGTGTTTCTGGACGATACCTTACCTGCTGTGAACAGCAACAAGCTCACGGCGCAAATACGCCGCAGTTCGCCGCCCGGGGCCGAAGCGGTGATAATAACGATGGGGTCGGCGTTGCGGCGCGAGGCGAGCGGCGACAGCATAGACGACGGCCCGGCGGCCTGCCTTACCAAACCCATCAAGCAATCGGAACTGCTTGACGCGATCCGCGTGGTACTCGGCGCATCCGCTGCGGACGAAATCCGTCCCGGCTCGAGGCCATCTGAATTTCAAGGAGGAATCAAGCGAAGCTCGAAAATTCTGCTGGTCGAAGACAATTCGATTAACCGCAAGCTTGCCCAGCGCGTACTTGAAAAAGAGGGGCACCAGGTGATCGCGATCGACAACGGCTTCGCAGCGCTGGAGGCGCTGGAGAGTACACGAATCGATGTCGTGCTGATGGATGTGCAAATGCCCGGAATAGACGGGATCGAAACCACTATCGCCATTCGCAAGCGCGAAGAAATCACGGGAAACCATGTTCCCGTCATTGCGCTGACCGCCCATGCAATGAATGGCGATCGCGAGCGCTGCCTTAAGGCAGGGATGGATGACTATCTGACCAAGCCGATTCAGCCGACAATGTTGCTTGAGGCCATTGACCGGTTACAGTTGCTGTCGGGGTTGCTGAAACCGGTACAAGCCAAAAAAATCATACTTGACCGCGCCGCGCTTCTGGACCGGGTCAGTGGTGATATGCAATTGCTCACGGAAATTGCGGAGCTGTTTTTCCAGAATTGCGACAAGCTCATGGACGATACTCGTATGGCAATAATGAGCGGAAATAGCGAGCAATTTGCCTATCATGTCCATACCTTGTGCGGGATGTTTCGCAATCTTTCGGCTTTGGTCGCAGAGGAAACGGCGGGCAATCTGGAGAAGCTAAATCTACAGGAAGTTCCGGAATTGGCGGAAGCGACGTATGCGGTACTCGAACAGGATGTGCAAGCCCTCAAGGCGGAACTCGGCAAGCTGACCAAGGCCCAAGCGGCATTACCTTCTGTCATGTGAATAAAAAAACCCCCAGCTTGGGATACCGGGGGGTGCCTACAGTCACGCTAGGAGGGGGATGACCTGCGCATGCAAAAGCACGAGTTCAGGATAATTAATCCAATCACGCTTCGCTATAGCTAAGCAGTGATTGTTTTGTCGACCTTCGGTGACACGGATTAGTTTCTTCGTGACATTTATCGACTTCGCGGCAAGCTGTGCCTGCGTCAAGTCAAGTGATAACGTGGTGCCGATCGGGATAAATAAGCATTTTTGTTGCTCGTTGCTGCTCCATTCGGCATCTTCTTTGCCCATCTCCTTTTCTTATACCCTGCGTATAGCGTAGGTGCAGCGATTTGTTTCTCATGCTCCGCGGAGAAAGTTTTCTGGAGCTTTTCACCAAGGTACGTAATGGCCACAATTCTGATCATTGAGGACGGCGCTATCAACCGTCGCTTTTTGGCATCTATGCTACGGGGCTACGGACAGCACGTGCTGGAAGCTGCCGATGGTGCGGAGGCGCTGAAGCTTGTCCACGGAGTCGATCTGCTGCTTATCGACATTCTGGCGTCGAACCTGGACGCTTATCAGTTCATCATGAAGCTGCGTGCAGAACCGGGTTTGCTTCAGCCCAGAGTGATTTTTCGCGCCGCTCCCTGTATCGAGGCGGAAACTCGTATCTTGGCGGATGCCTGTGGCGCTTTTTTTGTTTCCAAGTCGGATGACACCAATGGCCTTATCTCCGCTATCGATACGGTCCTGGCGCAGCCGCGACCTTCTGCAGAAGGACTCGAGCCTGGATCGGAGTTCGTCGGTGGGGTTCTGCTCCAAATTGCAAGAAAGCTGCACGCATACGCGATGAAATTGGAAAGCCTGAACTCCCGGCTGGATCGCGGCGTCATCCAACGCGATGCGCAGCTTGATGTAACCAGATCCGCTCTGGACCAGGAAATCAAGAAGCGGATTTGGGCGGAGCAGGAACTGACGCAGGCTAATTACGGCCTGAGGGATTTGGTAGTGCGCGATGCACTTACCGGCCTTTATAATCGACGCTACTTGGACGAATCGCTTGGCAGGGAAGAGAGCCGCGCCCTACGCAGCGGCCGGCCACTCGCTTTCGTGATGCTCGATATCGATTATTTCAAGCGAATCAACGATACCTTTGGTCACGCTGCCGGTGACGCGGTATTGCGTGAAGTGGGCGGGTATCTGCTGTCGGTAGCGCGACGTGAAGATATTATCTGCCGCTATGGGGGCGAGGAGTTCGTGCTGCTTATGAGTCAAACCTCGCAAGAGAAGATCGGTGAGCGCGCCGAAAAGATTCGCCGAGGTATACATGCGCTCAAGGTCGAGCATGATGGAGTTCCAGTTGGCCCGGTAAGCGTATCCATAGGCGTCGGAATATTTCCGGATCATGGAGACAGCGGACAAGACGTCCTGAAGATTGCAGATGAAGCCCTGTATCTGGCCAAGCAATCGGGGCGAAACCGCGTCGAACTCGGTGAGCGCGTTAAGGCATGGAAAACTGAAATCTTGTTGAAGCGGCAACAATTCATGGAACACGGAGTACAAAAGGGGAAACAGTCAAGTGGCTGATACTGTGCTGGTAACCGGCGGTGCCGGTTATATCGGTTCTCATACGGTGGTCGAGCTGTTGGAAGCCGGCATGGAGGTTGTCATTGTCGATAACCTCTGCAACGCCAAGCGTTCGGTGATCGACAGAATCGAGCGGATTACGCAGCGCATGCCTTTATTTTTCGAGGCGGACATTCGTAATCGAACGGCACTGCGGGAAGTTTTTGCCAGCCATGCCATTGATGCCGTGATCCACTTTGCCGGGCTCAAGGCGGTTGGCGAATCGGTGGCGCAGCCGCTGCGTTACTACGACAACAATGTCGTCGGCAGTATTGCTCTGTTCGAGGAAATGGCAGCAGCAGGGGTAAAGCGGTTGGTTTTTTCCTCGTCAGCAACGGTTTACGGTGATCCGGCGGCCGTTCCCATTCGTGAAGATGCGCCCTTGTCCGCGACCAACCCCTACGGCCAGACCAAGCAGATGATCGAACTGGTGCTGCGTGACGTTGCTGCATCCGACCCGGATTGGCAAATCGCGTTATTACGTTATTTTAATCCGGTGGGCGCTCATGCCTCCGGCTTTATCGGTGAAGATCCGAATGGAATTCCCAACAACCTGGTGCCCTATATTGCCCAGGTGGCCAGCGGTCGCCTCGAACAGTTATCGGTATTTGGCGCCGATTATCCAACTCGGGACGGAACTGGCGTGCGTGATTACATCCATGTCGTCGATCTGGCTCGCGGACATTTGCAGGCACTCGATACCTTGGCGGCAATCAACGGCGTGTTGACGGTCAATCTGGGTACGGGAACAGGCTACAGCGTGCTTGAAATGGTGAGGGCTTTCGAAGAAGCAATCAATCGAAAAATTCCACTTCGCATTGTCGGACGGCGAGTGGGCGATATCGCCCAATGCTATGCGGATCCGACCTACGCCAGGCATGTACTTGGCTGGCGCGCCCAACTGGGAATTGGCGCCATGTGCGCCGATACGTGGCGCTGGCAGCAGTGGGCCAATTCAAACTTGCAGGGGAAATCATGTTAATAAACAGCTCTGGTTTGCTCCCCTGCATGGGGTGCATGTGGTCGGAGGTTCAAATCCTCTCGCCCCGACCAATCCAATCTTGTCTTCCATGCCACAAAAATCAGTAAAACATTTCCACCGCACACACAAAATTGTGCGCTCACAATTGTACAGTTTTATCCGTGCGCACCATTTTCGTGTTGCAGGACCGGGCATGTTGATTCATTCGCACTGTTCTTGTGCAACTCGATGATTTAACTCGGGCGAAATTTTATTCAATCATTTGATCTTGCTGGCTAGACAAGCATTGGTATTTATCTTGCTGTGCTACACTGCTTGAAGAGCAACTGTGTGGTGCGATGTGTATGTCCGAAGGCCGAGCCAAGATGAATGTACTCAATCAACTGCATGATTTTTGTGCGGTTAACGATCACGTCAGCGTAAAAAATAAAGACAGAGTGACTGGCTCGTTCAGGGATTACACGATTGCCAGTGTATTTCAGCCCATTTTCAGTCTCTCACATAAAAATCCGGTCGGTTATGAGGCGCTTTGCCATGCGAAGTCTGCTGCTGGTTTTCCCATATCTTCGCTCGCTTTGTTTGGGCAGGCGCAAAGCGAATCCGACAGTGTGTTGCTTGACCGCTTGTGCCGTGCCGTGCATGTGCAAAATTTTTCTTTTTTATCCAGTGACTCCTGGATATTTTTGAACGTCAATCCATTGGTTACTGTGGTAGGAAAGAACTACGGTGCCTTTTTTGAGGAAATGCTGGCGCATAACGGTGTCCCGCCCAGTCAGGTAGTCGTTGAGATTCTGGAAAAAAATATTTATGACGAATCGATTCTTCGTGCCGCAGTCAATTACTACAAAAAACTCGGCTGCCTTGTTGCGATTGATGATTTCGGTGCATCCCACTCAAATTTTGATCGTATCTGGAATATCCAGCCAGATATCGTTAAATTCGACCGCTCCATTATTCTCCAGGCTGAGGCTAATCATCTTATTCGCAAGGCATTGCCCAATCTGGTCAGTCTCATTCAGGAAATTGGTTGCATTACTTTAATGGAGGGGGTTGAAACAGAACAGCAGGCGTTGATAACGGTGGATTCCAACGTGGATATGGTGCAAGGCTATTACTTTGGTTATCCAAAAGATACGTTGGTCGATCCGTTGGAACAGGAAAACAGTTTATCGCGGCTCAGCCTCAAGCATGCGGCATTTTCAGAGATTGAAAGAGTGCGATACCGTAACGTCATCAACCAGTGCGCAGTTCATTTTCGTTTGGCATTGGAAAAAATTAAAGCCGGGTTGGGAGCGCAGCAAGTAAGCCGTTCATTGCTAACGCTTCCCAACGCAAGGCGGATTTATTTTGTGGATGAAAAGGGTTATCAAATCGGCAAAAACATCACCGTTGATCAATCGCAAGACCATGCTGATCCTCGCTATAAGCCATTATCGCAAGCTGTTGATCCAAATTGGTCGAGACGTTATTACTTCAAGCAGGCCATGCTTAATCCCGGGGAGGTTCAAGTATCCCGTCCTTATCGCTCGATCGTGGGGCAACATCATTGCATCACGCTTTCCGCACTGGTGGAGACAGTTAATGGGAGACTGATAGTTTGCCTGGATCTGGACTGGTCATGATGCCGCCGCTTTTGTAGCGGTATGTCAAATTAATGGTCCTGGCTGATTTTCTGAAATAGGGCGAGTCGTCTTGGGTCAATTTCTCCTGCTGCAGCCGCATTACGTAATACGCAGCCGGGTTCGTGCAAGTGGTGACAATCGTAAAAGCGGCATTTGCCACGATATTTTATAAACTCTATAAAGCCTTCTTCTATTCCGCCGAAACTCAAGTGGCGCAGCCCGAAAGCCTGCACACCTGGACAATCAATCAAACTGCTGGTTTCGTCCAGATTATACATCCGCGCATGAGTGGTGGTGTGCTTGCCGGAATCCAACGTGGTGGAAATCTCGCGCGTAGCCGCTTGTGCGTTGGGCAGCAGCGCGTTGATTAACGTTGATTTGCCCATGCCGGACTGGCCTACCAATACGCTGGTATGATTTTTCAGCAAAGGCCGCAATGAAGACACGTCTTGTTTTGCGCTCAGCTCCACCAGTCGGTAGCCTATCGCGCTATACGGCGCAAGTTGTCGCCGCGCCGCAATCGTCGCTGCATACAGATCGCATTTGTTCAATACGATTAATACGTCCAGGGTTTGGTCATGTGCGGCGACCAGGCAACGCGCCAGCAGTTCGTCACTGAAGGCTGGCTCGGCGGCGACTACTATAATGATTTGAGTCACGTTTGCGGCGATGAGTTTTTCTCGGAAGACATCTGAACGATGCAGCAGCGAACGGCGCTGGGTGATGGCTTCAATTACACCCTGATCGTCGCCGGTACGTTTTACTGCAACGACATCACCACACACCACTTCACTTTTTTTGCCACGGGTCAGGCAATGAAAAGAACTGCCATCCGTCAGGCGCACTAAGTATTGCCGACCAAAGGCAGCGATTACTTGAGCGGTAATCGTGTCGTTCAAGATTGGAATAGCTGCTCTACTTTGGCGGCGCAGATGAAATCATTTTCCGATAAACCCGAAATGGCGTGAGTAGTGTATTCGACGCGGCACTGGTTATAAGTTACGCCCAGGTCAGGATGATGATCTTGGCTGTGTGAAAGCCATGCTACGGCGTTTACAAAGGCGATGGTTTGAAAATAATTTTTGAATTGATAGGTCTTGCTGATCAACCTGTCGTACTGTTGCCAGCCGGGCAGTTGCTTCAGAAAGCCATCAATTTTAGTTTGCGCCAGTGGTCGAGTCCCGCTCTTGCAGGGTTTGCAGGTCTTGCGTGCGATATCAGCAGTGGTCATGGCAAGCTCACTTGAATTTGTAATAACGATTTAAATAAGCAGCCAGATGTTGTTTTTCCTGCAAGGTAAAGTTTACGTCAACATTGCCGCCGCATACGCCAATTTGTGCAATTAATTGGCCCGGTGTATTCACTTTGCGATTTGGGCGGGTGAAGATACCGCTGCCATCCCCACCCATCATCGCAGTGTGACAGCGGGTGCAATTATATTGCTCGAACATTTTTTGGCCAACCTGAGCGTTACCTGCGGGAAAGGGGTCGGCCCATACTGCTGTTGCAATACACAACATCAATATGCCGGGGAATAATTTCACGAAGCGCTCCTTTCAGGCCTGCAAATGGGCAATACGCACCGCTGCAGGTGGATGTGAATCATAAAATCTGGAATACCACGGGTCAGGCGTCAGCGTGGCGGCATTATCCTGATATAACTTGACCAGCGCATTTACCAGATCGGCCGGATCAGTTTGTCTGGCGGCATAGGCATCAGCTTCAAATTCGTGCTTGCGTGAATAAGCAGACAATACCGGTTTAAGAAAAAAGCTGAATACCGGCAACACTAAAAAGAACAACAGCAGTGCGAGTGCGGTGGATGGTGTGCGCACTCCCAAGCCGTGGAAAAACCAGGTGGTTTGCATTAGCTGACTGAGTAGCCACAAAAAACCCAAGCTGGCGGCAAAGCTTGCTGCGATGCGTTTAACCACATGTCGATGCTTGAAATGCCCCAACTCATGAGCCAACACCGCATTGATCTCATTGCCGCTTAACCGTTCCAACAGCGTGTCAAAAAATACGATCCGCTTGGTCTTGCCAAATCCGGTGAAGTAGGCGTTGCCATGCGCGCTACGTCTGGAGCCGTCCATGACAAATAATCCCTGTGCGGTAAAGCCGCATTTGTTGAGCAGCGCGGCAATGCGAAGCTTCATTGCATCA
This sequence comes from Gallionella sp., assembly GCA_035654595.1. Taxonomy (GTDB): domain Bacteria; phylum Pseudomonadota; class Gammaproteobacteria; order Burkholderiales; family Gallionellaceae; genus Gallionella. The sequence goes on along the minus strand of DASRWN010000101.1, from coordinate 17,313 downwards.
TCCTGCAAGGGGCTAAATCTATTGAACAGCGGCGCGATGAATGAGGGATAGATAAACAAAATCATTAAATTGAATACTACCCATACCAGCCACGCATAAAGCCACCAGTATTCACCCATGCGTTCCATCAGCCACAGCACGCCAAACAAGAGCGGCAGGCCGAGAATCGCGCCTACCAGCAAACCCTTCAGCGTATCCATCAGGTAGAGCGCAGGGGTCATTTTGTTAAAGCCAAAGCGCGCTTCGATGCCAAAGGTGCCGTATAAAGTAAAGGGTGCTTCCAGCAATGAAGATATCAGCAAAATTGTAACGATCGTCGCCATTCCCTGTGCGATGGAATTGGCGATCCAGCCGTTGAAAAATTCCGCGATATATTGAATCCCGCCAGCCAAGGTAAACCCCAGCAACAAGACCGCATCGAACAATGTGCCAAGCAGGGCGAAACGGGTTTTTGTGCTGGTGTAATCGGCGGCTTTTTGGTGGTCGGTCAGGGTGATCTTCGCTTGAAATGCATTGGGCACATTGTCACGACACGCCCCGATATACGCCAAGTGGCGTTGTGCCAGCCAGAATTTGACCAACGTGGCGCATGCGAGCGCGGTAATGAAAACAAAGGTGAATTGTGTGGCGGTCATGGTCAGGTAAATTGGCTGTGGAAGAGTGGCCCACCTGTGACACAATACAGGCCTTAGCGTTCAGTTCCGGGCGGGTAAATTATGGCACAAAATCAAAACCACCTCATCTGGATAGATATGGAAATGACCGGACTGATCCCGGATACCGACCGTGTCATAGAAGTCGCGGTAGTGATTACCGACAGCAACCTGGACACCGTTGCAGAGGCGCCGGTATTGGTGCTGCATCAACTTGACAGCGTGCTCGACGGAATGGATGCGTGGAATAAATCCACCCATAGTAAGTCCGGTTTGATTGGGAAAGTTAAGGCCGCCACTTTGGATGAGGCGGCGGTTGAAGCGCAGATGATCGAATTTCTGAAAGAGTATGTGCCGAACCGTATTTCGCCGATGTGCGGCAATTCAATTTGTCAGGATCGACGTTTTTTGGCGCGCTGGATGCCGAAATTCGAGGACTATTTTCACTATCGTAATCTGGATGTCAGCACCATCAAGGAACTCGCCAAGCGCTGGAAACCGGAAGTCGTACAGGGCATGAAAAAACACGGCAAACATGAGGCACTGGCGGATATTTACGAATCCATCGCCGAGCTACGCCATTATCGCGAGCATTTCATCAAACTGTAATTGCGATCCGATGAGGTAATCAACCTGATCACTTCACCGCTTCGCTCCCATCGCCAACGCGCGCAGCCTGCCTTGTTCTGCTTCAGTCGTATTGGTTTCAATCAGCCAGCCATGCAAGTTGTCCATCACCAAGTCAGTCAGCGCGTGTAGCCACTCGGAGCGGTCATTCAGGCACGGGATATAGTGGTATTCACCGCCACCTGCCTGTTGAAAATCATGTTTGCCTTCTTGAGCAATCTCCTCCAGCGTTTCCAGGCAGTCAGCGACAAAGCCCGGACACACCACATCCACGCGCTTGGTCTTTTGTTTACCCAGTTCCTTGAGAGTGGTGGTGGTGTAGGGCTTGAGCCATTCTGCTTTGCCGAAGCGCGATTGAAAACTGAGGGTGTATTGCTCGGGCTTCAGGCTGAGTTGCAGTGCCAGCAGACGCGCGGTCTTCTGGCATTCGCAGTGATAGGGATCGCCCTTGTCCAAGGTATAGCGCGGCAAGCCATGAAAACTCATCAGCAGTTTTTCAGGACGGCCGTTTTTCATCCAGTATTCATTAATGTTACTCGCCAGCGTTTTGATATAACCGGCGTTATCGTGAAAGTTTTTAATCGTGCGCAATGCAGGCATGTGGCGCATTTTTTGCAGCTCGTTGAAGACCCTGTCACAGGCAGTCGCCGTGGTGCTGGCAGCATATTGCGGATACATCGGCACGATCAAAATGCGCTGACAGTTTTGTTCCTTGAGTTTGCGCAGCACGCCGGCGATTGATGGATTGCCGTAGCGCATGGCGTAATCCACCACGATCGGCGCCTTGGTGCGTTCACCCAGATACCCTTGCAGCATTGCAGCTTGTTTAGCAGTGTAAACGCGCAGCGGCGAGCCTTCTTTGAGCCACACGGTGGTATATTTTGCGGCAGTTTTTTTTGGGCGGATGTTGAGAATAATGCCATTGAGAATAAGCCACCAGACAGGCTTTGGAATTTCCACCACGCGCGGATCACTCAAAAATTCCTTGAGGTAGCGACGCACGGCTGGCACAGTCGGGGCATCGGGGGTGCCAAGGTTGATCAGCAGAACACCGGTTTTGACTGGTGTGCCGTGGGCAAAATCGGGTTCGGTCTGATAGGGCATCAATGTTCCTCAGGTTTGCGATAGCGCATTACCAAGCAACCGGGCGGTAACGTTGACGATAGGGATGACACGTTCATAGTCCATGCGTTTCGGGCCGATCACGGCGAGTGTGCCAATCACTTGTCCGTCGGCTGCATAGGGTGCGGTAATGACACTGCACCCATCAAGCGAAGCCAGTCCGGATTCACGGCCAACGAAAATATGCACACCGTGACCTTGACGGCTTGCCTCCAGTAGCTGCAGCAATTCGGTCTTTTTTTCGAACAGGTTGAACAGGCCGCGCAGCCGGCCCATGTCTGCGGAAAGTTCTGCTACGTGCAGTAAATTATGTTCCCCGCTGATTGCATAGTCTTCGGCTTGTTTTGCTTCTGCGTCATCTCCGGCGGCCAGTGCGGCACTCATCAGCGCGTTCATGTCCTGATGCAGTTGCTGTAATTCACCGCGCAGTCGATCACGAATCTGCGAGAAGCTGCAACCGATGTAATGCTGATTGAGAAAATTGCCTGCTTCGGTCAGTTGCGACTGGGTGTAATCACGCTCCATCATCAGGACACGATTTTCCACATCGCCGTCCGGCATGACAATAATCAGCAAAACTCTTTTTTCACTCAAACGTAAAAATTCGATCTGGCGAATCGTGATCGCGTTGCGTTTTGACGTTGCGACCACTCCGGTAAAGTGGGTCAGCTCAGACAATATGTTTGAGGCTTGCGCGATCAAACGCGATGGATTGTCAGGCTGCAGTTGATGTTCCATTTTTTGGATACGCGCACTGTCCAGCGGTTTCGCTACCAGCATGGTGTCGATGAACAGGCGATAGGCCAAACCGGTTGGAATACGCCCAGCAGAGGTATGCGGGCTGCTTACCAAGCCGATTTCCTCCAAATCAGCCATCACGTTGCGGATGGTCGCGGAGCTTACCTCCAGCCCGGAATAGCGCAGCAGAGTACGCGAACCGACCGGTTGTCCGTCGCTGATGTAGCGTTCTACCAGAGTTTTGAGCAGGATTTGCGCGCGTTCGTTAAGCATGGCGTGATTCTACCATTGCGGGTTTGTTTGGGTTGAGGTGTCGTCCATATCCGCTCGTGCACTATTCATCGGTATGGTCAGCTTTGTCATTACTGGGGCGATATGGTTTAATCTGTAACCATGAAATTTCCCTTCCAGGCCGTCGCGTTAATCGGAAAATATCAGGCTCCGGAGATTGCCGGGCCGTTGCTGCGGCTGGCTGAGTTTCTGTCTGCCAAAGGCTTGCAGGTGGTGATTGACGAGCTAACAAACGAATACCTCAAGCAAAGTGTCTATCCCGCGGTGAGTTTGCCTGAAATAGGCGGATCGGTAGACTTGGCGATTGTGCTGGGCGGCGATGGCACGATGTTGAATATCATACGCATGGTGGCGCCGTGCGATGTGCCGTTAGTCGGCGTGAATCAGGGCAGACTGGGTTTCCTTACTGATTTGACACTGGACAACATGCTGGTGACGATTGAGGCAATGCTGGATGGCAAGTTTGTCACCGAACAGCGCATGTTGCTGGCTGCCCGGGTGATGCGTGATGACACTGAGGTGTTTCAGTCGCTGGCGTGTAACGAAGTGGTCGTGCACCGCGGTAATACCAGCACGTTGATTGAGTTCGAAGTGCGTATCGACGGGGAATATCTCTACAATCAGCGCGCCGACGGGTTAATCATTTCCACGCCGACCGGCTCGACAGCCTATGCCCTGTCAGCGGGCGGAGCGATTCTGCATCCCAGCCTGAACTTGATCCAGCTCGTGCCGGTCAGTCCGCACATTTTGAGCAACCGTCCTATCGTGGTGAAGAGCGAATCGGCGCTGGAAATATTGATGCATTGCAGTCACGATGTGCGGGTGCGCCTTGATAGCCATACCTACTTTGATCTGCAAGCGCAAGACAGAGTGATCGTCACACGTTACCCGAAACCCGCTTGTTTGCTGCATCCGGAAGGACACAGCTACTACAACACGCTGCGCGAAAAATTGCTCTGGAATCAGACTTTATAGATGTTGAAGTTTTTGAGTATTCGCGATTTCGTTATCGTCTCCACCCTTGAATTGGACTTTTCTGCCGGCTTTACCGCGCTGACCGGCGAGACCGGCGCAGGGAAGTCAATATTGATCGACGCATTGTCGCTGGCGCTTGGCGAGCGGGGCGACGCAAGCATGATACGCAATGGCTGCGAACGTGCCGAGGTCACCGCTGAATTTGAACTGGACAAGCTCCCGCATGTGCAAACCTGGTTGCATGGGCAAGAGCTGGAAGGCGATGCGGGTGTATGTCTGCTGCGCCGTGTGCTGGATGCCAATGGACGTTCGCGCGGTTTTATCAACGGACGCAGCGCGACCTTGCAACAATTGCGCGAAGCGGGCGACCAGCTACTCGATATTTACGGACAACACGCGCATCAATCACTGCTGCGTGCCGAGACGCAGCGCACGGTGCTGGACGGTTATGCAGGCTTGCTGGGTGACACGGAAAAAGTTGTGACTCTATATCGTGATTGGCAGGCGGTACAGCGACGCCGTATCAGCTTGAGCCAGAACGCTGAAGCCGTGGCCGCAGAGCGCGAGTTATTGCAGTTTCAGTGCAAAGAATTGCAGGGGCTTAATTTCAATCTGGCGGATTGGGCGGTATTGCAAGCCGACCACACGCGCCTTGCGCATGCCACCAGTTTGCTGGAGACCGCCGAATTCGGGCTGGAGATTTTGAGCGAAGCGGATGCCGCGTGTCTGGCGCAACTCAATCTCTTGATCGTGCGCATGCGTGATGCCTTGCAGCACGATGCGGAGTTGGCAGAACCCTTGCACATGCTGGAAAGTGCGCAGGCAGAAGTGCAGGAAGCGGTGTATGCGCTGCGTCATTACCAGCAGCGCCTGGATGTCGATCCGCAACGCTTGCGCGAATTGGAGCAACGTATTCAGAGCGTGCTGGATGCCGCGCGTAAATATCGCGTCACACCAGAGCAATTGGAACAGGTGCTGCAAGGTACGCTGGCACGTCTGGCAGACATGGGCGAAGCGGGAGACCTTGCTGAATTACTGCAACAAGAGAAGATCGCGCAGCAGGATTATCTGGCGGCAGCGCAACAATTAACTGCCAAGCGCGGTCAGGCCGCCGCCAGGCTGGCGCTGGAAATTACCGCTGCGATGCAAACTCTGGCGATGCAGGGAGGCAGCTTCGCCGCAGCATTGCTGCCGCTGCCGGAAGGCAACGCATATGGCCTGGAGACCATAGAATTTCAGGTCGCTGTCAATCCCGGCACGTCGTTACGCAGTCTGGCGAAAGTAGCATCGGGCGGCGAGTTGTCCCGCATCAGCCTGGCGATACAAGTTGCCACCAGCCAGGTTGCCAGTGTACCGACCTTGATCTTCGACGAAGTGGACAGCGGGATAGGTGGGCGTGTCGCGGAAATCGTGGGCAACTTGCTCAAACAGCTCGGCAAACATTTTCAAGTGCTGTGTGTGACACACCTGCCACAGGTGGCGGCCAACGCCGATGCGCAGTGGCAGGTGAGTAAAACGGTGGAAAAGGGTAATACCCTGAGCCGTATCACGATACTGAATGGTGCGCAACGTGTCGAGGAGATTGCACGCATGCTGGGCGGACTCAACATAACCGAAACTACCCGCAAGCACGCGGCAGAAATGCTGGGTTTGGCTGCTTAAAACCGCTTCCTTAAGGTATCATGCCGGGATTCTGAATGTTTAAGACTGGCTGGGGTTGTTATGCGTATCAAGCTGATGTTGCTGCCGCTATTGCTCGCTTCATGTAGTGCCGTGAAAATTCCGGATATCAATATTCCGCACCTGACTCCGTACCATGCGGAAATTCGTCAGGGCAATTACGTCACGCCTGAAATGCGCGAACAGTTGAAGCTGGGCATGTCCAGGCAACAGGTGAGTTTCGTGTTGGGGACGCCCTTGTCCACCGATTTATTTCATGCCGATCGCTGGGACTATATTTATTTCGTCAATCAAAATGGTATAACAACTGACAAGAAAACCCTGAGTTTATTCTTCGATGGCGACAAGCTGATACGTATCGAAGACGGCGCTAAACCTCAATAGCGTAAGTATAGTCAGGCAGTTCCGATATGCCATTGAGCAAAGGATAAAGCATGAGTAAAACAAAAATTGCCATTGCCGGAAGCAGCGGGCGCATGGGGCGCGCCTTGCTGGAAGCGATAGCCCAGGCCGATGACCTGGTATTGCACGCAGCTCTGGAACACAACGCAAGTACATTGCTGGGGCGTGATGCCGGAGAATTGCTGGGCGCGTCGTGTGGCGTAAAAATCAGCGCGGACGCAGAAACTGCGCTGCAAGGCGCAGATGTGTTGATTGATTTCACCCGGCCGGAAGGCACGTTGCACCACCTTGATGTTTGCCGAAAACTTGGTGTAAACGTGGTGGTTGGAACCACCGGTTTCAATGCGCAACAGAAGGCTCTGTTGGGTGCGGCGGGGCAGTCCATCGGCATCGTATTTGCCCCCAATATGAGTGTGGGCGTCAACCTTGTTTTTAAATTATTGGGAACGGCAGCACAGGTTTTGAGCCACGGCTATGATGTCGAAATCATTGAAACGCATCATCGGCACAAGGTCGATGCGCCGTCCGGCACTGCATTGGCAATGGGTGAGGTTGTGGCGCAAAGCTTGGGGCGCGATTTGGCGCAATGTGCCGTGTACGGTCGTGAAGGCATTACCGGGGCGCGTGATCCTGCCACGATTGGTTTTGCCACAGTGCGCGGCGGCGATGTCGTGGGCGATCACACTGTGTTGTTTGCCGGTATCGGTGAGCGCATCGAGATCACGCACAAGGCCAGCAGTCGCGCCACTTTTGCGTTGGGCGCATTACGTGCCGCACGTTTCCTGAAAGACAATCCGGCGGGAATGTACGATATGCAGGATGTGCTGGGACTGAAAGTTTCCTGAACAACCGCTATGCAGATTTTTCGCGGACTTTACTCTCCTGATACCCGATCAGTTGCGCTCACTATCGGTAATTTCGATGGCGTGCACTTGGGGCACCAAGGGTTGCTGAACGCCTTGCGCAGTGAAGCGCGGCAACGTGATTTGCAAACTGCAGTGGTGATTTTCGAACCTCACCCGCGCGAATTTTTTACGCCCCAACAAGCCCCGGCGCGTTTGACCAGCCTGCGCGAAAAGCTCGAGATTCTTGGCGAATCGGGCATTGACCGCGTGTATCTCTGTCGCTTCAATGCACATTTTGCGCAGATCAATGCAGCAGATTTCATGCAGATCCTGCATGAAAAACTGGCGGTAAAATTTGTGTTGATTGGCAATGATTTTCGTTTTGGCAGAGGACGTACGGGTGACTTTGCCTTAATGGAAAAAGTCGGCGCAGAACGCGGCTTTACGGTGCAAGCCATGCGCAGCGTACTGCAAGAAGGCGTGCGCGTGTCCAGCACTGCGGTGCGCGCAGCATTGGCTGCCGGGCAGATGAATCTTGCGCAACGTTATCTGGGCAGGCCTTACAGCATTAGTGGGCGGGTAGAGCACGGTGACGGTTTAGGCAAACGGATAGGATTTCCGACCGCCAATATCCAGCTCAAACACAATCTCCCGCCGCTTTCCGGCATCTTCGTGGTGCGCGTGCAGGGCGATGGCCTGGAGTTCATGCAGGGCGTGGCGAGTCTGGGTGTGCGCCCGACCGTGAGACAGGATGGCAAGCCGGTGTTGGAAGTGCACTTGTTTGATTTTTCCCGCCAGATATACAACCAGCATTTGCGCGTAAATTTTTTGCACAAGTTGCGCGATGAGGAAAAATATCCCGATGTAGAGACGCTGCAGCGACACATCGCGTTGGACGTAAAAAATGCCAAAGAATGGTTTCAACAAAATGACTGATTACAAAAAAACCTTGAACTTGCCCGATACGCCTTTCCCCATGCGCGGCGACCTCGCCAAGCGCGAACCGCAGATGCTTGCCTTATGGCAGGAACAGCAGCGTTACCAGAAGCTGCGCGCAGCCAGCAAAGGCAGAAAAAAATTCGTCCTGCATGACGGCCCGCCCTATGCCAATGGCGACATTCATATCGGCCACGCAGTGAACAAGGTGCTCAAGGACATCATCGTCAAGAGCAAGACCCTGGCGGGCTTCGACGCACCCTATGTGCCGGGTTGGGATTGCCACGGCCTGCCCATTGAATTACAGGTGGAGAAGAAACACGGCAAAACCATTCCGCCTGCGCAGTTCCGCGAGCTGTGCCGTGCCTATGCCGCCGAGCAGATTGAGCGCCAGAGGAAGGACTTCATCCGTTTGGGTGTGATGGGCGATTGGGACAATCCTTATCTCACTATGGATTTCAAGACCGAGGCAGACATCATTCGCGCGCTCGGCACTATTCTTGAACGTGGTTACCTGTACCAAGGGCGCAAGCCGGTGAACTGGTGTCTGGACTGCCAGTCCGCCCTGGCCGAAGCCGAAGTGGAATATGAAGACAAGACCTCACCCGCGATTGACGTGGGTTTCGAAGTCAAAGACAAAGCGGCATTGGGCAAGGTGTTTGGCGTGTCATTGCCGAGTGACGCCAAGGTGTATGCGGTGATCTGGACCACCACGCCGTGGACACTGCCCGCCAACCAAGCAGTCTGCGTGCATCCTGATCTGGAATATGACTTGGTCAAGACCGAAAAGGGCTACCTCATCCTTGCCTATGACCTTATCGCTTCGTGTCTAGCACGTTACCGGTTGAGCGGCAGTAATGACCGCGGTGATGGCATGGCGGCAAGCTGCAAGGGCGCGGCGCTGGAAGGCCTATTGCTCCAGCACCCGTTCCACGAGCGTGTTGTGCCCATCATCTGCGGTGATCACGTCACGCTAGAGGCGGGTACCGGCCTGGTGCACACGGCCCCTGCGCATGGTCTGGACGACTATTTCGTAGGTCAGAAGTACGACCTGCCCAACGATAATCCAGTGGGTGACGATGGCAAGTTCATCTCCACCACGCCACCCGCAGGCGACACGCCTTTGGCGGGGCTGTTCGTGTGGAAGGCCAACGATGTGGTGATTGCCGCATTACAAGCAAGCGACCATTTGCTACATCTGGAAAAATTGCAGCACAGCTATCCGCACTGTTGGCGCCACAAGACGCCCATTATTTTTCGTTCCACGCCACAGTGGTTTATCGGTATGGAACAGAACACGCAAGGCGAAGCTAGTCTGCGCGCCACTGCTAACCAAGCGGTGAATGCGACACAATTTTTCCCTGTGTGGGGCAAGGCGCGCCTCGCGGCCATGATAAAAAACCGCCCCGACTGGTGCGTGTCGCGCCAGCGCAACTGGGGTGTGCCCATGCCATTTTTTGTGCACAAGGAAAACATGCAACTGCATCCGCGTACGCCGGAGTTGCTGGAGCAGGTGGCTCAGCACGTGGAACAACAGGGTGTCGAAGCATGGTTCGCGCTGGACGCGCAGGAACTGCTGGGTGCGGATGCCGCGCACTACCGCAAGCTCACCGACACACTGGACGTATGGTTCGATTCCGGTGTGACGCATGCGGCTGTGTTGCGCCGTCGCGATGACCTGAGTTTTCCGGCAGACCTGTATCTGGAAGGCTCAGATCAGCATCGCGGCTGGTTCCAGTCTTCGCTGCTTACCTCTTGCGCCATCAATGGCCATGGGCCCTACAAGGCTTTGCTCACGCACGGCTTCGTGGTGGATGGACATGGTCATAAGATGAGCAAGTCCAAGGGCAACGTCATCGCCCCGCAAAAGATTGTGGATACGCTGGGTGCGGACATTCTGCGTCTGTGGGTGGCTTCCACCGATTACTCTGGTGAGCTCAATATCTCTGACGAGATACTCAAGCGCGTGGTGGAAAGTTACCGCCGCATCCGTAACACGCTGCGTTTTCTGCTCGCGAATATTGCTGATTTCGACCCCGTGCAACATGCGCTGCCAGTGGAAGAATGGGTGGAGATAGACCGCTATGCGCTGGCGATGACACAAAAGTTGCAGGATGAATTGAAGGATGAATTGAAGGGTGATTACGCGCGCTATGAGTTCCACCAAGTGGTGCAGAAGCTGCAAGGTTTTTGCTCAGAAGACCTCGGTGGTTTCTACCTCGATATCCTCAAGGACAGGCTCTACACCGCAGGCGGGAATTCCAAAGTGCGGCGCTCGGCTCAAAACGCGCTGTATCACATCACACAAAGTCTGGTGCGGCTGATGGCGCCGATACTGAGTTTTACCGCAGAAGAAGGCTGGGTTGCGCTAAACGGCAAAGAAGATTCAAGCGTGTTTGAGCAAGAATGGTATGCGCTGCCAGATGCGATGATGGAAGCAACTTTTGAAGATGAGGTCTACAACTCATGGCGCACTGTGCGTGACGTCAGGGAGACTACGAACAAGAAGTTGGAAATGAAGCGCGCAGAGGGTGTTATCGGCTCGCCGCTGGCTGCCGAAGTGGATGTGTACGCATTGGGGCCAGGATATAAATCACTCAAACGTTTAGGCGATGACCTCAAGTACGTGTTCATCACCTCGCGTGCTACGGTGCATTTAAGTGATGTGCCACTAAAAATAGAAGTGAAAGCGAGCACGCATACCAAGTGCGAACGCTGCTGGCACTACCGCGCTGATGTAGGCAGTAATCCGGAGCATCCGGCATTATGTGGGCGTTGTGTTTCTTGCTGTATTGATGGCGATGATATCGAGAATGAGGCACGGCGTTATGCTTAATCGCTGGTTATGGTTGAGTGCATTAGTGATCGTCCTCGACCAATTGAGCAAGGCGTGGATCGCCAATCATTTTTTCTTGGGCGAGAGTTACACCGTGTTCAGCGTATTCAATCTGGTGTTGGCGCACAACACCGGGGCAGCGTTCAGCTTTTTGAACAATGCAGGCGGGATACAACGCTGGCTGTTCAGCATCATTGCGATATTTGCCTCGGTGTTAATCATCTGGCTGTTACGCAAGCATGCCAAACAAACCTTGTTTGCCTTCGCATTGAGCCTGATACTGGGCGGCGCGCTGGGCAACCTCATAGACCGGGTTGTCTATGGCTATGTGGTGGATTTTTTATCGTTCCATTGGGATGAGCATTATTTTCCGGCGTTTAATCTTGCCGACTCTGCCATCACCTGCGGTGCATTTCTGTTGATTCTGGATAGTTTCAAGGAGAAAAAACATGGAACTACTGCTGGCTAATCCGCGTGGATTTTGCGCCGGTGTAGACCGAGCCATCGAGATTGTGGAGCGTGCATTGGCATTGCACGGGGCGCCGATTTACGTGCGCCATGAAGTGGTACACAACAAATTTGTGGTGGATGGATTGCGTGAAAAGGGCGCGATCTTCATTGAAGATTTGGCCGACGTGCCGGGTGGCAGTATTCTGATTTTTAGCGCGCACGGCGTGCCTCGGGCAGTGCGCCAGGAGGCCGAAGCGCGTGGCCTGACGGTGTTTGATGCCACCTGTCCGCTGGTGACGAAAGTGCATGTGGAAGTTTCCAAGCTACGTGAGCAAGGTAAAGAGATCGTGATGATAGGCCATGCCGGACATCCCGAAGTGGAAGGCACGATGGGGCAAAGCAGTGGCGGCATGTATCTGGTGGAATCGCCCGAGCAAGTGGCCGGACTCAAGGTAAATGATGAACAGAATCTCGCCTACGTCACACAAACCACACTGTCCGTGGACGATGCCAGCAACATTGTCGCCGCGCTCAAGACACGCTTTCCGTTCATTACCGGCCCGAAGAAAGACGACATTTGCTATGCCACACAAAATCGTCAAGATGCGGTCAAATTTTTGATCAAGCAATGCGACGTGGTGGTGGTGGTCGGTTCGCCCAACAGTTCCAATTCAAACCGCTTGCGTGAAGTCGCCGCCAATGTAGGCTTGCCTGCCTACCTAGTGAACGATGCCGAAGAATTGCAAGCCGACTGGTTCGTCGGCAAAGCGCAGGTGGGCATTACGGCAGGTGCCTCCGCACCGGAAATTCTGGTGCAAAACGTCATGATACGCTTGAAGCAACTGGGCGCGGTGAGCGTGCGCGAATTGTCCGGCATCAGCGAAAACGTGGTATTCCCAATTCCAAAAGCGCTTCACCGGGCTGCAAATACCCCGATAGACTGAATCTTGACCGTCGTAACAATTGCATTACCGCTTCATCCGTCATTGCGACACCGTCACAGGTGGTGACCAAAATAAATGACAAGTACGAATTTCATCATCATCGGCGGCGGGGTCATCGGCCTGACCAGCGCACAAATTTTGCTGCAAGCGGGCGGCAATGTGGTCTTGATCGAGCGCGGCAAGGTTGGCATGGAGGCATCCTGGGCAGGTGGCGGCATTTTGTCGCCACTGTGCCCATGGGACTATCAGGAAGCTGTCACCCAACTTGCGTTGCGCGGTATGGAGCAATTTGCGCAGGCAAGCTCTGCGCTATATGCCGCCACGGGGATCGACCCGGAATATCAGCGCAGCGGCATGTTGCTATTACCCCCTTTCCGGGAAGAGGTTGCGCAGCACTGGTGTGCGCAACACCAGCTTGCGTTGCAGGCGGTGAATGCGGCGGCATATCTGGTTGTTGAAGCAGGTGCCGGGTTGCTGTTGCCAACGGTCGCTCAGGTGCGCAACCCGCGCCTGTTGGGCGCACTGCGTAAACATGTGGAAATGCTGGGTGGCGTCATACTCGAACAACATGAGGCACAGAGCTTTAGAATAAACGGAGCGCAGATTGTCGAGCTGCAAACGACACGCGGCAAGTTCAGTGCGGATGCCTATATTGTCGCGGCTGGTGCATGGAGCAAGATTTTGCTGGGCGAGTATGCGTTGAGCGTGGATATTCGTCCGGTACGCGGACAAATTCTGTTGTTCAAGTTTGCCGCGCCACCCTTCCAGCAAATCGTGGTTAAAGAAAACCTGTATTTTATTCCGCGCCGCGATGGTCACGTGCTGGTGGGCAGCACGCTGGAAGAGGTCGGTTTCGATAAAGCCACCACGCAACAAGCGCGTGACAGCTTGCTACAGCGCATCCGTGGACTTTTCCCTGCCTGGCAAGAACAACCGATACGGCATTGGGCGGGTCTCCGTCCCGGTTCGCCGGAGAATATTCCCACCATTGGACGTCATCCACACATCAACAATCTTTATGTCAACAGCGGGCATTTCCGTTATGGCGTGACCATGTCGTTTGCCAGCGCGGAATTATTGTTCAACGAGATTCGGGGCAATCCGCAGCCTTTCCCTGTGGAGCAATACCGCTGGCAAGGTACACAGATCGGGGGTTCTCGCCCCTTCGTCCCGACCGGCTAAATTATAAGGTCGGAGGCGCTTGTGCCATTCATCTCAGTTAATTTGCCGTTAGTCGGATATGCATTAATCTTAAAGAATACAGGAAGCTATTATCCCAACCCATCAAGGAGCGCACCATGAAAATGCAAGCAGGGAAAATGCAAAAAGGGTTTACTTTACCGGAAGTGATGATTGTAGTAGCCATTATGGCCATACTCGCCGCGATTGCTTATCCTTCCTACGTCCAGTACGTCACGAGGTCCAATCGCAGCGCTGCGGAAAGCTTCATCATGACGGTGTCCAACAAGCAGGAGCAATACATGCTTGATGCACGTCAATACGCATCCGATGTAGCTGCGACGTCTGCTGTGACCGTGCTCAACCTCCCTGTCCCGCCGGAGGTCTCGAAAAATTACAACATTATTGTTGGTGCCAGCGCCGTACCGCCAAGCTACACCATCACGGCGCAGCCCAAGGGGACGCAGTTGGCTAAAGATACCAAGTGCGTAAATGTGTCCATCAATCAACTGGGCGCAAAGGGAATCAGCGGTCCCGGTCCGCTGAGCTCGTGCTGGTGACTGGACGGAAAGCGCGTTCATGTCTAAGTCAAATATCAAGTCAGTACAACGCCGCAGGAACCGCGGCTTTACCTTGGTTGAATTACTGGTCACGGTCGTGGTCGCTGGTATTTTTGCCGTACTTGCCCTGCCGTCCATGGCTTCATTCATAGCGGGGCAGCGCGTCAAAACTGCGGCATTCGATATGAATGCCGGGTTAACCCGGTCCCGCAGTGAGGCGATTGAGCGCAACACCAACGTAATCCTCACGCCTGCCACGGGTGGCTGGCAAAACGGATGGACGGTGGCTGCAGGAGCCGTCAATATCAGCAAGCAAGACGCATTCACCGGACTGACTGTTGACTGCTGGGTGGGTGGCGTATCAAACGCCTGTCCGGCAAACATCAATTACGCCGGCAGTGGACGACTTGATTCTTCGTCGCCGTCCCCCTTTCCCTCTTTCAGGATATTCAATGCCGCCAATACTACTGTTACGAGCAGGCGCTGCATCAGTATCGACCTGAGTGGGCGAGCAAACAGCAAGCAGGGAAACTGCTGATGAATAGCCAGCAAAATATTCCAAATCGCCAGTCCGGCTTCAGCATGATTGAAGTGGTCGTGACACTGATCATTCTGCTGCTGGGATTGTTGGGGCTGGTCGGCGTGATGATAAAAAGTCAGCGCTCCGAATTGGAGTCCTACCAGCGCGTCCAAGCGCTGATCATGTTGCAGGATATAGCCGGACGTATTGAGGCCAACCGTAACGTGGCGAGTTGCTACGCGCTTACTGGTACCTCGGGCACGCCCTATCTGGGCACAACGGGGGCGGCCATCCTTCCTTGCGCGACCGGAACGCCTCAGCAACAGACCCAGTTTAATAACGACTCGACAGCGTGGAATCAGCTATTGCTCGGCGCTGCGGAAACCTTAAGTGCTAGCAGCGTTGGCTCTATCATCGGCGCACGCGGCTGCATCAGCTACGACGATACGACGAAGCTGATCAGTCCAACAACCGGGTCTCCTGTTCCAGGAACCGGCATCTACACCATCGCGGTGGCATGGCAAGGATTAGACACCACCGCCATCGCCACGTCCAACTGCGCCCAGGGTTTGTATGGCAATGATGCGCAGCGCCGCGTGGTCAGTTCGACGTTAAGAATAGGTTCTCTCACAGCATTATGAGTCGCTCTGACATACAACCAGCCACTCGCCATTTACTTCGCCATCAAGCCGGGATGTCGCTGGTTGAGCTGATGGTCTCGCTTGCTGTAGGCTTGATTTTACTGGCTGGGATTACCACGCTGATCGGGCGGCAAAGCAGTGCCCGCGAGGAACTGGAAAAAGCCAGCAGGGAAATCGAGAATGGCCGCTACGCCACGCAGTTGTTGCGTGAAGACATCCAGCACGCCGGATTTTACGGTGAATATTCCCCCGTTTCCGGCGTCGCTGCCACCACCGTCCCAGCCGACCCGTGCAACCTCGCTGTCGGTAGCGCCAACTCAGGCTGGGACACCACCACTACTCCAGTGACAGTGCCTGCTCCCATCTATGGTTACGCCGCGCAAGCGAGTGTTCCGACCACTGCAACAACTTGCGGCTTGACCAATTACAAAAGCAACACAGCGATTCTGGTGGTGCGGCGCACGGGTACCGCTCCGATAGCGGCGGCCTCTGCTGTCGCCGGAACCACTTACCTCCAGGTTTCGCAGTGCGATCCAACCATTCCGTTTGCGCTGGGAACGAGCGGCTTTACTCTGCAACTGAAAGACTGCACTAACCTAGCGCCTGTGCACGCATACATCGTGCGTGTTTACTACGTCAGCTCTTGCGATGTGTGCGGCTCGGATACCATCCCTACCCTGAAGGTGGTCGAGTCAACGAACGGCGCTAAAACCATCATCCCGCTGGTGGAGGGGATTGACAACATGCAATTCGACTACGGCATCGACAATGACGGCGATGGGGCGCCGGACACCTACACCACCACTCCGGCGGCGACCGATTGGCAAAACGTCATGGCGATCCGGATTAATTTGCTGGCGCGCAACAATGACCTTACCACCAGCTATCAGGACAACAAGACCTACAGTCTGGGCGGAGCGGGCACGGTGGGCCCGTTCAACGACAATTACAAGCGCCATGCCTACAGTGAGCTGGTGCGCGTTATCAACCCCAGCGCGCGAAGAGAGAAATGACAACCATGACTCTGAAAAACAAACAACGCGGAGCGGTGCTATTTTTAGCGCTGATGTTGATGGTGGTACTGACGCTGCTGGTTTTGTCGGCGGTTCGTTCCAGCAATACCAATTTGCACATTGCCGGCAACATGCAGCAGCAGGCAGAGGTCGCCGCCGCCGCCCAGCAAGCCATTGAGCAGGTCGTCAGTGCCGACATTACGACCATCACGGCCGCAAGCACTGTTTCGGTGACCAACGGGTTGACCACTTACAACGTGACTGTCGCGCAGCCGGTCTGCCTGAGTTCTTTCCCTCTGCTGAACAACGACCCGTTGCTGCCTGCCGGCTCCACCTGCATTACTGGTAACAACGGCGGCAACAGTGGCAACTATACTGCGAGCGCTTCCGGCGCCCCCTCTAAAGCGGCAACAGCGTGTTACACGCAACAGTGGGATGTGCAGGCGACCGTGCTGGACAACAATAGCGGAGCGACGGCTACATTGCACCAGGGAGTTTCTACAATTTCTAAAAATGGCAAAAACACCTGTTAATGTTTTACTAATGGCGACTGTAATTGCAATGAATGTTGAACCGGCTTGAAACGTTGCAGAACTAACTTTGAGCATGTGATTGGAGGAAAAAATGATGAACACCAAACAATTTTTACCGGTTATTTTGTGCGTTGGATTATTGAGCTTTGCAGTTTCAAGCCGCGCGCAGGACATCGACATCTATACCGGGCTGAACGCCAGCACAACTGTCCCCAATATTATGGTTGTCGTGGACAATCCCTCCAGCCAGAATAACAACGTGGGGGCGTGCACATATTTTGATGGCACATCTCCTAGTGGCGGTAGTAAGGCAATAGGAGATGATCAATGCGCCTTGGTCAACCTTGTGCACGGTCTATCCACACTGT